>NZ_JAWHOP010000005.1:0-253090 GCF_032586995.1 Pseudomonas syringae group sp. J248-6 | reverse complement strand
CGCAGATCTGTGACGCAGAGCGTCACCCACGGCATTACCACGCTGGAGCGTGAGGAACGATTATCTCGACTATCGTGCGGCGCTCCGCGTCGCATGCCGTTCCGGACGCTCCGCGTCCTATCCTGTACAGGCGGCGCGGCGCAGATCTGTGACGCAGAGCGTTACCCACGGCATTACCACGCTGGAGCGTGAGGAACGATTATCTCGACTATCGTGCTGCGCTCTGCGTCGCATGCCGTTCCGGACGCTCCGCGTCCTATCCTGAACATGCGGCGCGACGCAGATCTGTGACGCAGAGCGTCACCCACGGCATTACCACGCTGGAGCGTGAGGAACGATAATCCCGACTATCGTGCGACGCTCTGCGTCGCATGCCTTTCTGGACGCTCCGCGTCCTATCCTGAACATGCGGCGCGGCGCAGATCTGTGACGCAGAGCGTCACCCACGGCATTCCCACGCTGGAGCGTGAGGAACGATAATCTCGACTATCGTGCGGCGCTCTGCGTCGCATGCCGTTCCGGACGCTCCGCGTCCTATCCTGTACATGCGGCGCGGCGCAGATTCTTTCATGCCCGTCACGGCGAAACTGTCAGAATATTTATTAGCTTCCTATCGATACGCTAAGGTATAAACCGAAAACGTGAATTAGCCGCTTCAATGGGATCCCTTTCTTGAGCTCTGAGTCTTCCGCCGCCCCTGCCCCGGTCAAGTTGTCCAGCCAGCCCGGTTTCGTCAGTTTTATCCTCTCGCGCCTGATGGCAGTGTTTGCCATGCAGATTCAGGCAGTGGTGGTCGCCTGGCAGGTCTATGACATGACCCGCGAGCCAATGGCACTGGCGTACGTCGGCCTTGCTCAGTTTATTCCCATGTTGCTGCTGTTGATGCCTGCCGGGGACCTGATCGACCGCTACAACCGCAAGGTCATCCTGATGATCAGTTGGGGCGTGCAGGCGTTCTGCGGCACCATTCTGTTTGTGTTTTCGGCCTTGAAGCTACAAGACCTGCGGCTGATCTACGGCGCGCTGATGCTCTACGGCTGCGCCCGCGCCTTCACCGGCCCGGCCCTGCAAAGCCTGCTGCCACAGATTGTCCCGCGCGACCAGCTGCCCTCGGCCATCGCCACCAACAGCGTGATCATGCGCTGCTCGACCGTCGGTGGCCCGCTGATCGGCGGCTATCTGTATTGGCTGGGCGGCGCAGAACTGACGTATTCAGTCTGCGTGGCAGCATTCATAGCTGGCATCCTGTTTCTGGCCCCTGTAGCGACGCCCTTTGCCGGCAAGCCGGTGGAGCTGGGCTCCAGCGCCTGGGGCCGGTTCACTGCGGGCATTGCCTTCATCCGCTCGCGACCGATCATCCTCGGCACCATTTCGCTGGACCTGTTCGCCGTGCTGCTCGGCGGCGTGGTGGCGCTGCTGCCGATTTACGCCCATGAAGTGCTGCATCTGGGCCCCCAAGGGCTGGGCATGCTGCGTGCGTCGATGAGCCTGGGCGAACTGGGCGTCGGTATTTACCTGAGCATGCGTCCGCTGCAGCGCAACGTCGGCATGACCATGTTTCTTGCCGTCGGCCTGTTCGGCGTAGCGAATCTGGTGTTTGCACTGTCGACACTGTTCTGGCTGTCGTGCCTGGCTCTGCTGGTCGCGGGCGCGGCGGACATGGTCAGCGTGTTCATTCGCTCGGCGCTGGTGCAGTTTTCGACGCCGGACAACATGCGCGGCCGGGTCAATGCCGTGAACATGCTGTTTATCGGCTCATCCAACGAGCTGGGCGAGTTTCGCGCAGGCACCAGCGCCTCGCTGGTCGGCGCCATACCTGCGGCAATCATGGGTGGCGTCTGCACATTGGGCGTGGTCGGCGCATGGATGACGTGCTTCAAATCGCTGCGGCAGGTCGACCGTTTTGCCGATGCGTCGCCGCCTGACGTGTTGCAGGCGCAGCCCGTGAAAAGCTAGGCACGGACTTCCCGAACCAATCGGCTCTCTCGCACCTCTATACCCTCGCATCCTGCACACGCTGGCCGGACCGCCAGACTGGCGCAGACCTGTATCAGCAGCGACACTCATTGCACGAAAAGAAGAGGGATCCGACATGCTCTGGAAAAAAGGCCGACGTAGCGACAACGTAGTCGATGCGCGCGATGGCGGCAGCAGTGGCGGCGGCGGTGGCATGCGCATCGGTGGCAAGGGGCTGGGCCTGGGCGGCATTGTGATCATCGTTGCCATTGGCCTGCTGACCGGACAGGACCCGATGCAGATCCTCGGGCAACTGACCGGGCAAAGCACCGAGCAAAGCGCTCCACCCAGCGCGCAAACGCGTCAGGCACCACCGGCCAACGATCAGCAAGCCGAATTCGTACGCAGTATCCTCGGCGACACTGAAGACACCTGGCGTGCCGTGTTCGCCCAGAACGGTCGCGAGTACAAGGACCCGACGCTGGTGCTGTTCAGCGGCCAGGTCAACTCGGCTTGCGGTCGCGCCACCTCGGCGACCGGCCCGTTCTACTGCCCGGCTGACCAGCAGGTCTATCTGGACATGGACTTCTTCCGCGAAATGGCCCAGCGCTTTTCCGCCGCTGGAGACTTCGCCCAGGCTTACGTGATCGCCCACGAAGTCGGGCACCATGTGCAGACCCTGCTGGGCATTTCTGCCAAGGTCGACAAGGCTCGTCAGGCCGGGCAAAAAATGGAAGGTGCCAACGGTTTACTGGTCCGCCAGGAGCTTCAGGCGGACTGCTTTGCAGGTGTTTGGGCGTACAACGCACAAAATCGTTTGAACTGGCTTGAGCCGGGTGATATTGAAGAGGCATTGAATGCGGCCAACGCTATAGGCGATGATCGCTTGCAACAGCAAAGCAGTGGTCGAGTTGCTCCGGACTCCTTTACTCATGGGACGTCTGCCCAGCGTGTACGCTGGTTCAAGGCAGGCTTTGCCCAAGGCCAAATCAATCAATGCGATACATTCGCCGCCAAGAGTCTCTGAACACATGATTAAACCGCTTCTGGTCCTGTTGTTGAGCACTGCCTTCGCGAGCCTCGGGGCGCATGCCGAGGATCAAGCGGTTACGTCTATCAGCCCGGATCGCCTGGCCATCAATGGCGCAGAGGCGACACTCGGGCTGAGTCAGGAATGGGTACACCCCAAGCCGAAGATCGAGCGCGCGGTGATCGTGCTGCACGGCCGCCTGCGCAATGCGCAAACCTACCTGCGCAGCATCGAACGTGCCGCCAATCAATCCAAAGAGCGCAGCAAGACCTTGCTGATCGCCCCGCAGTTTCTGGATGAGAAGGACATTGTCGCGCATCACCTGCCGGAGTCGATCCTGCGCTGGCGCCAGAACAGCTGGATGGAAGGCGCCACCGCCACCAATCCCAAGCCCGTCAGTTCGTTTCTGGTCCTGGACCATATCCTCAAGCGTCTGAGCGACAGCAAGCTGTTCCCGAATCTCAAAGAAGTGGTCATTGCCGGGCATTCCGGTGGTGCCCAGGTGGTGCAGCGCTACGCGATGATCGGCGGCAAGGAAGATGCGCTGCTGCAGCGGGAAGGCGTGAAGCTGCGTTATGTGATTGCCAACCCGTCGTCCTATGCCTATTTCGACGCAGAGCGGCCTGAACCGGTAACGGCGCAGAGTTGCCCTGATTTCGATGAGTGGAAATACGGTCTGAACAAGATGCCGTTCTATTCGGGCAAGGAAAAACCGGCTGACATCGAGAAGAATTACGTGAAGCGCGACATCACTTACCTGATGGGCGAGCTGGACACCGATCGCAACCACCCTGCTCTGGACAAGACCTGTGCCGCCGAAGCGCAAGGCGCGTATCGCCTGATTCGTGGCCAGAACTACTTCAACTACCTCAAGAAGCGCCACCCTGAAGGGCTGAACCAGCGCCTGGTGATCGTGCCGAAAGTTGGCCACAACGGCGACGGGATCTTCACCTCGCCCGAGGGTCAGGCGGTGTTGTTCAAGCCGTTTTAAGTGATCGGGGTATAACTATCGTTCCTACGCTCCGCGTAGGAATGCATTTCTGGACGCTCTGCGTCCGATCTTGGGTGCGCGGTGCGGCGCAGATTTGTGACGCAGAGCGTCACCCAAGGCATTCCCACGCTGGAGCGTGAGGAACGATAGTTGCACCAGAGCCAGTCCAGATCACCCCAACATCCCGCGTAGCACAATGCAATCCACGGCATGCCAGTCCGTCAGCTCCGGCCAGGGGTTGTCTTTCAGGTTGACCAGAACGGTCTTGGCGCCCGCCGCACGGCCGCAGTTCAGGTCATGCATGTAGTCGCCGATCATGACCATCTGCTCCGGCTCGACACTCCAGCGATTGGCCAGCTTCAGCAAACCCGCCGGATCCGGCTTGGGGGTCGCTTCGTCGCGGCCCAGTACATCCTCGACAGCAAAGCAGTCCGCCAGGCCGATGGCTTTCAAGGTGATGTACGCGAGCTCTTGAGCGTTACGGGTCAGTATCCCCAACCGATAGCCGCGCGCCGACAACTCACGAACCAGCTCGACCGCGCCCTCGGCTGGCTGCGAAGCCAGCGCCAGCTCCCGTTCGTGTTCCAGCAGCCATGCATGCTTGGCCGCCGACTCGTCAGCGGGCAACGCGGCAAGATGCCCCAGAATATCGTGGTCCTGAGGGATGCCCAGTTCACGCTTGATTGCCGGAAAGTCATGGACCGGGATGGTCAGGGTGCCATCCATGTCGAAAACCCAGTGCCGTATACCGTCGAGTGTCATGCCCAATCCTTACGGTGGCGGATCAGCCCTTCCTGGCTGACCGATGCAACCAGTTGCCCGGCGCGGTTGAAGATACTGCCGCGTGAAAAGCCGCGGGAGTTGCCTGCCCAGGGACTGTCCATCGCATAGAGCAGCCAGTCATCGGTACGCAGGTCGTTGTGGAACCACAGCGAGTGATCGAGGCTGGCGACCTGCATATCGCGCTGCCAGACCGTCTTGCCATGCGGCCGTAACGAAGTGGTCAGCAGGTTGAAGTCGGAGGCATAAGCCAACATGTAACGATGCAGCGCCTGCACGTCCGACAGGCTGCCATCGGCGCGAAACCACACGTACTTCACCGGCTCGCCTGGCTTGGGATCGTACGGGTCTTCGGATGTCACGGGGCGGAACTGAATCGGTTTGGGGCGCAGAAACTTGTCGTGCATCGCTTCGGGAATCAGGTGTGCTCGGCCCGTCAGCAGCTCTAGCTCGGACGGCAGGTTTTCCGGACCGACAATCTGCGGCATCGACGCCTGGTGCTCAAAGCCCTCTTCGTCGTACTGAAACGAGGCGCTGCACGTGAAAATCGGCTTGCCCTTCTGAATGGCAGTCACACGGCGCGTGCTGAAACTGCCGCCGTCGCGCACGCGGTCCACTTGATAGACCACCGGCAGGCCTGCATCGCCAGGGCGCAGAAAATAGCCGTGCAGCGAGTGAACATGGCGGTCCTCTTCGACGGTCTGACTGGCGGCAGACAACGACTGCCCCAACACCTGGCCGCCAAACAGCTGACGAAAACCCAGGTCCTGGCTGCGGCCGCGAAAAAGATTCTCTTCAATGGCTTCCAGCGTCAGCAACTCAACCAGATCATCCAGCACTTGGCTCATTCTCACTCCTCTTGCACATCGACTCTGCACTTTTACGGCAACGGCAGTCGCTGCATTTTCCGACAGGCCTCTGGCCCATCCCACTGGAATGGAATGATACAGATTTAAGATGGTTGGCTTAATTCAATCTACACCCTGATCAAGGCTTCAGCGTCCTGAGCCACTGCTCATGGCTGATCCGGTACAGCACGTGCGGCTTGAGCGGATGGCCGTCATCCAGATTAGGATGATCGAAGTTGCCGGACTCATCCTGCTGCATACCGATTGCCTGCATAACTTTTTGCGACGGCTGATTATTGACCGCGGTAAACGACACGATCTCCTTCAAATTCAGGCGCTCGAAACCACAGCCCAGCGCGGTCCATGCCGCCTCGCTGGCAAAGCCCAGGCCCCAGTGGTCATAAGCCAGCCGCCAGCCGATTTCCACGGCCGGCGTAAAAGATGCCTTGAAACCCACGACATGCAGCCCGGTAAAACCGATGAATTCGCCGGTATCCTTACGCTCCAGCGCCCAAAACCCGAAGCCCAATTCGGCAAAATGACCACGTAACCGTCCGATCATGGCGGCGCTTTCAAGACGGCTCAGCGGTTCGGGGAAATAACGCATCACGCGCGGGTCCGCGCACATCTCGGCGAATGCTGGCAAATCATCGTCGCGCCACTGCCGCATCAGCAGCCGGGCGCTGTCTAGCTTGAGTATCGGTTCCATCGATTCCCCCGTGTAACGAGACATGAGTGGGCGTCAGCGTAGTTATCCACTGCGCCAGACAACTGGGCGTGCGCACGCTTTGCTGGCACTATCGGGCTTCGACCTGTCAACGGACGCAAAATGTCCCTACCGCTTATCTACCATGAAGACTACAGCCCGGACTTCCCGGCGGATCACCGCTTCCCGATGGACAAGTTCCGTCTGTTACGTGACTACTTGGTCGACAGCGGCCTGACCAGTGACGTTCAATTAATGCGTCCCGAGTTATGCCCGGCGGACATTCTGGCGCTGGCTCATGACCCGTCCTACATCAGCCGCTACCTTAATGGCGACCTGTCCCGTGAAGACCAGCGGCGTCTGGGTCTGCCCTGGAGCGAGGCGCTGGCACGTCGCACGGTTCGTGCCGTGGGTGGTTCGTTACTGACTGCCGAGCAGGCCTTGAAGCACGGTATGGCTTGCCACTTGGCGGGCGGCACCCATCATGCGCACTATGATTACCCGGCCGGTTTCTGCATTTTCAACGACCTGGCAGTGATCAGTCAGTACCTGTTGCAAAGCGGCCGCGTGGACAAGGTGCTGATCTTCGACTGCGATGTGCATCAAGGCGACGGTACGGCGCGTATTCTGGCCGATACCGAGGACGCCATTACCGTCTCGCTGCACTGCGAAAAGAACTTCCCGGCGCGCAAGGCCCAGAGCGACTGGGATATCCCGCTGCCGATGGGGATGGGCGACGCTGACTACCTGAACGTCGTCGACGACCTGCTCAACTACCTGCTGCCGTTCTACAAGCCGGATCTGGTGCTGTATGACGCAGGAGTGGACGTTCACAAGGATGATGCGCTGGGCTATCTGCAACTGACCGATCAAGGCCTGGCCAATCGCGACGAAGCCGTGTTGCGTCATTGCCTGAGCCGCGATATTCCGGTCATGGGCGTGATCGGCGGCGGCTACAGCAAGGACCGTCAGGCGCTGGCAAGACGCCACGGGATCCTGCATCACAGTGCGCAACGAGTCTGGGACGACATGGGCTTATGACAGTGCGTTGCGCCTCATCGCAGTCGCAGCCAATGAGTTGCACCACACCTGAAAACAACGCTCGGGTAGAATGCCCACCTCCTCTGCTATCGATACTTCGCTGACCATGACCGACCTCGCCTCTCCTGCTTCCCGAACCGTCGCCATCATCGGAGGCGGCCCTGCGGGGTTGATGGCAGCAGAGGTGTTGAGCCAGGCAGGGCTGAACGTCGATCTGTATGACGCCATGCCCTCAGTAGGGCGCAAGTTTCTGCTGGCCGGGGTGGGCGGCATGAACATAACGCACTCCGAGCCCTACCCGGCTTTTCTGTCGCGCTACGCTGAACGTTCGCCGATGATCGCGCCTTTGTTGCGTAGTTTTAGTGCCGATGAGCTGTGCCAGTGGATTCATGCGCTGGGTATCGAGACGTTTGTCGGCAGCTCGGGCCGTGTTTTCCCCACTGACATGAAAGCCGCACCGCTGCTACGCGCCTGGCTCAAGCGCCTGCGTGATGCGGGTGTCACGATTCACACGCGGCATCGCTGGCTGGGCTGGAACGCCGATGGCAGCCTGCGCATTGCCTGCGCCGATGGCGAAAAGGCGCTCAACCCGGCAGCCACATTGTTGGCGCTGGGCGGTGCCAGTTGGGCGCGGCTGGGGTCTGACGGGGCGTGGTTGCCATGGCTGCAAGCCAGGCAGGTCGAGGTTGCGCCTTTGCAGGCCGCCAACTGTGGTTTCGAGGTGAGCGCCTGGAGCGACCTGCTGCGCGACAAGTTTGCCGGTGCGCCGTTGAAAAACATCGCCATGGGCCTGCATGGCCATGCCCTGCGCTTGGGCGAATGTGTACTGACCGGGACGGGTGTGGAAGGCAGCCTGGTGTATGCACTGTCGGCGCAGATTCGTGAACAGATCAACCTTCACGGTTCGGCGATTGTGGACATTGACCTGCTGCCCGGCAAAACGCTGACAGATATTCAAAAAGCCCTGAGCAAACCACGTGGCTCGCGCTCGATGTCCAAGCACCTGCACAGCCAATTGGGCCTGGACGGCGCAAAGGCAGCGCTTTTACGCGAACTTGCGCCTCGTGAAGCGTTTGCCGATCCGCTGTTGTTGAGTGAAGCCATCAAGGCGTTGCCACTGCCCCTGATCAAACCACGCCCCATCGATGAGGCCATCAGCACCGCAGGTGGCGTGACCTTCGAAGCCATGGACGAACGTCTGATGCTCAGGCAATTGCCCGGCGTGTTCTGCGCAGGCGAAATGCTCGACTGGGAAGCCCCTACAGGCGGCTACCTGCTGACCGCCTGCTTCGCCAGCGGCCGCGCTGCGGGGTTGGGGATGGTGGAGTGGCTGCAATCGCGCTGATCTTGTCCCCCACGTGATCACGGCTTCTTCTTGCGCGGGCCGGTGTTGAAAACCGGGACCTTGCGTACCGGTTTGACCACCGGCGCAGGCTCGGACTCGCCGCTGTCGACCCATTTGCCCAGGTTGCGCTTGCTGCCCGACACTTTGGGTTTTTTCGGTTTCTTGGGCTTTTTCAGGATCTGGCCGCTGGCATCCGTACTCGGCACGCGATGCTCCGGTTCGAAGTCCTGTTCTTCCTTGCGCTCCAGGGTCTGGCGGGTCAGCACTTCGATGGCCGACAGCAGTTCGACTTCATCAGCACACACCAGCGAGATCGCCTCGCCCGTAAGCCCCGCCCGGCCGGTGCGGCCAATACGGTGGATGTAATCCTCGGCCACAATCGGCAGGTCCAGATTGACGACCGTCGGCAGATCATCGATATCCAGACCACGAGCCGCCACGTCGGTGGCAACCAGAATCTTCACTTCATTGCTCTTGAAACGATCCAGCGCACGCTGGCGGGTGGCCTGCGGCTTGTCGCCGTGAATGCCATCAGCGTTCAGACCCAGCCCCTGCAAACGATCCACCAGTTGATCAACGCCAACCCGGGTCTTGGCGAACACCAGCACCTGCCCCCAGCGATGCTTTTTCATCAGATGGATGAACAGATCAGCCTTGCGCTTCTTGTCCACGGTCACAACCCATTGCTTGACCGATGACGCCGCCACGTTGCGCGGGCTGACCTCGATGGTCAGCGGGTCATTCAGCATCTGCGCGGCCAGCAGACGAATTTCGTCGGAAAAGGTCGCGGAGAACAGCAAGGTCTGGCGCTGCTTGGGCAGTACCGCGTAGATGCCACGCAATTCCTCGGCAAAGCCCAGATCAAGCATGCGGTCGGCTTCATCAAGGATCAGGGTCTGCAACTGGGAGAACTTGACTGCATTCTGACGATGCAGGTCGAGCAGACGTCCCGGTGTCGCAACCAGCACGTCCACGCCCTTGCGCAGCTTCATCATTTGCGGGTTGATGCTCACGCCACCGTAGGCTGCGTAAGTGCTCAACGGCAGGTGCTCGGCATACTGACGAATGCTTTCGTGAACCTGATCGGCCAGTTCGCGGGTCGGGGCCAATACCAGCGCGCGAACGCAATTAGGCGCGACTTTCGGCCCTTCCATGGTCAGGCGCTGCAACAGCGGCAAGGCAAAACCTGCGGTCTTGCCGGTACCGGTCTGGGCAGCTGCCATCAGATCGCGGCCCGCCAGTACCGGAGGAATTGCCTGGGTCTGTACAGGCGTCGGAGTCTGGTAACCGAGCGCTTCAAGGGCGCGCAGCAAGGGTTCGATCAGGCCGAGAGAGGCGAATGTCATGGAAATACCGTAGGAAAAATTCAACGCAAGGCGCGCAGTTTAACCTGTCCGGCCCGCCTCGGTTAGCTTGTGCGTATCGATCCGACCTTTCGTACCGCCGACCTGCGCCATTGCGGCAGGCCAATCAGCACGACAGCGCTGATAATCACCACCATGGCCATGCACTCTTCAATACCGATTGTCTCTCCCGCAAACACCACGCCAAGCATCACCGCCACTGCCGGGTTGACGTAGGCATAGCTGGTTGCGGCTGCCGGGCGCACGTTCTTGAGCAGGTACATATACGCGCTGAACGCGACGATAGAGCCAAATACCACCAGATACAGCAGCGCCCCCCAGCCCGCTGCAGTCGGCATGTGCGCAAGGCGCTCGCCGCTCAAAGCGCTGCCGATCAGCAGCGTCGCGCCGGCCGTGATCATTTCTGCCGCACTGGCCATCGGACCTTTGGGCAACGGCATATGCTTGCTCAATACAGAGCCGAACGCCCAGGACGCCGCGGCAAAGAGCACCAGCGCAGCGCCATAAGGGCTGGCTTGCAGATTGGAACCGAGATTCAACAGGCCGATACCGATCAGGCCAAGCACGATGCCCGCCCACTCCAGATTAGTGGTGCGATTGCCCCAGAACAGGCCGAACAGCAAGGTAAACAGCGGCATGGTCGCCACCGCCAGCGCCGCGACGCCTGATGCAACGCCTGCGTGTTCGGCCAGCGTCACACCGCCGTTACCGCATGCCAATAGCAGGAAGCCGATCACAAACGCCGCTTTCCACTCGCGCCAGGTCGGCGCTGGCACGCCGCGATAACGCAGGAAGCCATACATCAGGCACCCGGCAATCATAAAACGTACGCCAGCCATCATCAGCGGCGGCCATGACTCCACGCCAATACGGATGACCAGATAGGTAGAGCCCCAAATCAGGTACAAGGCCAGAAAAGCGCCAATGAGCAACGGCGAAACACGAACGGACTGAGGCATGGCAAGGCTCTGGGATCATTGTTATGGTTGACCTATTGTATGAAGGCCAGAGGCGGATATTAAGCAGACAACCCTGTTTGAACCGCGCTGAAACTTACGATTCAACGCTTGTAAGGCCTGTTTTCCTTTTATTTTAAAATGGCCCATCGCACAGTACGAGGCACGTCATGACGCTGGATAAATACGATCGGATTCTGCTCGATGAGCTGCTGAAAAATGGCCGGGCGTCTTTTGCGCAGCTGGCGAAACTGGTCAACCTGTCCGCGCCTGCCGTGGCTGAGCGAGTCGCCAAGCTTGAGGCCAGCGGCGTGATCACCGGTTATGAGGCGAAGGTCGATCTGACAAAGGTCGGCTTGCCGATTCAATGCCTGATCGAGTTACGCATGGGCAGTCACGGCAATCAGCAGGCGTACAAGGAGCTGTGGCAGGTCCCTGAACTGATCCAGTGTTACCGGGTGACGGGCGACCCGTGCGTGATCATGAAGGTAGCGGTCGATTCGATGCCACACCTGGAAGACCTGATCAATCGGATCGCCAGGTTCGGCTTCAGCAAAACCTCAATCGTGCTGTCGACAGCGGTGGAGCGCAGCCTGCCGGCCAACTATCTGACCAGCAACGGCAAGCAGGAACACTAAAGGATCAGAAGCCGCGCTGACGCTTCAGCGTTTCGCCGATCTTGGCGGCCGGGACTTTCTGCAGGGAACACAGCATCTGGTGGGAGATTGACGCGATGCCGTGGGTGTTGCGCAGTTCGTTGGTCAGATACGCCGTGAGGTTGGCGGCCATTTCCGCATCGGCCATCGCCCGGTGAGCCTTGCCGGTATTGGGCAGGCGCGCGTAGCTGGTCAGCGTGCCAAGCTTGTGATTCGGTGCGCCAGGCATCAGGCGTCGGGCCAGCAGCATCGAACAGGCAAAGCTCTGTTCGCGCTTGCGCTGAATGCGCGACAGTTCGTAGTCCCAGAATTTCTGGTCGAACGAGGCATTGTGCGCGACCAGCGGCGTGGCACCGACGAAATCTGCCACATCGCCCATCACCCGTTCGGCGCTGGGGGCGGTGCGAATCATGTTGTTGCTGATGCCGGTCAACCCCTCGATAAACGCAGGAATACGCACCCCGGCATTCATCAGGCTCTGAAAGCGCTCGACGATACGCCCCTGCTCCATGATGACCACGGCAATCTCGGTTGCCCGGCAGCTATGGCCGGGGGAGATGCCGGTGGTTTCAAAGTCGATGACTGCAATACGTTCCAACACTGGCCTGACCCTGTAAATTCATTTCAGCAACAACGCGCCTTCGATAGGCACATAACGACTGGCTGCGCGAATCAACGAGTTCGCGGTCAGCCCCGGCACGCCATAGGCCACCGCCTCAACACCATGTTTGCTGATCACACGCTCGAGCAACATGTCGAAATCGCCATCACCCGATGCCAGCACGACTTCGTCCACTTGTGGCGCGAAATCCATGATATCGATGGTGATGCCGACATCCCAGTCCCCTTTCGCCGAACCGTCGCTACGCTGGATGTACGGCTTGAGCCTGACGGTAAACCCCAGATTGCGCAGGATCTGCTGGAACTGCTGTTGTTTGCTGTCGCCACGATCGATGGCGTAGGCAAACGCGTGAACAATCTCGCCGCGCTTGCTGATATCCGCCCACAAGGCGGCGTAATTGAAATGACAGCCATGCGCCTGGCGCACGGTGTAATACAGGTTCTGCACGTCGGCGAACACCGCGATCTTCTTCACCGCAATTCCTCATGGCGGGCAACACGCCCACTGGTTACAGCGATCCGGAATGTGAATCGGTGCCCAGTATGCCAGCTTGAGAACGGAATTGAGCTTCAACTATCGTGCGACGCTCCGCGTCGCACGCATTTCTGGATGCTCCACGCCCGATCTTGAATGGGCGGCGCGGCGCAGACCTGTGACGCGGAGCGTCACCCAAGGCGTTCCCTCACAGGAGAGTGCGGAACGATAATTGTCTGTTCTGGAGCGCGAGAAGCGCTCACTGCGTCCTCAAACAAACGAATCATCATCAGAAAACATGTCGCCGCCATCGTCAAAGCTGTCATCGGCCGTGTACTGCTGATCCGGCTGTCCCCAGCCGCCCTGATCATTGAACGAGCCGGTGTCCTGAGCCTGTGGCGCGTCGTGAATGACCTCGACGATCTCCTGCGGCTGGCTGTGGTGGCTGAACATGCTGCTGATGCCCTCTGCCAGCAGCACACCGCCCGCCACACCGGCCGCGGTCTTCAACGCACCGCCGAGAAAGCCACTGCCCGCAGCCGGAGCAGGCGCGGCGTAACCACCCTGCGGCGCTGCGGGCGCAGAGGCTGGATTGAAACCGGCACCGTCGCGCCAGCCACCACCAGACGTCTGGCCCGGCTGAGCCTGAGGCGCTCGCGAGGCGCTGCTGCCGAAAATACTCGACAGAAACCCGCCGCTGGCCGGCGCTGACGAAGATTGCCCTTTGGCCTGCTGCAGCTCGGCCTGCAACTGCTGAATCTGCTCGTCGCGCTGTTTCACCTGCTGATTGAGCTGATTCACCGCAGCTTCCTGCACCAGAATCGCCTGCGTCATGTAATACGGCGCAGCGGGCTGGCGAGCCAGATGCTCCTTGATACGCGCCTCGGCCGCAACATCTCGCGGGGCGGATGCCGTTTCAGCGTCTTTCAGTTTCGAGAAAAGACCATCAATCAGGGTTTGCTCTTCGCTGTTCATGACCACCTCACTGAGTTGCCACTGGAATTCTTTCCTGCCGCACCTGCAGGACCATGCTCAGAAAATGGGGCCTCATCCACCCGCTTCAATGACATGAAGAAAAAGATAAGAAGATCTCAGCCCAGCACCACTGCGCTTGGTTCGGCAAGGGCCATGGGCTAAAGTGTGCGCCTGCTTTTAGCCTGCGATCTATCTACATGAACCCGTTGACCGTCATCCAGGATTCGCTCTATTTCTTTCGGCGCAATCTGGGCAGCATCGTGCTGCTGTGCCTGCCTGTCGTGATACTCGAGGTGCTGGCCAAACAAGCGCTGAGCAACGCCATGTCCGCCGACACGTCGCCTGCCTACGAATTGGTCATCGGGCTGTTTTTCTACCCTATCTATACAGCGGCACTGATCCTGTTTCTCGACGCACGCAGCCGTGGCGAAGACGTCTACACCCGCGACCTGCTGGCCATGGCGTTGCGCCTGTGGCCCACCTTCGCCGTACTCTCGGCAATGAGCACCCTGCTGATCATGTTCGGCCTTTCGCTGTTCGTGGTCCCCGGCCTCTGGGTCATGATCAAACTGGCGTTCTGCGAATACCTGCTGGTCCTGCGCAAGCTCACGCCGTTCATGGCCATGCGCGAAAGCATGCTGATGACCACCGGGCACTTCACCCGCATTCTGGTGTGCATACTGAGCGTCTACATTCCCCTGTGGCTGCTTGAGGGCGCCAGCCTGTACCTGTTTCCGGAACCGCAAAGCGCAGCGGTTTCCGTGATCACCGACAGCATCGGCAGCTTCCTGCAACTGTTCACCACCATTGTGACCTTCCGCCTGTTCATGCTGATCAGCGAGCCCGCGCACAGGGCCTGAACCAACAGCTGACGCCAGACGCACCGATTCGGTATGCTCAATACCGAATCCCTCACCGAGCGCCTGGCGCTCCAAGTCGAGCCGATGCCACGTCTACTGCTACGTCTGACCCTGTACAGCCTGCTGCTGGTCGCCGTATTGCTGGTAATGGTTTACCAACTGACCTGGCGCCCTCCAGCCCGCGAGTTACTCCCGGCCACCTGCAACCCTGCGGTTCAGGCGCCGAAGCTGGTGCCGGGGCAAGCCCTGAAAGTCATGACCTGGAACATCCAGTACCTGGCGGGCAAGCGCTATGTGTTCTGGTATGACATGGCCGACGGCAGCGGTCCGGACGAGCGGCCGACGCATGAAGACCTTGCCTACAACCTGGATGAAGTGGCGCGGGTCATCCGTGATGAACAGCCGGATATCGTACTGCTGCAAGGGGTCGACGATGGTGCCAAAAACTCCGATTACGAAGACCAACTGGCATTGATCAAAGAACGTGTGGCGGACCTCTACCCCTGCAGCACGCAGGCGTTCTACTGGAAGGCAGAGTTCGTACCCAACCCGCATATCTGGGGCAGCGTCGGCAGAAAACTGGCGACCCTCAGCCGCTTCCACATCGACAGTGCCGAACGCGTGCAACTGCCGGTGCCAGACGCCAATATCATCAGCCGTCAGTTCCAGCCCAAGGATGCCTTGCTGGTCAGCTACCTGCCCCTGCGTGACGGCGGCAAACTGGCCGTCATCAACACCAGCCTGACCACCGCCAGACACACCGGCGACACCGCACAAAAACAGGTCGCTGCCACTGAGACGCAGCTGGACAAGCTGGAAAGCGGCGGCACACCGTGGCTGATCGGCGGCGACTTCAACATGCTGCCGCTGGGTCAATACCAGCGCCTCCCCGAGGAGCAACGCCTCAGCTACGCCGCCGACAGCGAACTGCACGAGCTGTGGGAGAAATACCCGATGATCCCCGACAACGCCGAATCCAGCGGCATAGACCGCGGCAAATGGCTGACGCACTTCCCCAACGACAGCCGCATCAACGGGCCGGACCGGACGGTGGATTACCTGTTTTACAGCCCGAGTTTGAAGCGGGTCAATGCGCGGGTGCGGCGGGACGATACGTTGTTGATATCTGATCATTTGCCGGTGATTGGGCGGTTTTTGTTGCCGGTTTTGCCTTGAGGGGTGAGTCGGCATTCAGGTTTCGACAGTGCCAAACATCGCGTCAAGGGACTGCTCAAGCATTGATAGCTCTACTTCAAGCCCCCCTGCATAAATCGCGGTGCGGCGAGCACAGTCGACAGTCACTGTTATTCCAGCACCGGTGAGCCGTCCGGGGTATTTGCGCAGGGTCAACTCAACACATGAGCAATCCAGCCAGCGTGCCTGATCGGCTGACCAGCCATTGTCTTCGAAAGCAAACACGCGGATGTCGCGCCTGATGTCGATTATCTCGGGTGGGTAAATCCATTGCGTGGCAAGTGCCTCGTAAGGCGTCGTCTGGACACGATAGCGAGCACTTGGGGACAGGGCGATCACTTCAATGCGCTCTCCGCGCATGGTGTCGCCTTCATGCTCGGAGCTCGCAAATATGGGCTCATAACCTTTCCCGGTGAACGTAAAGAATTTCGTTTTCCCATCAGCCTTCAACTGGGCCAGAGCTGCGCTCACCAACGGGAGAGACCTATCGTCAGGCTCAAGCGCTCGGTCATATCCATCAAACTCGATACCCATAAAGTTGGCTTCATCAGCATCATCCGTGTAGCAACGCGCGGCGAGGGACAGAGTGCCCTCCGTGAAGTAGTACATATCGTACTCATAGTAATAGTCGTAGGAGCCGTCCTTATCCTGCTCGCTGGCATCGATATGGTGATACCGCTCCATGCGGATTGAACCCGGGCCTTGGGATGTCCACTGGGGTTCAAGCTCGCGTATACGGGTGTCACCCCGTGAAAAGATGTTTTTCATCCAGCGCTTGATAAGGGATTTGAAAACAAATCTGGCAGTGTTCAATGTCTTTCCCTGGTTACCCGGTTGCTCGGAAACTTTCCGTGATCGATTCCTGAGTATTCGTGTGATTGAAAATACCGGAGCCGAGTGCGAATGGCAGCCCTATAGCCCGCAATAAGCTGGCGAGTCGCCGAGCATCTGAATGTCGTTCTTCAGCAACTGAAAGGGTCAAAACAGTTTGAACCGTTTTCAGACGCGCTCGCCTAATGATTAGCCTGTGGATACTCCCACAGGCTACGTGCCAATACCGGCATACCCAAAGGGTGATCAACGTGGCTAAAGACGACAAGAAAAGCAAAGGCGAAGCCTCGAAAGCCAGCAAGGATCTGAAGGACAAGAAAGCATCACCGGCCAAGAAATCTGAAGCGGCCTCGACGCTTTCCAAGTCTTCCGAAAAGAAAGACAAGAAAAAAGACGCCGAGCCAAAGAAAGCTGCCAAAAAAGCTGATAGCAAGCCAGAAAAGGCCAAGAAATCAGAGAAGGTTGAAAAGGCTGAAAAGCCGGCTAAAAAGAAAAAGTGACATCTGCTGCCTGCCAGGGCTTTGCGCCCTGGTGTTCTGTGGTTCTCTGGAGATCCAACATCTGATCAGGTGTTCCAGGCCAGATACATTGCACAGCAAGATTGCGCTGCTGTAGCGCGGAAGTTTCTCGTTGGCCTCAAAATCCAGTGCATTGGTTTACAGACCTCAAGTCCCCCTCGGCTTCACCCTAGCCGTCGCCTCCGCCACCAATGGATCATCCGGCCAGTAATGCTTCGGATACCGCCCCTTCAAATCCTTCTTCACCTCAATGTAGGTAGACCGCCAAAAGTTAGCCAGGTCCTGCGTCACCTGCACCGGGCGGCGTGCCGGGGACAGCAGGTGCAGCTTCAACACCTGCCGCCCATTGGCAATGCGCGGGGTATCGGACAAGCCAAACAGCTCTTGCAGCCGCACCGACAGAATCGGCGGCTGTTCGCTGTAGTCGATACGGATATTCGAGCCAGACGGCACCTGGATGGTCTGCGGGGCCTGCGCTTCCAGTTGTTGCGGCATTGGCCACGGCAGGAGGTTGCGCAGGATGGAGGGCAGGTCGAGCTGGCTGAAATGGCTGAGCCGGGTGACTTTGCCCAGGTAGGGCATCAGCCAGTTTTCGAGTGTCGCCAGCAGTTGCGCGTCACTCAGGTCGGGCCATTCGCTTGCTGCGCTTTTGTCGATGTCCAGATTGCGTAGCAGCGAGACACGCGCCTGCCACTGGCGCAGTTCGGGCGTCCACGGCAGCAGTTCCAAGCCTTTGCGACGTACCAGCGCCAGCAGTGCCTGGCTGCGAGCTGCGTCATCGAGGCCGGTCAGCGGTTCGCGGTTGATAATAAGCTCGCCCGCCTTGCGCTGCCGTTCTGCGCGGAACACGCCTTCGCGCTCATCCCACTCAATCTGGTCCACGGTGATGACCTGCTCGGCCAGCACAGAGTCGAACAGCGCTGGATCGAATTCGGCAGCGAGGTAAATCCGCTCCTCACGCTGCCCCTGACGGCTGCCTAAATCTGCGATGACCAGCCAAGGCTGCTTCATCAGTGCGTCGGCCTCGGCGAAAAGTGCCGCGCGACCGTTGGCCAAGCGATATTCAGCACCGCCGGGGCGACGTTGTTGTGCCACGCGATCCGGGTAGGCCAGTGCCAGCAGAGCGCCCAGCCAGCGTGAATGATCGGGATCGATGACCGGGCTTTTCGCAGTGCCGCGCAGGTATCCGCGATATTGCCGTGCCAGCTGTTTAGCTCGCTGCACACCGCCCTGTGCACCACGCGCAGCACGCTCGGTGCCCGCCAACAAGGTCAGGCGGCTGTGCAGATCGGCCCCGCCGCCGCGCAGAATATCGCGCTCGCCCAACAGTGCGGCCACGTCACACGCCAGTTCGCCCAAGCCCAATGCATGACCGCGTAGCAGCAGGTGCGCGATGCGCGGATGTGCGGGCAGCTCGGCCATCGCCTGACCGTGGGACGTCAGCGCTGGCGGTTGGCCCGGCTGGTTGCTCAGCGCCTCAAGCCGCACCAGCAAATCCTGCGCCTGCGCATAAGCCGCCGCTGGCGGGACATCGAGCCAAGCCAGTTGCGCAGGCATGACGCCCCAGCGCGCCAGTTGCAGCGCAAGCCCGGCAAGGTCCGCCTGAAGAATGTCTGCCGCGCCGTAGGCGGCCAGTTGATCGTGTTGCGCTTCGGACCACAGCCGGTAACACACACCCGGCTCCAGCCGCCCTGCCCGCCCGGCACGCTGAGTGGCGCTGGCACGCGAGATACGCTGGGTTTCCAGACGCGTCATGCCGCTGCCCGGATCGAAACGCGGCACCCGCGCCAACCCGGCATCGATCACCACACGCACGCCGTCGATGGTCAGGCTGGTTTCCGCAATATTGGTCGCCAGCACGACCTTGCGCGTACCTTGGGGGGCAGGCTCGATGGCCGCACGCTGCGCATTGAGATCAAGCTCGCCATGCAAGGGGCAGAGCAGAATGTCGGCGCGTTCGCCCAGCGCTTCTGCCAGTTGCTGGTTGACACGACGAATCTCGGCCTGCCCCGGCAGAAACACCAGCAGGCTGCCGGACTCGCTGCCCAGCGCATCCAGCACCGTCTGCACGACACGCGGCTCGATGAATTCACCCGGCTGAAAAGGACGCCCCCACTGCATCTTCACCGGAAACATCCGCCCGTCGCTGCGCACTACCGGTGCATCGTCCAGCAACGCCGCCAGCCGCTCGCCTTCCAGCGTGGCCGACATCAGCAGAATCTTCAGCGGCTGATCGTCACGAAACAGCTCACGACCATTGAGGCTCAGGGCCAGGGCCAGATCGGCGTCCAGACTGCGCTCATGAAACTCATCGAAAATCAGCAGCCCCACACCTTCCAGCGCAGGGTCGTCCTGCAAGCGACGCGTGAGAATCCCCTCAGTCACCACTTCAATACGCGTCTTCGGGCCGACCCGGCTTTCCAGACGAATCCGATAACCCACCGTCTCGCCGACCTTCTCGCCCAGCTCACTGGCCAGCCGCTCGGCAGCTGCTCTTGCCGCCAGTCGCCGCGGCTCCAGCATCAGAATGGTCTGCCCGGCCAGCCAGGTTTCCTCAAGCAGCGCGAGCGGCACACGCGTGGTCTTGCCCGCGCCGGGAGGGGCTTCGAGTACAGATTCATGGCGCGTGGTCAGGGCCTGGCGCAGGGCTGGCAGGACGGCATCGATGGGTAACGAAATCATGGGGGCTCCCGGAGAGATGCGGGGAGTATACCGGGGTGGGGTTGGGGAATCAGGCGGCGTGTTTTAGCTGAACGGCAGTCGCCAGAAAGACTGCCGCAAGCATGCCTCACGCCGAAAAATCAGACCTGGACCTCGTCGCCTTTCTCATCAATAAGGCCATTGTCGTATTTCTTGCGCAATTCTGGATCGGACAAAATCTTGAACGCATTTGAAATCACTTTGAAACGCTCAGTCGCCTCAGCCTCCTTACCGACATTCTTATCAGGATGATTCTTCAGCGAGGCTTTCCTGTAGGCCGTTTTGACTGCGGAGAGATCTGCCGTCATGTCCGAGAGGCCCAAGTGTTCGTACAACGGCTTGACGGGTGGCTTGGCGGGGACGGAATCGCCCACCTTCGCGGAAGCGTCAGCGGCTGGTGTGTCGTAAGGCCGTTGTGTTGAAGGCCGCTCAGCGCCTGCATTGGGCTTTGCTTTCGGTGGCGGCGGCGCGCTGTTGGCAGCCTGGGGGCGAGTGCGTGGAGGCGTTTGCGGACGTGCTTGCTGTTGGGCGCTGTCAGGTCTCCAGGATGGGCCCGGTGTGGGTCGTCGCACGCGATCGGTGTTCGACTGACGAACCTCGTTGATCAACTGGTCAGCGATGTCGTTCATCAGCTTGTTCAGCTTCAGGTTGCTGGAGAAGAACGCATGGTGCGCCTCACTATTTCCCTTGCCCTGCTCGGGTTCAGGCTTGGCCATCGCGTCGACCAGCTTCTTGCCCAGAGAGAACAACATCTTGCCCTGGCTGTCGCTGACGCCCAAAAAGCTCATCACGTTATGCATCGACTTGTCGCGCTCCCAGACAACGCCGGCCAAGTCAAAGGCAGCTCGTGCCAGATTGAATCGGCCTCCGCCTTCGTGAGTCTCGACATTGGTCACCGGTTCCTTGCCGCGCAACGCGTCCAGGATTACCGCGAGGCCTTTCTGCTGACGCTCGTTGAGCCGGCCTTTCTGCTCCAGCGATGAGCTGTTGACCTGCAACGCCCCATTTTCAGCAGTTGTACTGGCCCATTCGCGAGCAAGCTCGCTCCCACAGGGGTCATGTGTACCGGGTTTGTGGGAGTGAGCTTGCTCGCGAAGAGGCCCTTATGAACGCCGAAGTTTTATGCTCAATGTGAGTACGCCTTCGCGAGCAAGGTCGCCTTTTTGGGCATGGATCCGAGGGTGACTAACTCAGGCCAAAAAACGGCCGGAGATCGCTGACCAAGCCACAGGGTGCTCGGAAATTCGTCGATTGCTGCACAACACAGCCAGGTCGGCTAGCTGAAGAGTGCATGGAAAGAGTTCTACAACCATTATCGCGGCCGCGGGAATCTCCCACGACCTTCGGCCAGAATCAAAAGCAAACTTATGCATAACGCTGAGCTCTCAAGCGCAGGGATCACGGCGTTCCGTTTCGGCCGTGCAAGCGGTAGCCGGGACGTTCGCTCAGTCGTTCGTAATAGGCCTTCACTGCCGGGAAGTCCGGATGACTTAACGGGGTTTCAAACCAGCGATTTACTGAAAGGCCCATCGGGATGTCTGCCAGCGAAAACTCGCTGCCGCTGACGTACGCCCCGGTGGCATCAAGTTGTCGATCCAGGATCGCCATGTGTCGGGTCCATTGACGGCATCCGGCAGCCAGCGCGTCAGGGTCTTGATGGGCGACGCTGTGCCTGACCAGCGACATTAAGGCATAACCCCAGGATTTGTTGAGGTCTGTGGCCTGCCAGTCGATCCATTGATCCACTCTGGCTCTGGCTATTGCGTCCACCGGGTAAAGATGCACGGCGTTGTTGCGGTTCGCCAGGTACCTGATGATCGTGTTCGACTCCCACAGAACGAAGCCATCATCCTCAATGACTGGAACCATCGCATTGGGGTTGAGAGCCATGAATTCAGGCGTGTTGGTTTCCCTGAAACCAGAGCCCCAGTCCTGCCGTTCGAACGGGATTTCCAACTCTGCACAGGTCCAGAGCACTTTGCGGACATTGATTGATGAGGCTTTGCCCAGTATCTGTAGCATTCCACCTCCTTATGGTTAGCCCGCCTTGGCCGCCATCGCAAAAATCGAATCACCCACGATTATTTGTAAAGTCATTCACGTCCATAGGCACCAATTTTTTATTAAATGAATACTCACCGCCGAGCTCATAAAATTTCGCTTTGGTGTAAACATAGATTTTCTTGCTGGTCGCGAACATAAATGTGTCGGAAGACGCCATATCAGCAAATCGCTCAGCGCCAGAGGTATGCAGAAAGACGAGATCATTGCCTACCACCCCCAGCAGGCCTTGACCCCAATTATCATACTTTAAAAAATCCTCTAACTCTCTATGCCCCGCACATTCAGAAATACCGTGTTCAGGACAATCAACAGGAATCAACGGACGAAAATCGTATAAATCAATGTCGCCAATACTCAAACCGCCGACGAACATCTCGGTGCCGCTCATAGAGGCACTAAGACTGCGCCACTTTTTGTCGTCACCCAAGGGAAAAACCACCGAAAAAAGATGTGGATCTGCGCCCTTTATCTTTCGTCCCCCATAGTAAACAGAAATATCGTCTTTGGCGTAATAGGCAAGCTGATCAGTCTGCCAGTCAACACCCCCCTGAAGGCTGCCCTCCAGCGGCTTGAAGGAAGGCGAGTAATGTGCCACCAGGTTAAGCTCGCGCGTCTCTATCGAGTTGATCTGACCTTGTTTTGATAATAGGCATGAAAACGAAAAATTACTAATCGCTCCTGAGGCATCGCCGGCGCCAGTAATGCAGGGTTTCTCCTTATAACGTACTTGGTTCATCCAATAGACGTCGTCATCAAGCACCACGTAATGGGCAGAAAGGGTACGAAGATCCGAAGAACACTTTCGTGTCTTCTTTTTTGAATTATCAATGGTCCCGTCTCCATTAAAGCGCCCGCTAACAACCTCCTCGCATACGACATTGATATGATCATTACCCATATCACCGGGCAGAGCTTCATATACGGCATGGCCAACAAAACCCAGCACTGCCAGCCCTCCCGCGATCATCAACAGTCTACGACCCGGTCTCACATACATCTCCTTATGTTTAGTGCTGCTGGAGGCTGACAGACGTGTTTCGCCTCATTATTCATGACAAGCATGTTATGACGAAGAGCGTTACAAAATGCGTCCCCACGCAGAGTGTGGGACGAGCGACTGCATTCAGCCCGCCTTGGCCGCCATCGCCGTTACTTCCACGCGCATACCCTCAACCGCCAACGCTGCCACGCCCACTGCTGCGCGCACTGGCCACGGCTTTTTGAAGAAGCGTTTGTACACTTCATTGAAAGCCGCGCGATCTGCCATGTCGGTCAGGTAGATGGTCAGGTGCATGACGCGGTCCATCGAGCCGCCGGCTCGCTCCAATGCATCTTTCAGGGCCCGCAGGGTGCATTCGCTCTGCTCGGTGATGCCGCCCAGCTCCAGGCTGCCATCTGGATGGGTCGGGATCTGGGTGCTGACCAGCACGCCGTTGAAGTCGGCGACGTCCGAGGAGATGGAGTCCGCATCGGGATCGGGGGTGAAGATGATGTCTGCGTTTGCCATGGGATCTCTGCCTTGCAAAGGACGGAAAACGCCAAGCCTACGCGAGCGACAGTTAGGGGTCGAGCCGCGGGCTTTGTCGCGGAAAGTTGAAATGCGCCGCGTTGCTCTACAGAATCGCGCCCGGACCCGGCCATGCTGTCGGGCGCTTGGGGTGAAAGGGGTTGCCGTTGAACGAACAGAGATTGTCCATGCGCCTTGAGCGTGTGGCGACACACGTACCGGCCGGTGCACGGCTGGCTGATATTGGCTCGGATCACGGTTATCTACCGGTCGCGCTGCTGAAGCGTGGCGCGATCTCGGCGGCGGTGGCTGGCGAGGTGGCGTTGACGCCGTTCCACGCAGCCGAACGTAGCGTGCGCGAGAACGAACTGGAGCAACAGGTTAGCGTGCGTCTGGCCAATGGTCTGGCGGCGATTGAGGCGGAAGACGGGATAACGGCGGTCAGCATGTGCGGGATGGGTGGCGAAACGATCCGCGACATCCTTGAACGTGGCAAGGCGCACCTGAGCGGTCTGGAACGCTTGATCCTGCAACCGAACGGCGGCGAGCAGCCGTTGCGGCTTTGGCTGATGGAGCATGACTACCGCATCATCAGCGAAGAGGTGCTGCGGGAAAACCGCTTCAACTACGAAATCATCGTCGCCGAGCGCACCGGGCCCGTGAATTACACGGCGGAGGAACTGTATTTCGGCCCGCTGCAGATGCAGGCGCGCAGCCCGGCGTTTCTGCTCAAGTGGCAGCGTTTATTGGGCAAGAAAAAGAAAACGCTGAACAACTTCGAAAGAGCACAGAAAGGCGTGAGCGAAGAAAAATGGCAGGAGGTTGCGCAGCAGATTCGCTGGATTAGCGCATTGCTGGCCTGAAAATCGAACTCATGCCCGAACCTGCTCTCAAACCCGCATGATCCGCAGTTCAGGCTTTTATGGCGCCTCAAGCTGGTGGTGTCAAAGTTGCAATGTGTGACGCGGAGCGTCACGAACTGCATTCCCACGTGGAGCGTGAGGAACGAGAGGTGTGCGGGAGATTACTTCTCGTGACCATGCCCGGCGCAGGGCAAATCAGCCTGGCGCGCCTTGTTTATCTCGCGCCAATGCTCTGCGTGAGGAACGAGAGGGGTTCGGGAGAACGCTTCTGGTGACCATGCCCGGCGCGGGCAATCAGCCCGGCGCGTTTTCTGTACAACCATCGAGGGGAGCAACACGACCATGTATTCAGACGTACTTTCCTGGGGACACGGACCTCGTCTGTTCGAAGTCTTCCTTGAGCCAACCTGCCCTTTTTCAGTGAAGGCGTTCTTCAAGCTCGATGAGCTGCTGGCTCAGGCCGGAGAAGACAGGATCACGGTCAAAATCCGCCTGCAATCGCAGCCCTGGCACATGTTTTCGGGCGTTATCGTGCGCTGCATTCTGGCGGCTGCGACGCTGGAAGGCGGAAAGGAAAGCGCCAAGGCCGTCATGACAGCGGTTGCCTCGCACCGTGAAGAGTTCGAGTTTGAACACCACGCAAGCGGCCCGAACATGGACGCGACGCCCAATGACATCATCGCGCGCATCGAGCGTTACAGCGGCCTTGCGCTGGCTGACGCATTCGCCAATCCCGAGCTTGAACAGGCCGTGAAATGGCATGCCAAATACGCTCGCCAGAACGGCATACATGTTTCGCCGACCTTCATGATCGACGGTCTTGTGCAGCCGGGCTTGAGCAGTGGCGACCCAGTATCGAAGTGGGTCGCGGAGATAGGCTGAGAGGCGAGCTCAACCCAGCGCGTCGATCCGCTCATTGATCCACTCGCGGCTGCGCACCAGAGCCTTGCGCGCCAAGGTAGTCGGGAAGTGGATGAAGCCGTGCGGCGACTCGGGCATGAGGTGCATTTCGACCTCTGCCGAGTCGGCCCAGCGCTCGGCCATTTGCAGTGTGTCATCCAGCAGAGGGTCGATCTCCCCGACGAACATCAGTGCAGGCGGCAAGTCAGTCAAGTCGCCATACAAAGGCGATAGTGGCGGCTCGCGGCGTTTATCGTCGCTTCGGTCGGGGGTGAGCGCGCGCATGGCGCCGACCATGCCCGGACCGTCCAGCACCAGCGTCTCCGGCCCTGCGGTACGCACGCTCTTGGTGCCTGTCAGGTCGTAGACGCCGTAGTACAGCACCGTCCCCACTATCCGCTCGAGCAGATCAGGTCGGCTTTTCAATTTCAGAAGCGTGGCTGCGGCAAGATGCCCGCCAGCGGATTCTCCGACCACGATAACCGGCAGGCCGGCGAACTCCTCGCAGTCTTTGCCCAACAGCCAGCAGGCGGCAGAAAAACAATCCTCCATCAGGCCCTCGATGGGGGTTGTTACAGCAAGTCGGTAATCAACCGAAACAATGGCTACGTCGCAGGCCTTGACCATGCCGACGTTGAGATCATCGTTCATCTGGGCATTACCGATCACCCATCCGCCGCCGTGGATGTCGAACACCACGCCCTTGGGTTTACCTTTGGGACGGATGATGCGCACGGGCACCGGTACGTTATCCGAACTGACTGTTCTTTTCTCGATGCGCAGGTCGTGGCCTCCCGGTTTCAGGGCGCTGCCGATCTGAGCTGCACGCAATAACGCCTGAATCAGCCGGGGTGTAACACGATTGCGAATCTGGAAACGCGGCATTCGCGCGAGGGTTTTATTAAACCGTCGCACTTCTGACAACTCCTGCTCACTGCAAGGCCAAGGCTGTTTTGTGTCCAATTTCTGCTCTCTTGTCAGGCTGACGTGTGCGGGGGCCGACAAAGCGCTTGCCCCTACCTGTACCTGAGAGGCTCTTAGTCGTAGAACGGTTCAACGGATGCCCGACTGCCCACGAAAAAACTGTCCGCGACCAGCCGCAACGGTTGCAGGTCCA
Source organism: Pseudomonas syringae group sp. J248-6 (assembly GCF_032586995.1). Taxonomy (NCBI): domain Bacteria; kingdom Pseudomonadati; phylum Pseudomonadota; class Gammaproteobacteria; order Pseudomonadales; family Pseudomonadaceae; genus Pseudomonas; species Pseudomonas syringae group sp. J248-6. The sequence continues at coordinate 226,792 of NZ_JAWHOP010000005.1, read as the reverse complement.
GGTCACTGGCCTTGTTGCCGATCAACTGTTGGAAGTGTCGATACACCGCCGCGTACTCGCCCTCCTCCGAAACCGTCTGGCGCACGCCATCGATACTCAACAATGCGCCGCCGTTATCCAGGCGCAAGGTGCCTTCGGCGCAACGAATCTCGATGCTCCAGAGTTCGTGATGACCATGATCGAAGTCGAACTCGGCACGAATATCGAGATGGTGCGTGTCGGACATTTTTATAGAAGCGGCAATTGGCGACTGGCAGTTGCTCGGCACGCGCAGTTCGGCAGATTCGACGAACAACGGAAGTGGCAGCAGGTGGGTCACTATCGACAGGGCGTTGATGCCCGGATCGAAAACACCCAGGCCACCGGGCTGCCAGATCCACGCCTGACCGGGGTGCCATTTGCGCACATCTTCCTTCCAGTCGATCTGAACGCTGTGCAGAGTGCGGGTGGACAACCACTCACGCGCCGCTTCGATACCCTGCGCATAACGCGAATGCCAGGCGAACAGACCACTGACGCCCTGCTCCGACACGTGCTCCACCAACGCCATCGCCTCACCCAGCGTTGCACACGGCGGTTTCTCGACCAGCACGTGTTTGCCTACCGCCAGCGCCTGCTGCACAAGCGCAAATCTGCCTTGCGGCGGCGTGCAGAACGCAATAGCGTCAACCTGCACGCCACTCTCGAGCAACTCACCCAGCGACTTGAAGTTCTCCACCCCGGCGCACGGCTGCCCTTGCGTAGCGACAGCCACCAGCTCAAATGCGGGGTTGGCGTGGATCGCCGGGACGTGTTGATCCTGCGCAATCTTGCCGTAGCCCACCAGACCGAGACGAATCGGTTGCATACATGACTCCTGAGTTTTTGTAGTTATCGTGCGGCACAGTAAACCAGATGTTAATCGTGGTCGGTAAGGGGCATCGGCGCGGGAGCTGTTTCTCTGGTCAATCTCATCTTCAGCGCCTGCTCAGGCCCCTTCGTGAGCAAGCTCACTCCCACCACTGCGATGGCTCCGCATCCCATTTGGTTTAACTTAACGGCCGCAGAACCACGCCATCACTCAATAGTCTTAGCCTTGCAGCCATTGCCTTGTATAGTTGCCCTCTTCATCTCAGGAGCTTTCCATGCGCATTCCTTCTCGCTTGATCGGTGGCGTTCTGGTCGCCACGTTGCTGACTCAGATTTCTGCCTGCGGCAGTATTTTCTATCCTGACCGTCGCGGTCAGATTGATGGCAAGGTTGACCCGGCCATTGCGGCGCTGGATGCTTTCGCGCTGCTGTTCTATATCGTTCCCGGGGTGATTGCGTTTGCGGTGGACTTCGCGACGGGCGCTATCTATTACGCGCCCGGCGAGCATGCGCAGATCGATCCGCAGAAGCTGCAAAAGGCGATCAAGGCTGACGGCAGCGTCGACAACACCAAGCTGCAAGCCATCATTGAAACCGAGCTGGGCCGTTCCCTGCCACTGAACGACCCACGCCTGATTCAGCACAAAGGCAGCGTGGAACAACTGGCAGCTTTGGGCCTGGTCCCGGCAGCCTGATATCGATACGGTTCAAGGAAGCGTCATGAGCACCACTGCCGAACATTCCCGACTGCTGCGTCTGGCGACGCGGGCCTCGCTGGCGGTTGCCGTGACGCTGATCCTGGCCAAGGGCGTTGCCTGGTGGCTGAGTGGTTCAGTAAGCCTGTTGGCCGGTCTTACCGATTCGTTACTTGATGGCGCGGCCTCGTTCCTCAATTTGCTGGCGGTGCATTACGCATTGCGTCCAGCCGATGAGGATCATCGCTATGGTCATGGCAAGGCAGAAGCGCTGTCGGGTATGGCGCAGGCGCTGTTCATCACCGTCAGTGGCGTGCTGATCGCGGTTCAGGCGGTCGAACGCATCCAGAACCCGGAACCGCTGGGCGCGCCGCTGTTGGGTATGGTGGTGATGGTTATTTCCATCGCCCTGACGCTGGCACTGCTCACCTTGCAATACCGGGTGATCAAGGCGACAGGCTCGGCGGCCATCCGTGCCGACTCGCTGCACTACCGTTCCGACTTGCTGCTGAACGCCAGTATTCTAGTGGCGCTGACCCTTGCGTATTTCGGCTGGCAACAGCTGGACGCGTATTTTGGTCTGGGCATCGCGCTGTACATCTTGTGGAGCGCTTTGCAGATCGCCCGCGAGACAGTGTCGGTGTTGATGGATGAAGAATTGCCCGCCGATGTCAGCACGCGCATGCTGGCGCTGGCGTGCGACGTGCCGGGCGTGCTTGGGGCGCATGATCTGCGTACACGGATATCCGGCAATCACTGGTTTGTGCAGCTACATCTTGAGTTGCCGGGCACACTGACCCTGTCGGTCGCCCATGCGCTCTGCGACAAGGTCGCCGACGCTATTCACGAGCAATTCCCGAAGGCCGAAGTGCTGGTGCACGCCGACCCTCAGGAAGTCGTCAAGCAGGCCAATGTCTGATCAGCGTCAATTGACGCTGACGTTGTAGCCACGCCCCGCCAGACAGTCGCCCATCGAACGACGATAGGCATCCACCAGATCCGGCGGCGGCTGGCCGCTGACATTGGCCGGGTCGAAGCCGCTCTGCTGCGCAGCCTGCAAGTAGCACTGATAGTGATCAAGCTCGACCTGTTGCGGGCTCTGGCCATTGGCAGGGTAGGCAACCGGATCGTAGCCATTGACCTGCTGTCCAGCAGGGGCCTGATACACCGCCTCGTTCTGCGGCGGGTTGACCACCACGTAGTCCTGACTGTCAGGCTGGTAGGCATAATAAGTACCGGCTGCCAGAAACAGCAGGCTGCTGCCTATCCATACTTCCTGAGAGTAGGACGGTAGTCTGCTGACACGCACACCGTAAGGCGGTGTCACCACGACATAACGCGGGCCTTGCGGGCGATACCAGTAGCCACCCGAGTAGTAATAGTCCTGACCACGATAGGGAATACGCGAGTAGCCACCCGGTACGCGATCTATCGCATAGCCAGGCCGGTATTGCGGGCCGGGTCCCCAGCCGTTGCCACGCCCATCGGGGCGTCCTTCCCAGTGATCATTCGGGCGACCGTTACCGGCCTGCCAGTTGCGATTGTTGCCGCGTGGAATGTCCTGGTAATAGCCCTGACGCGGCGGCTGGGTTTGCCACGCCTCTTTCGGGCCGCTCTGAATCGGCAGGTTGTCCTGAGCCTGGCGCAACTGCTGACGCTGCTGGTTTTGCTGCTGCTGAATCTGACGCTGCTGATCACGTTGTTGCTGCTCGATCTGCTGTTGCTGCTGACGCTCGACGTTGCGCTGCTGGATCTGCTGTTGCTGGATCTGCTGCTGTTGCTGGCGCTCAACCTGACGCTGCTGGTTCTGCTGTTCCTGAATCTGGCGTTGCTGATTGATCTGCTGCTGGTTGATCTGTTGTTGCTGCTGACGCTCGACCTGGCGCTGCTGATTCTGCTGCTGTTGGATCTGACGCTGCTGATTATTCTGTTCCTGGAAGCGCTGCTGCTGCTGCTGACGCTGCTGCCCGTTTTCGCCAGAGCTGTTGTACAACTGATTGCGCGGCGAATCATCACGTTCGTCGGCCAATGCCTGTGCGCTGATGCTCAGACACAACAGACTTACACCCGCAAACTGCCAGATGCCAGATTTCATGCTTTCCTCACTAGAGCGCGGGTTGACGTCATTAAGACTGTTTAAGCGTAGCGCCGTTCTGCGCACTTTATCAGCAGACAAAGAAAAGGGGACCAAATGGCCCCCTTGAGATACTTCGCCCTGGCGCAACGCTTTTGACGTTGGCTCACCTCATGCCGTCTTCTGGACAGTATGTAGCCCGGGGGCCTGGCACACCCTGTTGGGTGGGAGGCCGCGACTGGCCTGATTCGGCGAGTCGCGCTGGACGCTGTGTCCGGGCAGTGATTCTGGTTAAAAGAATAGGCCTGAGGCTAAGGCAGAGGATTGCTAATATTGCGGATTAAAACATTACTTGCGCAATTTTTGACTTCAGATGAATAATCCAGCGCAATTGAATTGATAAAGGGGTGCATCGTGAGCAAGCTCGACAGATACGACCTGAGCATTTTGGCTGAATTGCAACGGGACGCACGCATATCCAACCAGGAATTGGCCGAACGCATCGGTCTGTCACCCTCACCCTGCTCGCGCCGGGTCAAGCAACTGGAGGACGACGGTTACATCGTGCGTCAGGTGGCCCTGCTGGATCGCAAGAAACTTGGCCTGAACCTCACCGCCTACGTGCTGATCGGCATGGACCGGCATACGCCCGAGCGCTTCGAGAATTTCGAGCAGCAAATCCGCAACCTGCCTCAGGTTCTGGAATGCAGCCTGGTGACCGGGATGGACGCAGACTATCAACTGAAGGTGGTGGTGCCGGACATGGATCACTATCAGAAGCTGCTGTTGGGCCATCTGACGCGGATCGAGGGCGTGACCAGCGTCAAGTCCAGCTTTGTGCTCAATCAGGTGCTGGCCAGCACCGAAATGCCGCTGACCCACTTGCGCAACTGAGCCGCTCGACCTCACAGCTTTGCGGCGACTTCCCGGTATTGGCCCTGATCCAGGCCGTCCAGCGTCCAGTCGCCAATTCTGACCCGCACCAGCCGCAGGGTCGGTAAGCCAACGGCAGCCGTCATGCGTCGCACTTGCCGATTGCGCCCTTCCTTGATCACCAGCTCCAGCCAGCTTGTCGGCACACTCTTGCGAAAGCGCACGGGCGGGTTGCGCGGCCACAGTTGCGGTTCATCTAGCTGCCGCGCTTCGGCGGGCAAGGTCGGGCCGTCGTTGAGCAGGACACCGTCGCGCAACTGCTGCAACTGCTCATCGGTCGGCTCACCCTCGACCTGCACCCAGTAGGTCTTGGCCAGTTTGTGTTTCGGGTCGGCGATGCGCGCCTGCAACTGGCCGTCGTTGGTCAGCAGCAATAAGCCTTCACTGTCGCGATCCAGGCGTCCTGCCGGGTAAATGCCGGGGATCTTGATGAAGTCCTTGAGCGTGGCGCGCCCTCCTTCGTCACTGAATTGAGTCAGCACATCGAATGGCTTATTAAAGAGGAACAGCTTCGGCTCGGCCGGTGGCGCTTTGGCGACACGCCGGGCAGCGCCTGCCGGGTTGGAGGCAGGACGGCGGGAAACGGGGCGTTGGGTGCGGGACATGGGGATAGGCAATCAAAAAACAGAAAGGGCCACTTTAGTGGCCCTTTGTGCAAATACCAATCTATTAACGGAATGCTATTAACGGAACGGCGGCTCGTCGAAGCTGCGCAGTTTGCGTGAGTGCAGCGAGTTGACCTCGGTACGCAGCAGGTCCAGCGCAGCGATACCGATTTTCAGGTGCTGGCTGACCGCACGTTCGTAGAACGCATTCGCCGAACCCGGCAGCTTGATTTCGCTGTGCAACGGCTTGTCGGATACGCACAGCAACGTGCCGTAAGGCACCCGCAGGCGATAACCCTGAGCGGCGATGGTGCCACTTTCCATGTCGACCGCGACTGCGCGCGACAGGTTGATCAACGGACGTTCCTGAGCCCAGCGCAGTTCCCAGTTACGGTCGTCATAGGTCAACACCGTGCCGGTGCGCAGGCGCTTCTTGAGCTCTTCGCCGCGCTCGCCGGTAATCTGCGCCGCCGACTCCTGCAAGGCCAGTTGCACTTCGGCAAGCGCCGGAATCGGGATATGCGGCGGCAGTACACGGTCGAGAATACCGTCGCGACGCATGTAGGCGTGCGCCAGTACGTAGTCGCCGATGGTCTGCGACTGACGCAGCCCACCGCAGTGACCGATCATCAGCCAGCAATGCGGACGCAGTACTGCCAGGTGATCGGTGATGTTCTTGGCGTTGGACGGGCCGACGCCGATGTTGACCAGGGTCACGCCATGACCGTCTTCGGCGATCAGGTGGTACGCCGGCATCTGATAGCGGTGCCAGACCACGCTGGCGACGATGGCCTGGGCTTCTTCCTGGCCCATGCTCTTGTCGACTACCACGTTACCCGGCAGGACCATGCGCACGAAACGCGGGTCTTCGCGGAGTTTTTCCAGCCCGTGCAGGATGAACTGGTCAACATAGCGGTGGTAGTTGGTCAGCAGAATCCACGGCTGCACATGACGCCAGTCGCTACCGGTGTAATGCACCAGACGGCGTAGCGAGAAATCCACCCGCGCGGCATCGAACAGCGCCAGTGGCAGCGGATCGACGTTGGCCCAGTCATAAAGGCCGTCGGCAATGCCATCGGTCGCAGCCGACAGGTCGGTACTCGGGAATACCCGCGCCAGCGCCGCTGCGGTAACACCGGTGCCGGCCAGCTCGTCGCCCTGCTCGACCACGTAAGGATAAGGAATGCTCTGCTCGCTCATGCCGACTTCGACCGTCACGGTGAAATCTTTCATCAGCGGGACAAGTTGTTCGAGCAGGTACTTTTTGAAGGCCTTGGGCTGCGTGACGGTAACGCTGTAAGTGCCCGGCAGCTGCACCTTGGCGTAGGCACGAGTGGTTACCGGCACTTCACCCTGGCATTTGTAGACCAGGCGCAGTTCCGGGTAGCTGAATTGCGCACGCTCCTCGGCAGTGGGCTCAACGCGGTCTTTCAGGTAGCGCTTGAGCGCCTGACTCAGCGCACTGGTCGCGCGTTCATGCAGCTCGGCGAGCCGCTCTACGGCCTGCTCGGCGGTGTCGACAACAACAAAGGCTTGGGTCACGATTCATGTCCTGTCTGATCTTGCAGACGTGCATCGTAACGGGTTCGCGTGCTCATGCCACCTGCGGCGAGGCCCTTTGCAGCAATGTTTCTACGTCAACACCCTTGGGCAAAGCGCCATACACCCGCCCGCCAGACACCAGTCGACCGGCAATGAAGCCGTCACTGACCGCTGCGTTACCCGCTTCCAGCAACAACTTGCCCTGCAAAGCGATGGCGATGTCTTCGGTCAGTTGGCGGGCGCGGTACTGAATGTCGCCGGTGTCCTGCAACGCCGCCTTGAGCTTGCCGATATGTGCCGCCAGTTGCCGGTCGCCATGTCCGTCGCCCAGTTCGTCGAACAGCGCATCGAGTGCGCCGGGCTCCTTGGACAGGGTTCGCAGCACGTCCAGGCATTGCACGTTGCCGGAGCCTTCCCATGTCGAGTTGACCGGCGCTTCGCGGTACAGCCGGGGCAGAATGCTGTCCTCGACATAACCGGCACCGCCCAGGCATTCGGCGGCTTCGTTGATCATGGCCGGGGCGCGCTTGCAGATCCAGTATTTACCCACCGCCGTGACCAGACGGACAAAGCGTTTTTCGTGATCATCATCGAGATGGTCCAGCGCACGGCCCATGCGCAGGGTCAGGGCCAGCGCGGCCTCGCTTTCCAGCGCCAGATCAGCCAGCACGTTCTGCATCAACGGCTGCTCGGCGAGCAACCGGCCACTGACCGCACGATGCGCGCAATGATGCGTGGCCTGCGTCAGCGCCTGACGCATCAAGGCGCTGGAGCCAATCATGCAGTCGAAACGGGTCATGGCGACCATTTCGATAATGGTCGGCACACCGCGCCCTTCCTCACCGATCATCCACGCCAGCGCGCCGCGAAACTCGACTTCGCTTGATGCGTTGGACCAGTTGCCGAGCTTGTTTTTCAGGCGCTGGATATAGAACTCGTTGCGGGTGTCGTCCGGCCGGTGGCGCGGCAGCAGAAAACAGCTGAGGCCCTTGTCGGTCTGCGCCAGGGTCAGAAACGCGTCGCACATCGGTGCCGAGCAGAACCACTTGTGTCCGACCAGCTCATAAGCCTGGCCAGGGCCACCTGCGCCTACCGGGAACGCGCGCGTGGTGTTGGCGCGCACGTCGGTGCCGCCCTGTTTTTCGGTCATGGCCATGCCGATGGTTGCGCCACACTTGTGCGCAATGCCCACGTTACGTGGGTCGTACTCAGTCGACAGCACCTTGGGCAGCCATATTTCAGCCAGATCCGGTTGCAGCCTGAGCGCAGGAACACTGGCGAACGTCATGGTCAGCGGGCAGCCGCTGCCCGGTTCTGCCTGCGTATGCAGATAACTCATGGTCGCACGCGCCACGTGAGCGCCGGGCTGCGGATCGGTCCACGGCAGCGACGGGATGCCGTGCTCGATGGCAGCGCTCATCAACTGGTGGTACGCCGGGTGAAATTCGACCAGATCGATGCGGTGCCCGTAACGGTCATGGCTGGCGAATGCAGGCTTGTTCTTATTGGCCAGAAAGCCCGCCTCCATCAGCGGGCCGCCTGCCAGCGCACCGTAAGCGTCGATACGCGGTTGCGCCCAGCCCGCACCGAAGCGGCTGCTCCACTCCTGAAGCGGCACGTCAATACGGTAGAGGTTCGCCCCGTCCAGCGGTGGCGGTTGATTGGTGACTTCGTGGGTTTCGGCGAATTGATTCAGGTTCATGAGTCATCTCCTGCCTGTGTGCACACGCAACATGCAGACAGTGAATCACGCGCCCGACACTTGCAAAAGTGCCGTAGCCGCCGAAATCTCGGCGCTTTTACCTGATGCGCACATCAAACGACGCTTTATATACCCCACTGGGCCTTGAGTTCTGGGGCTCTGCGCACTGCGCCCGGTACAACCATCAGCATCGGGACGTTCAAGGTAAAGCAACTGCCCTTGCCTGGCTCGGAACGATGACTCAGCTCGCCACCCTGCAACTCGACCAGTTTCCGGCAAATCGCCAGACCGATGCCCAGCCCGCCGTATTCGCGAGTCATGGAGCCGTCGACCTGAAAGAAGTGTTGATACAGTTGGGCTTCGTCCAGTCGGCTGAAACCGATGCCGCTGTCCATCACTTCAACCCGCAGGTACATGCGCTCCAGATCCTGCGGGTGCCCGCTGAAGCGCACTTGCACCGCGCCCTTACGGGTGAATTTGATCGCGTTGTCCATCAGGCACTCGATGCACTGGTAGAGCTTGCCGATGTCGCCACGCAGGCACGGCGGCAGCTTATCGTCCAGATCGAGCGTCAAAATCAGCCCCTTGGACTGAGCGGCGCCCAGGAAGCGATTGCGTAGCCTGTCGGCGAGGTCTTCGGGCGAAAAGGCATTGCAGTCGGCATACAGCACACCGGCTTGAAGTTCGGTGAGGGTCAGAATGCCGTTGATCATACTCATCATGTCCCGCGCGGAACTGGCAGCCGTTTGCTGATACATCTCCAGCTCGTCATCCATATCGAGTGTCTGCATCACTTCCAGCGACCCGATCACGCCGTTCATTGGCGTGCGCAGCTCATGGGTAAGCGTGGCAAGGAACTCATCCTTCAGCCGGTTGCTGTTGGCCAGTTGCTGGTTGAGACGCTCCAGATCCTGACCTGCCGCCAGCAGCGTTCGCGCCTGCTGGCACCGGGCATGGTTGATACGGTCGGCAAGCGCCATGGAAAGGAATGCCATTTCCAGCACCGTGCCGATGTGCGAGGCGTACATGGTCAGGAAAGTGTTGGGCAAATAGCCCAGCAGCATCAGCCCGAAGATCAACCCGCTGACCATGAAGACCGACCAGGCCAGCACAAAATAGCGCCCTACCCGCTCGCCTTTCATGATGGCGACAATGCCCGCCAGGTATATGGTCACGGCCCCTGTCATGACCAGTTGAGTGGCCCCGCGCAGGGCTGGCCCGTAACCGAGGAACAAGGCCATGCCCATCACCAGCACAGCAGCGCCGATGACTATCAGCAGCAAGCGGTCCAGCCAGCGCGCCAACTGTGCCGTACCCAGAAAACTGCGGGAAAACTGGCACGCGAACAGCGTGGCCAGCGCCATCAGAAAGGGCGTCGACGCATTTGCCCACCAGGGGCTGTCAGGCCACAGGTATTCAATTGCGACGCCGTTGATCGACATCTGGTAAAGCCCGAACGAGGCGACATACAGCAGGTAGTACAGGTAATCCACCTCACGGACGCTGAGGTAGATGAACAGGTTATAGACCAGCATGCCCAGCAGCACGCCGTAGATCAGCCCGAAGACGTAAACCTTGGTGGGCTGCGCCTCGAGGTAGGCGTGAGTAGACCAGAGATTGAGCGGAGCCTGAACCGACCCTTCACTGCGTATGCGCATGTACAGGGTTCGCGTCTGACCCGCTGGCAGGTCCAGCTGGAAAAGGTAGTTGTTCTGGGCGAACTGGCGGCTGGAGAACGGCAACATGTCGCCGGTCTGCCAGACCCGCCCGGGATTCCCGTCGGCATCCGGGACATAGAAATCAACGTGGTCCATTGGCGGATAGGCCAGTTCCAGCAACCAGTCGTTATGGATGCTGGCGTCTATCGGGCGATAGGTCAGCTCGACTTTCAGCCAGAAGGCGGAACGCGAGTACCCGGCGTTGAAGGTCCCGGCAGGCACGGACTGAAAGGCACCGGCGTGAGCGGCGGCGCTGACGCTTTCAATGGTCGCATCGCCGGTCGGGTCTTCGAATACCTGAATGGCACGACCCAACGGCAGAAAACGAGTGTTTTCATCAAACTCGACTGCATGACTCTGCAACGGCAGCCAAAGAGCCAGAATGATCAACAGATAGCGCATTGAAGCCCCAAGGTAGGTCGTCGCGTTCAATCCATCCATTGATTACGACGCCCCGCAATTTTCTGTCCTTGAAACAGGCTAATGATTCAAACAGACCATTGAACGTAGGGATGACCTGGCTGGCATCGGTATAAAAAACGATGCAAACCGTCGGTAATCGGTCTGACCACACAAGCATAGCCGCTAATAGCGTAAAGACAGTATCGCGATAAAAATCAAGGCAATAGCTCTACATCGGCTATTTCAGGCCAAACATGAGTATTTTTTGCAGGTTTGTCGAATCTGCGACAGTCGCCGACGGACCATCACCAGCAAGAAAAACCTGGCACCCCGCGGCCCGCGAAAGGTTTAGTGATAAGCTCGCGCACCATGAATATCTATAGCTCCCGCCCCGTTGTCCTTTGCCTCTCCGGCCACGACCCTAGTGGCGGTGCCGGTATGCAGGCCGATATAGAAGCCCTGCTCGCCCAAGGCTGTCACGCCGCTCCGGCGATTACTGCGCTCACCGTGCAAGACACTGTAAATGTCAGTGATTTTCGCGTGCTCGATCGCGAATGGGTCATGGCACAGGCCAATGCCGTCCTCAACGATTCGAACGTAGCCGCCGTCAAGCTGGGCATGCTCGGTTCGCTGGAGATGGTCGACACGGTCGTCGACCTGCTTCTCGCTCACCCGCATTTGCCAATGGTCTGCGACCCGGTGCTGCGTGCTGGCGGCGGCGGACGGCTGGGCAAGGACGAAGTCGGCTACGCCATGCGCGAACGGCTGCTGCCATTGTCGACCATCGCGACCCCCAATCTTCCGGAAGCACGCATTCTTGCCGAGCTGCCTGAGGGTACTGCGGACGAGTGCGCCGACAAGCTACTGCTGTTTTGTGAATACCTGCTAATCACTGGCGGTCATGGTGACGAGCAGCAAATCCATAATCGTCTTTATGTGCGTGGCGGCCAGACCCACACTTTCATTTGCGAACGTCTACCCGGCAGCTACCACGGTTCAGGCTGCACACTGGCCAGCGCACTGGCCGGGCGTATTGCCCAGGGAGAAGAACTGGTCAGCGCGGTAAGATCGGCGCTGGACTACACCTGGCGAACGCTCAGGGACGCCGAGCAGCTGGGCCGCGGGCAATTTGTGCCTCGTCGGTTGCCGCTGGATTTTTGCTCGTAACACATCGCCATGAGGCTCGATTCATGAAACTACGTGGCCTGTATGCCATTACCGACAGCCAGTTGCTGTCCGGCAAATTTCTCTCGTACGTCGAAGCTGCGCTGGATGGCGGCGTGACGCTGCTGCAATACCGCGACAAGACCAGTGACGAGTCCCGCCGTCTGCGCGAAGCGACTGAGCTGCTCAAACTCTGCGAGCGCTACAAGACGCGACTGATCATCAACGATGACGCCGAACTGGCGGCGCGTCTGGGCGTGGGTGTGCATTTGGGCCAGACCGACGGCTCGTTGCCGGATGCGCGTGCCCTGCTGGGGCACAAGGCGATTGTCGGTGCCACCTGTCACGGCAGTCTGGAACTGGCCGAGCAGGCAAAGGCTGATGGCGCGACGTACGTAGCATTTGGCAGGTTCTTCAACTCCCTGACCAAGCCTGGCGCCCCCGCAGTACCGCTGGACCTGATTGCTCAGGTGCGTGCCAGGGTTCACTTGCCGATTGCTGTGATCGGCGGCATCACCCTGGAAAACGCCCCGCAACTGGTCGAACATGGAGCAGACCTGCTCGCCGTGGTACATGGCCTGTTCGGCGCTGAAAACACCCAGGAAGTGACGCGCCGGGCAAAAGCCTTCATGGCGTTGTTGTAGAGCAGAATTGCTGTGGGAGTGACCGGGGCGGCGTTCCGCATTGCTCGCGAAGGCGATGGTTCAAAATGCTCTTTTTTCGGGGTCTGCACTGCCCCCTTCGCGAGCAAGCTCGCTCCCACGAGTACGTGGATCCTCCTTCATTTGATATAGTGCGCGCTCCTGCGCCTTCTCTGGCTCATGCCACCCAATAAAGCAGCCCACCCTGAAGCTGCCCGCCTCGGCTGACCCCAGCGTAGACACGAATTCCCCGTTTCAAAGCAGAGACCCGATCATGTCCCGTTCCGAAACACTGTTCGCCAACGCCCAAAAACACATCCCCGGTGGCGTCAATTCGCCGGTTCGTGCTTTCAAAAGCGTGGGTGGCACGCCGCTGTTCTTCAAACATGCTGCGGGCGCTTACGTGACTGACGAAGACGACAAACGCTATGTTGATTACGTGGGCTCCTGGGGGCCGATGATTCTTGGCCATAGCCACCCGGAAGTGCTCGATGCCGTGCGCAGCCAGCTGGAGCACGGCCTGTCTTACGGTGCACCGACGGCCATGGAAACCGAAATGGCCGATCTGGTCTGCGAACTGGTACCGTCCATGGAAATGGTCCGCATGGTCAGCTCCGGCACTGAAGCGACCATGAGTGCGATCCGTCTGGCCCGTGGTTTCACCGGCCGCGACAGCATCATCAAGTTCGAAGGCTGCTACCACGGTCACTCCGACAGCCTGCTGGTCAAGGCTGGCTCCGGTGCCCTTACCCTGGGCGTACCCAGCTCGCCTGGCGTACCGGCGGCGTTCGCGAAACACACCCTGACCGTACCCTTCAACAACCTCGACGCCGTGCGTGACCTGTTGGCTGAAGTGGGTCAGGAAGTGGCGTGCATCATCGTCGAGCCCGTTGCTGGCAACATGAATTGCGTGCCGCCTGCGCCTGGCTACCTGCAAGGTCTGCGCGACCTGTGCGACGAGCACGGCGTGGTGCTGATTTTCGATGAAGTGATGACCGGTTTCCGCGTAGCCCTCGGTGGCGCACAGGCTTACTACGGCGTGACGCCCGACCTGAGCACTTTTGGCAAAATCATCGGCGGTGGTATGCCGGTCGGCTGCTTTGGCGGCAAACGCGAAATCATGTCGCACATTGCACCGCTTGGCCCGGTCTATCAGGCGGGCACCCTGTCGGGTAACCCGTTGGCGATGGCTGCCGGCCTGACCACCCTGCGCCTGATCAGCCGCCCGGGCTTTCACGATGAATTGAGCGACTACACCCGTCGCCTGCTCGAAGGCCTGCAACAGCGCGCCGATGCAGCAGGCATTGCGTTCGTGACGACCCAGGCGGGTGGCATGTTCGGCCTGTACTTCAGTGACGCCCCTGAAATCGTAACGTTTGAAGACGTGATGACCAGCGATGCCGAGCGCTTCAAACGTTTCTTCCACTTGATGCTGGAAGGTGGCGTGTACCTCGCGCCGAGCGCGTTCGAAGCCGGTTTCACCTCCATCGCCCACGGTGATGCCGAGTTGAAACTGACACTCGATGCCGCTGAAAAAGCGTTTGCTGCGCTGAAATAAGCTCGTCAGACTCACCCGCGCCGGGTGTCATTGAACCGGCGCGAGTGATGCCTGTGAATGAAACGGAACGCTAAGTACGTATTTTGCTTCTACAATGCAGGGCGGATGCTGCAAACACAGGTCACTGGAAGTGTTGTTTCAGGTAATGCCCCCCTAAAGAAGGGCGTTTTCAACGCCGTGCAGCAGAAAATCCGTAAAGACTTTGTAAGGTTGGCTCTGCTTATTTCATAATGCGCAGCCAGCACGTTTAGCTGGCCGGGCATGCCCGCACCTTTTTCAGAGGTAAGTCGACTCCCATGAACCGCACCGGCCGCACCCTTGTATTGGGCTGCCTGTTGCTTGTCTATCCCCTGCTGGCGACTGCTGGCGGCAACTCGTTGTTAATCCCGGCGATGGGTCGTTGCACCCTCAATACCCAGCCAGAGAACCTGCCCGCTGCGCTTGAAACGTGTCAGCAGGCCGCCAAGGGTGGGGATGCGCAGGCGCAGTACGAGTTGGGTGAGTTCTATTACGAGGGCAAAAATGCACCTCGCGATTTGCCGCAGGCGCTGAATTACTTCGAGCAAGCCTCATTGCAGGGCCATGCTCAGGCGCAGTATCAACTTGGCTTGATGTTCAGCCGTGGTGAAGGGGTGCAGGCCAATAACATTCAGGCATATATCGTGCTGAAGATGGCCGCAGTCAATGGCTCTGAAGAGGCGCTGGACGCCGCCGACGAGGTGTCGGCAAAGATGCAGCGCGACGAACTGGAAGTTGCCACCCAGGTACTGGGGCAGATCTTCCGCAAATACCTGCTTGAACTGCAGACCGCCGAAGGGCGCAGCCCCTTCTCTCCGCTGCCCTGACCAGCAATAGCTCAGGGCACTTGCGATTCAGACTTATTTTTCCGGCATCGGCATGGGAAACGGCATTACGTTGCTGGTGCCACGCGCTTCGCTGATCTTCGGCGTGCCCATGCGCTCGACTTCGTCGATGCGCACAATCGAATGCATCGGCACGAAACTGCGCACCACGCCTTCGAACTGGGCCTTGAGCTTCTCTTCGCTCGGGTCCACCACAACCGTCGTGCGTTCGCCGAAAACGAATTCTTCAACTTCCAGAAAGCCCCACAGATCACTTTGATAGATCTGCTTGGCGTACATCTCGAACACCTGTCCCTGGTTGAGGAAAATCACCTTGTAGATTGGAGCTTCGCGTTTGGTCATAACGGGCGGGTAACGATCGGAGATGAAAAAGGGGCACGGACTATAGCATGTCCATCGGACAGCCAACGCTAGGAACCCGAGCCCTTCATCCTTATAATGCTCGGTTCACTGATACGGTTGATGATCACGCATGGCCAAGAAGCTTTATATCGAAACCCACGGTTGCCAGATGAACGAGTACGACAGCTCGCGCATGGTCGATCTGCTGGGCGAACATCAGGCCCTGGAAGTCACCGCTCGCGCGGAAGACGCCGACGTGATCCTGCTCAATACCTGCTCGATTCGCGAGCGCGCCCAGGACCGGGTGTACTCCCAGCTTGGCCGCTGGCGTGAACTGAAGCTGGCCAATCCGGAAATGGTGATCGCTGTCGGTGGCTGCGTTGCCAGTCAGGAAGGCGCAGCCATTCGTGATCGCGCGCCCTATGTGGACGTGGTGTTCGGCCCCCAGACCTTACATCGCCTGCCGGAAATGATCGACGCAGCGCGTATCACCCGCTTGCCGCAGGTTGATGTCTCGTTCCCGGAAATCGAAAAATTCGACCACTTGCCCGAGCCGCGCGTCGATGGCCCGAGCGCTTATGTATCGGTGATGGAAGGCTGCAGCAAATACTGCACGTTCTGCGTGGTGCCCTACACCCGTGGCGAGGAAGTCAGCCGGCCGTTTGACGATGTGCTGAGCGAAGTCATCCACCTCGCCGACAACGGCGTGCGTGAAGTCACCCTGCTGGGGCAGAACGTCAACGGCTATCGCGGCACCACCCACGACGGCCGCGTTGCTGACCTGGCGGACCTGATCCGCGTGGTTGCCGCCGTCGATGGCATCGACCGTATTCGCTACACCACCTCGCACCCGCTGGAGTTTTCCGACAGCCTGATTCAGGCCCATGCGGAAGTGCCGGAGCTGGTCAAACACCTGCACTTGCCGGTGCAGTCGGGTTCCGACCGCATTCTGGCGGCCATGAAGCGCAACCACACCACGCTGGAATACAAGTCCCGCTTGCGCAAGCTCAGGGCGGCCGTGCCGGGCATCAGCATCAGTTCCGACTTCATCGTTGGCTTCCCCGGCGAGACCGAAAAAGATTTCGACAACACCATGAAGCTGATCGAGGACGTGGGTTTCGACTTCTCGTTCTCGTTCGTCTACAGCCCGCGCCCGGGTACGCCTGCCGCAGATCTGAAAGACGACACGCCAGAAGCCCTCAAGAAAGAGCGCCTGGCCGCGCTGCAACACCGCCTGAACCAGCAGGGTTTCGAGATCAGCCGGCAGATGGTGGGCAGCATCCAGCGCATTCTGGTAACCGACTATTCGAAGAAAGACCCTGGCGAACTGCAGGGCCGCACCGAGAACAACCGGATTGTGAATTTTCGCTGTAACAACCCGAAACTGATCGGGCAGTTTGCCGACGTACACATTGATGATGCGCAGCCTCACTCTCTGCGTGGCTCGCTGCTACAGTAAACCTTGAATGTCGCCGCAGAAACGAATCGCCGAATGAATTCGGTTCTGCGCGGTCCCTACCATTGAGCACGGTGAATCCCTGGCGCGGCCTTTAACACGGCAAAGCTTTCACACAACCAGCGCCAGGGGTATTCTTCAATACATCTCAATTGCCGCCGGACGGCCATTAAACGACCTTGAACGCACCCATAGAACCTCATCGCTTCACCCTCGAGCCTTTCGAGGCCCATCGTTTCGCCAACCTGTGCGGGCAACTCGACGAGCACTTGCGCCTGATCGAGCAACGCCTGGACATCGAGATCCGCAATCGCGGCAATCAATTCGAGCTCATTGGCGACTCAAAACAAAATCACTCCGCCGAGAATCTTCTGCGCCGCCTGTACCGGGAAACCAAAGGTACCGAGCTGACGCCGGACATGGTCCACCTGTTCCTTCAGGAATCAGGCGTGGACGGCCTCGACAACCACCCTGCCGCCGAAGTCGGCGTCTCGCTGCGCACCAAAAAGGGCATGATTCGCCCGCGCGGCCTGAACCAGCAGCGTTACGTCAAGGAAGTCCTCAGCAACGACATCAACTTCGGCATCGGCCCTGCGGGTACTGGCAAGACGTACCTGGCGGTTGCCTGCGCGGTGGATGCGCTGGAACGCGAGCAGATTCGTCGCATCCTGCTGGTGCGCCCGGCGGTCGAAGCGGGCGAGAAACTGGGCTTCTTGCCCGGCGATCTGGCGCAGAAGATCGACCCGTACCTGCGCCCGCTGTATGACGCGCTGTACGAGATGCTCGGTTTCGAATACGTCGCCAAGCTGATCGAGAAGCAGGTCATTGAAGTGGCACCGCTGGCTTACATGCGCGGACGCACCCTTAATAACAGCTTCATCATTCTCGACGAGAGTCAGAACACCACTGTCGAGCAGATGAAGATGTTCCTGACCCGTATCGGCTTCGGCTCTACCGCCGTGATCACCGGCGACATCACCCAGGTCGACCTGCCCAAGGGCACCCGGTCGGGGCTGACGCATGTCATCGATGTGCTCAAGGACGTGCCGGGCATCAGCTTCACGCACTTCAAACCCAAGGATGTGGTTCGCCACCCGCTGGTGCAGCGCATTGTCGAGGCCTACGAGCGCTTCGATGATCAGCTCAGCGACGGTTCGTCGGGCAACAGCAGTTACCCACGGGACAAGAACCGCGATGCTTGAGCTGGACCTGCAGATTGCAAGCGAAACAAGCGCCCCCGACGAAGCCCGATTCCGCCTCTGGTGTGAAATGGGCTTGCGTCAGCGCAGTGCCGATTCCGAGCTGACCATCCGCCTCGTCGACGAAAACGAAGGGCGCGAGCTCAATCACACCTGGCGACATAAAAATTACGCTACAAACGTGCTTTCATTCCCGGCGGATGTTCCGGACGACATGCTGGACATCCCGTTGCTGGGCGACCTGGTCATCTGCGTCCCGGTGGTCAACCGCGAAGCCGCTGAACAAGGCAAGTCCGTTGACGCGCACTGGGCACACATGGTCATTCATGGCTGCCTTCATCTGCTGGGTTACGACCACATCGATGATGAAGAAGCCGAAGAAATGGAAGCACTGGAACGAACGTTGCTTGAGGAGCTGGGCTACCCCGATCCTTACGCCGAAGATGAAAGTGCCGACCACCCCCATTCAGACACACCAAGCAAGGACCACGAGTAAGGGCTATGAGCGAAGACCGATCGAGCAACGGGCAAAAGTCATGGTTGGGTAAACTGACCCAGGCCTTTGTCCATGAGCCGAAAAACCGCCAGGAGCTGCTTGAGCTGCTGCGCGAAGCCCACCAGAACAAACTGCTGGACAGCGAAGCGCTGGCCATCGTCGAGGGCGCCATTCAAGTGGCTGACCTGCAAGTACGCGACATCATGGTGCCGCGCTCGCAGATGATCAGCATCAAGGCGACCCAGACACCCCGTGAATTTCTGCCTGCGGTCATCGATGCTGCGCACTCGCGCTATCCGGTGATCGGCGAGAGCCACGATGACGTGCTCGGTGTGCTGCTGGCCAAGGATCTGCTGCCACTGATCCTTAAAGCCGACGGCGACAGCGACGACGTCAAGAAGCTGCTGCGTCCGGCTACGTTCGTGCCCGAATCCAAGCGCCTCAACGTGTTGCTGCGCGAATTTCGCGCCAACCACAACCACATGGCCATCGTCATTGACGAATACGGCGGTGTGGCAGGTCTGGTGACCATCGAAGACGTACTGGAACAGATCGTCGGCGATATCGAAGATGAGCATGACGTCGAGGAAGACAGCTATATCAAACCACTGCCCAGCGGTGACTTCCTGGTCAAGGCCCTCACGCCGGTCGAGAATTTCAACGAATTCTTCGACAGTGCGTTCTCCGACGACGAGTTCGACACAGTGGGCGGTCTGGTAATGAATGCCTTCGGCCATCTGCCCAAGCGCAACGAAATCACTGAAATCGGTGCATATCGTTTCCGCATCCTGAGCGCTGACAGCCGCCGCATTCATTTGCTGCGCGTGACTCCCATTTCACGTCCGTAACCACTTGATGCTGCTTTAAGGAATCTACATGCGCTGGATAACCCGCCCCGGCTGGCCCGGTAACCTGCTGGCCCTGGCGGCTGGCGGGCTCACGACCCTGGCCCTGGCACCATTCGACTTCTGGCCGCTGGTGCTGGTGTCGGTGGCCCTGTTCTATCTGGGGCTGCGCGAGCTAAGTCCGCGCCAGGCACTGGCTCGTGGCTGGTGTTACGGCTTTGGCCTGTACGGCGCGGGCACCAGCTGGATCTACGTCAGCATCCATACCTACGGTGGTGCTTCGGTACTGCTGGCCGGGCTGCTGATGCTGCTGTTCATCGCTGCCATTGCCCTGTTTTTCGCCCTGCCCGCCTGGGTCTGGGCGCGCTGGCTACGCCGCAACGAAGCGCCGTTGGCCGATGCACTGGCGTTTGCAGCGCTATGGCTGTGGCAGGAGGCATTTCGCGGCTGGTTCCTTACCGGTTTCCCGTGGCTCTATTCCGGTTACAGCCAGCTTGACGGACCACTTGCCGGGCTCGCCCCGGTCGGCGGTGTATGGCTTATATCGTTCTCACTGGGCCTGACTGCTGCACTGCTGTGCAACCTGCACCGCTTGCGGGCACGCAAATCGTTTCTGGCGACGGGCGTGGTGCTGTTGCTGGCGCCGTGGATTGCTGGCCTGGCACTCAAGGATCATGCCTGGACATCACCGTCCGGCCCGCCGCTGAAAGTCGCGGCGATGCAGGGCAACATAGAACAAAGCATGAAATGGGACCCGCAAAAGCTCAATGATCAGCTCGCGCTGTATCGGGACATGACCTTCCGTTCGCAGCAGGCTGACCTGATCGTCTGGCCGGAAACCGCCGTACCGGTGCTCAAGGAAAGCGCAGAAGGCTATCTGGCGATGATGGGCAAGTTCGCTTCGGACCGCGGCGCAGCGCTGATCACCGGCGTGCCGGTGCGTGAGCCGACCGGGCGCGGTGAGTATCGTTATTACAACGGCATCACGGTTACCGGCCAGGGCGACGGCACCTACTTCAAACAAAAGCTCGTACCATTCGGCGAGTACGTGCCACTGCAGGACCTGTTGCGCGGGTTGATTTCCTTCTTCGACCTGCCGATGTCGGACTTCGCCCGCGGCCCGAACGACCAGGCGCTGTTGCAGGCCAAGGGTTATCACATTGCGCCGTTCATCTGCTACGAAGTGGTCTATCCAGAGTTCGCCGCAGGCCTGTCGGCGCAAAGCGACCTGTTGCTGACCGTGAGCAATGACACCTGGTTCG
The DNA here is from genome assembly GCF_032586995.1 of Pseudomonas syringae group sp. J248-6. NCBI lineage: Bacteria > Pseudomonadati > Pseudomonadota > Gammaproteobacteria > Pseudomonadales > Pseudomonadaceae > Pseudomonas > Pseudomonas syringae group sp. J248-6. Next base: position 206,446 of record NZ_JAWHOP010000005.1, on the reverse strand, counting down.
GCACCTCGATTGGTCCGTTGCAACACTTGCAGATGGCCCAGATGCGCGCCCTTGAAGCGGGCCGCTGGATGATCCGCGCCACCAACAACGGCGTGACAGCACTGATCGACCCGTTTGGCAGGATTACGGTACAGATTCCGCAGTTCGAACGCGGCGTGCTGTACGGCGAAGTGGTGCCGATGCACGAACTCACGCCTTACCTGCGCTGGCGCTCATGGCCACTGGCAATTGTCTGCCTGCTGCTGTTCGGCTGGGCATTGATGGCCGCACGGATTGCCAAAACCGTCTGATTGCATGAAGCCGGTATCGCCTGTTTTCAGGCGATACCGGTTAAGGAGTCAGTGGCTGGCCGGATAAATCCAAGGATAAACCAGCCAGCCTGCCGCTTCGTTAAGCAACACGCCGCTTTGCGTGAACACACGACTTTCAGGCAGCCAGCCACCAAAGGGTCGGGCGTTGTCGACACCGAGAAAGCCGACCGGCGCACTCACCACGGTAAAACCCGCCTGTTCGAAACTCCAGCGCGCTCGTGGCATGTGCCAGGCTTGCGTGACCAGCACCACGCGCTTGATACCTAGCGGTTGAAGAACCGCAGCGGTCATTGTCGCGTTTTCCCATGTTGTACGGCTCAACCCTTCCTGCCAGCGTACCGTCACACCAAAATCATCGTGCAGCGACTGCGCCATGATCGACGCCTCGCTGGGCGGCTGGTCAAAGTGCAAGCCGCCGGTGGTCAGTATTGGCAGCCCGGACGTTTTCGACAACCGCGCCGCCAGACGCAGTCGCTCCAGCCCCAGCCCGGTCGGTGTATCTGTGCCCCACGTCGGAGAATTGCGCTCACGGCCATTGCCCAGCACCACAATGGCGTCCGCCTGCTGCGCCAGTGTTGCCCATTGCTGCTGCGGCAAGGGCGGGACCTGCTCAATTTTTCGGGCAGCGAATTCCACCGCCACCGGCAGGCTCATCAGCCATAACCCGCCGAGACCGACGGCAAAAAATGCCGTTGCCAGGCGCGGACGGGAGCGACGCAACCACCAGCCAAGAATGAGCAGAACAAACAGGATACCGGGCGGCAACAGGAGGGTTTTGAGCAGGTAGCGCAAAGGCATCGGGACATCTCCATGGATGTCCGCAGCCTAGAATGTTTGAAGGCAGGCGACAACGCCCGAAGTAAGCAGGCCCTTCGCCTGCGCGCAGAAGCGAGATTTTAAGTACTTAACTGTGGCGACCCAACCGTGCCAGGCCCCCGCCTCGTCGCCTGTCTTTCAGCCAGATGATAGTCGCTGACGCTCTGGAAGGCCTGCCGAGATCCGGCTGGAACACCAGGCGCTCCCTGACAGCGACGTCCGCAGCCCTCAGGCCTTTTTCCAGATAGGCTTCGATCAGCTGGAATTCGGCACTGCTCAAGCCCTTGAGCTCAAGCTCGGCTGGCGACTCGTTTCGTAGCCTGACTGAAGTACTTGCCGTCTCGAGCGCAAGCCCGAGGCGGTCGATCAGACGTTCATACAGCTCGGACAGGCTTATTACATGCTGCAACTCGGTCATCCGCTCACCTCATCGAAGATAATCATCACCCTCGAAATTGAGCTTAGCGCTGCTGTGCAAACCGGCATGGAACTGCGACCAACGGGCAGATGGGGCTGTCAGCCGGGCTTTGAGCCCCGCGAGGCGCAATCAGGGTTTCCCTCGATAGACAGCCCTCATGTATGCTACTGCGCTTCCTGTAATTCCACTTCCGTGCTCTTGAGCCCGAACGCACCGCACAGACAGTTGCAATTGTCCGCCACGCGGTGCCGACCTGACTCGGCGAAGCAATGAAGAGGTCAAGGGTCACTAATCTTTAGTAAAAAGTAGCCATGCACGAACTCTATCAGCCCCGCGAAATCGAAGCCGCTGCCCAAACATTCTGGGATGAGCAAAAGTCTTTTGAAGTCAGTGAACAGCCAGGCAAGGACACTTTCTATTGCCTGTCGATGTTTCCTTACCCGAGCGGCAAGCTGCACATGGGTCATGTGCGCAACTACACCATTGGTGACGTGATCTCCCGTTACCAGCGCATGCTGGGCAAGAACGTCCTGCAGCCGCTGGGCTGGGACGCGTTCGGCATGCCGGCCGAAAACGCCGCCATCGACAACAACGTCGCGCCGGCCAAGTGGACCTACGAAAACATCGCCTACATGAAGAACCAGCTCAAGAGCCTGGGTCTGGCGGTTGACTGGTCGCGCGAAGTTACCACCTGCAAGCCTGATTACTACCGCTGGGAACAATGGCTGTTCACTCGCCTGTTCGAAAAAGGCGTGATCTACCGCAAGAACGGCACCGTCAACTGGGACCCTGTCGACCAGACCGTACTGGCCAACGAGCAGGTCATCGACGGCCGTGGCTGGCGTTCCGGCGCGCTGATCGAAAAGCGCGAAATCCCGATGTACTACTTCAAAATTACCGCCTACGCCGACGAGCTGCTGGAAAGCCTCGACGAGCTGCCGGGCTGGCCTGAACAGGTCAAGACCATGCAGCGCAACTGGATCGGCAGGTCGCGCGGCATGGAAGTGCAGTTTCCGTACGATCAGGCCTCGATCGGCGAAGCCGGTGCACTGAAAGTCTTCACCACCCGCCCTGACACACTGATGGGCGCGACCTATGTCGCCGTTGCCGCCGAACACCCGCTGGCAACCCTGGCCGCTCAAGGCAACCCTGAGCTGCAAGCGTTCATCGATGAATGCAAAGGCGGAAGCGTTGCCGAAGCCGACGTTGCCACTCAGGAAAAGAAAGGCCAGCCGACTTCGCTGTTCGTCGAGCACCCGCTGACCGGCGAAAAACTGCCGGTGTGGGTCGCCAACTACGTGCTGATGCACTACGGCGATGGCGCTGTCATGGCCGTACCGGCACACGACGAGCGCGATTTCGAGTTTGCCACGCAGTACGGTCTGCCGATCAAGCCCGTAGTACGCACCAGTGCTGGCGACCAGACGCCTGCCCCATGGCAGCCGGCCTACGGCGAGCATGGCGAGCTGATCAATTCCGGCGAATTCACCGGCCTGAATTTCCAGTCCGCATTCGATGCCATCGAAGCGGCACTGGTGAAAAAATCCCTCGGCCAGTCGCGCACCCAGTTCCGCCTGCGTGACTGGGGCATCAGCCGCCAGCGTTATTGGGGCTGCCCGATCCCTATCGTGCATTGCGATACCTGTGGCGACGTCCCGGTTCCTGAAGACCAGTTGCCGGTTGTCCTGCCTGAAGACGTAGTGCCCGACGGTGCTGGCTCGCCTTTGGCGCGCATGCCCGAGTTCTACGAATGCAGCTGCCCGAAATGCGGCGCACCGGCCAAGCGCGAAACCGACACCATGGACACCTTCGTCGAGTCCTCGTGGTACTACGCTCGCTATGCTTCGCCGCACTACGAGGGCGGTCTGGTCGAGCCGAACGCTGCCAACCACTGGTTGCCGGTGGACCAATACATCGGCGGCATCGAGCACGCCATTTTGCACCTGCTCTACGCGCGCTTCTTCCACAAGCTGATGCGTGACGAAGGCCTGGTGACCTCGAACGAGCCGTTCAAGAACCTGCTGACCCAAGGCATGGTCAACGCCGAAACCTACTTCCGCATGGAAACCAGCGGCAAGAAGACCTGGATCAACCCGGCCGACGTGACCCTCGAAAGAGACGCCAAGGCCAAGGTGATCAGCGCGAAACTGACCAGCGATGGCCTGCCGGTGGAAATCGGCGGCACTGAAAAGATGTCGAAGTCGAAGAAAAACGGCATCGACCCGCAAACCATGATCGATCAGTACGGTGCCGATACCTGCCGTCTGTTCATGATGTTCGCCTCCCCGCCCGACATGAGCCTGGAATGGTCCGACTCGGGCGTTGAAGGCTCGCATCGCTTCCTGCGCCGCGTGTGGCGTCTGGCTCAGGCGCATATCGCTCAAGGCCCGTCGACCGGCCTGGACGTTGCGGCATTGTCCGATGAGCAGAAAGTCATCCGCCGCGCAATTCATCAGGCGATCAAACAGGCGAGCCAGGATATTGGCCAGAACCAGAAATTCAACACCGCTGTCGCGCAAGTGATGACGCTGATGAACGTGCTGGAAAAAGCCCCGCAGGACACACCGCAGGATCGCGCGCTGCTGCAGGAGGGTCTGGAAACGGTCACCCTGTTGCTGGCACCTATCACGCCGCACATCAGCCACGAGCTGTGGACGCAACTGGGCCACAATGAGCCGGTCATCGACGCTGGCTGGCCTGCATGCGATGCAAATGCGCTGGTTCAGGACAGCCTGCAACTGGTGATTCAGGTCAACGGCAAACTGCGCGGCCATATCGAAATGCCCGCCAGCGCCAGCCGCGAAGAAGTCGAAGCGGCCGCACGTATCAACGAGAACGTATTGCGCTTCACTGATGGCCTGACCATTCGCAAGGTGATCGTCGTGCCTGGCAAGCTGGTCAATATCGTCGCAAGCTGATTGGATCGGGCGCCAGGCAAACGCCGGGCGCCGAACATATTTCCAGGGTACGCACTGGCGGCCCAAACGGATTCAAGGGGAGCATCAAGATGATCAAACGCAATTTGCTGGTGATGGGCCTGGCTGTTCTGTTGAGTGCCTGTGGCTTCCAGCTGCGTGGCACCGGCACCACCGAGCTGGCGATCAAGGAGCTGGATGTCAGCGCGCGTAACGCTTATGGCGAAACCGTGACTCAACTCACTCGCCTGCTGACCAGTTCCGGCGTCAAGGTCTACACCGGCGCGCCTTACAAGCTCATGCTGACCAACGAAGCCGAAACCCAGCGCACCGTCAGCTACTCGGGCTCGGGCCGCTCGGCTGAATACCAGCTGACCACCACCCTGACCTATGAAGTGCATGGCGACAGAGATCGCTTCCTGCTCGGCGACAAGGTCAGCACGGACCGCTCCTACGTTCACGATGGCAACAACCTGACCGGTTCCGATCAGGAAGCCGCCCAGGTTCGTCAGGAAATGCGCAACGACCTGATCCAGAAATTGATGGCGCGCTTGCAGCAGATGACGCCGGCACGCCTGGAACAGCTGCAGGCCAAGGCTGACGCAGTTGCCAAGGCTGAAGCCGACGCACAGGAAGCCGCTCAGCGGATCCGTGACGAGACGCCTCAGCAGTCGCCTGTCGAAGTACCGGCCAGGTAAGTGTCCGGGGCCAGTCAGCTGGCCCCGACATGCTCTGACTCATGAAACTCGCCCCCGCCCAACTGGGTAAACACCTGCAAGGTGCACTTGCGCCTGTCTACGTGATCAGCGGCGACGACCCGCTGCTCTGCCAGGAAGCGGCTGACGCCGTGCGCGCCGCTGCGCGCCAGCAAGGCTTCGATGAGCGACAGGTGTTCAGCGCTGACGCCAGTTTCGACTGGGGTACGTTGCTTCAGGCCGGCGCCAGCATGTCACTGTTCGCCGAGCGCCGTCTTCTGGAACTGCGTTTGCCCTCCGGCAAACCCGGTGACAAAGGCGCTGCGGCGCTCATGGAATACTGCGCAAGGCCGGCCGAAGACACCCTGCTACTGATCAGTCTGCCCAAGCTCGATGGCAGTGCGCAGAAAACCAAATGGGGCAAGGCACTGGTTGAGGGTGCGCAAACCCAGTTCGTGCAGATCTGGCCGGTAGACATTGGCCAACTGCCGCAATGGATTCGCCAGCGCCTCTCTCAGGCAGGGCTTGCTGCGACCCAGGACGCTGTCGAATTGATCGCTGCCCGGGTCGAAGGCAACCTGCTGGCAGCCGCGCAGGAAATCGAAAAGCTCAAGTTGATGGCCGAAGAAGGCCAGATCACCGTCGAGACAGTACAGGCGGCCGTGGCCGACAGTGCGCGCTTCGATGTATTCGGTCTGACCGATGCAGTGCTCAACGGCGAAGCAGCCCATGCGTTGCGCATGCTGGAAGGCCTGCGCGGCGAAGGGGTCGAAACCCCCGTGATCCTCTGGGCCCTGACCCGCGAGCTGCGCGCACTGGCCAACATGTCCCAGCAGTTCAGCCAGGGCGTGCCGCTCGACAAAGTGTTCAGCTCAGCCCGCCCGCCAATCTGGGACAAGCGCAAGCCGCTGATGAGCAAAGCCCTGCAACGCCATTCGGCAAAACGCTGGAGCCAGCTGCTCATGGATGCACAGCGCATCGATGCGCAGATCAAGGGTCAGGCGGCAGGCTCGCCCTGGAGCAGCCTGAGCAGGCTGGCGCTGCTGATGGCCGGGCAACGGCTGGCATTGCCTGCGGAGTAGGCAGGTGCTGTCGACTCTCGTTCCCACGCTTTGCGTGGTAATGCCCTTCAGGACGCTCTGCGTCCTCTTGTGACGCGGAGCGTCACGAACTGCATGCCGACGCAGAGCATCGGCACGATAATCAAAGTGAGGCGCCTGCACTGCCCCCTTCGCGAGCAAGCTCGCTCCCACAGGTATTGCATTCAAGTCCGCGCTCAGCGTCATAGCACACGACTATTAGACACAAGCGCCGTTCTGCCCGATGATTTGCATCGCTTTACAACACCCATCAGGAGCACCCGCCATGAGCAAGCCAAAGCGGCCGAACAAGGCCAAATCCATTATCGCCCAGCCATTGTTCCGCAGTCGTCAGGAACAACCCGCCAAGGGCAAAGGCAGCTACCGCCGCGAAGCCTTCCAGTCTAAAAGCTGGGAGGCTTCCTGCTTTATGGCGGCCTGATATCGAGCAACATCTCCGAGGCGCTTTCAACCGCTTAGCCGTGTTATGGTCTGCACCTAACGGTAATACCCTTGGACTCAAGCATGCCTTCTCGTTTTACCCATCGCCCGCAGCTGCGCCAACTCATCGCTGCCTCCAGCCTTATTGCCTTGGTAGCCTGCGCAGAAAAACCCACTGCAGCCGATGCCACGCCTCTTCAATCCAGCAAAGCACAGACAAACGCTCCTGCCGTAGCCCCTACGCCTGCGCTGGTCGTTGATGACACCCTCACGATTCAACCCGCCGTCAGCTTCAGCGAATGGCAGGCCGGTTTTCGTGTTCAGGCGTTAAAGGCAGGTATCCGGGCGGATGTATTCGATCTGGCATTCGCCGGTGTCACTCCAGACATGAGCGTGGTCAAGGCCGACCGCAGCCAGCCTGAGTTCACCCGTCCGATCTGGGAATACCTGGACGGTGCCATCTCCGCCGCACGCGTGCGCAAGGGGCAGGCGCTGCTTTCGCAGTACGCTGACGACCTGCAGAAGATCGAGCAGCAGTATGGCGTGGATCGTCAGGCGCTGGTCGCGGTATGGGGCATGGAAAGTAATTTCGGGTCGTTCCAGGGCACGCAATCCGTCATTCGCTCGCTGGCTACGCTGGCCTATGAAGGCCGTCGTCCGGGTTTTGCACAGAGCCAATTGCTGGCCGCGCTGGAAATCATCCAGCATGGCGACATCACACCGGACAAGATGCTGGGTTCGTGGGCCGGTGCGATGGGCCAGACCCAGTTCATCCCGACCACCTACAACACCCACGCCGTCGACTTTGACGGCGATGGCCGCCGTGACATCTGGAACACTCCCGCCGATGCCCTGGCCTCCACTGCGCATTACCTGCAAAGCTCTGGCTGGCAACGTGGTCAGCCCTGGGGCTTTGAAGTGGTGCTCGGCTCCGGGTTTGATTACTCGCTGGCAGATTCGACAACCCGCAAGAGTCTTGCGGAGTGGCAGCAGTTGGGCCTGAAACAGCCGGACGGCTCGGCGATTCCAGTCGCAGCCAGCCAGCAGCAAGCCGCCTTGCTGTTGCCAGCCGGTTATCGCGGGCCAGCCTTTCTGGTGCTGGATAACTTCCGCGCCATTCTCAAGTACAACAACTCCACCTCCTACGCACTGGCGATCAGTCTGCTTTCTGACCGCTTCAAAGGGGCTGGCTACGTAGTAGGCGCATGGCCACGCGGGGACACTCCGCTGAGCCGCTCTGAACGCATTGAACTGCAAACCCTGCTCTCGGCACGCCAGTACGACGCAGGCGCACCAGACGGCATTATCGGTGCCAATACGCGCAAGGCCATTCGTAGCGCGCAGCAGTCATTCGGCTGGCCAGCCGATGGTTACCCGACGCATGAATTGCTGGAGGCCCTGCGCAAGCCTGCGGGGCAGTAATCGGGAGGACGCAGAGCGTCCAGAACGGCATGCCAACGCAGAGCATTGGCACGATAGTCCGCAGAGCATCGGCACGATAATCAACCGCAAAAAAAGGGCCAGGTATCGCTACCTGGCCCTTCTTCGTTTCAACGCTCGCTATCTATCAGAGCATCGCCTTGGCAATCTTGGCCTGTTCGTCAGCATGGTACGAAGAACGCACCAGCGGCCCGGATGCGACGTTCTTGAAGCCCATCTTGTAACCTTCCTCGGCGAACCAGGCGAAGGTGTCCGGGTGCACGAAGCGCTGCACCGGCAGGTGGTTACGCGATGGCTGCAGGTATTGACCCAGCGTCAGCATGTCGATGTCGTGCTCGCGCATGCGCTGCATGACTTCGATAACCTCTTCGTCGGTCTCGCCCAGGCCCAGCATAAGCCCGGATTTGGTCGGTACATGCGGGACCATCTGTTTGAAGCGCTGCAACAGGGTCAACGACCACTGGTAGTCCGAACCCGGACGCGCAGCCTTGTACAGACGCGGCACGGTTTCCAGGTTGTGGTTGAACACATCCGGCGGCTCGGCGGCGGTGATTTCCAGCGCCACGTCCATCCGGCCACGGTAATCCGGCACCAGCGTTTCGAGCTGTACGCCCGGCGACAGCAGGCGGATCTCGCGAATGCAGTCGGCAAAGTGCTGAGCGCCGCCGTCACGCAAGTCGTCACGGTCCACCGAGGTGATGACCACGTACTTCAGACGCAGGTCGGCAATTGCGATGGCAAGGCTCTTCGGTTCGTTGACGTCGAGCGGCTTCGGACGACCATGGCCCACGTCGCAGAACGGGCAGCGACGGGTGCAGATGTCGCCCATGATCATGAACGTTGCGGTGCCACCGGAGAAGCATTCGCCCAGGTTCGGGCAGGACGCCTCTTCACAGACGCTGTGCAGCTTGTGCTTGCGCAGCAATTGCTTGATACGGTCGACTTCCGGAGAAACGGGGATGCGCACGCGAATCCAGTCGGGTTTCTTCGGCAGATCTACCGTTGGAATGATCTTGACCGGGATGCGCGCAACCTTTTCCGCTCCGCGAAGCTTGACGCCCGCTTCGACTTTCGGACGGGCCACTCGCTCGGAAACATCCAGCGTCGGGATCAGGGTTTGCACGGTGTCAGTCATAATGGTTTATTCCGCCCGTAAGGGTCGCCTGCTCAGCGTAGTCGAGGTGTTTGACGAGCTGCGCACGCAGTCGGGCACTTACCTCGGAAAATTCTATCTGCCCTGCCTGATCGCTCAGTTGGGTCATGGCCAACCCAGCGTATCCGCAAGGGTTGATGCGGCGGAACGGCTCAAGGTCCATGTCGACGTTCAGCGCCAGACCATGAAACGAGCAGCCGTTGCGAATGCGCAGACCGAGCGACGCGATTTTCGCGCCGTCGACGTATACACCCGGTGCATCGGCCTTGGCGGCTGCCTTGACGCCGTAGTCGGCGAGCAAGGCAATAAGGGTGTTCTCGATCCGGGTTACCAGATCGCGAACGCCGAAACCAAGGCGCCTGACGTCCAGCATCAGGTAAGCCACCAGTTGGCCCGGGCCATGATAAGTCACTTGGCCGCCACGATCGACCTGTACGACAGGAATATTGCCCGGCAGCAGCAAATGTTCGGCCTTGCCGGACTGTCCCTGGGTGAAAACCGGGGGGTGCTGGACCAGCCAGACCTCATCGGCAGCCTCGCGGCCACGCCCATCGGTAAAGCGTTGCATGGCGTGCCAGGCAGTTTCGTAATCGATCAGGCCCAGATCACGAAAACCCAGCGCAGCCGTCATCAGAGCACCATGTGCACGAAACCCGTAGCGCGAAGGGCACTATTGATATCGCGCAATTGATCTTCGCCTGTAGCGACGATGTGCAACTGGACGGTGGTGTATTTGCCGTTGCTGCTCTGACGCTCGGCGAGCGTCTTGAGGTCGACCTGTGCGTACTTGTGCAGGACTTCCATGACAGCAGCAGTAAAGCCCACGCTGGTATCACCGATCACCTTGATCGGATAGTCATCGCAGGGGAATTCGATTTTGTGCGACTTGATGTCGGTATCAGTCATGGCAGTAAAGGTCTCACAAGCCGTGACGACGGACACGCAGCCCGCTCAGATCATGAGCAGGCCGCGAGAAGGTCGGCAGTAGTTACTGGAAGGTCAGTTGAACAAGCCGTAGAAGAACAGGCGGATGCTATCCCACACGCGGCGGAAAATGCCACCCTCCTCAACTGCATCAAGGGCAATCAGATTGGCGGTGTGAACCACCTGATCGTCTTTCTTGACCTCGACCTTACCGATCACGTCGCCCTTGGCGATTGGCGCAACCAGTTGCGGGTTCATGGTCATGCTGGCGGAAAGCTTCTTCATGTCGCCTTTTGGCATGGTCATGCTCAGATCTTCAGCCAGACCGGCCTTGACCTGACGCTCGGTGCCTTTCCAGACGGTTGCCTGAGCCAGCTCGGTGCCCTTCTGATAGAAGTTCTGGGTTTCGAAGAAACGGAAGCCATAGGTCAGCAGCTTCTGGGTTTCAGCCGCGCGGGCCTGCTCGCTGTTGGTGCCGAACACTACCGCGATCAGACGCATGCCGTCACGTACAGCCGAAGACACCATGCAGTAGCCGGCTTCGTCGGTGTGGCCGGTTTTCAGACCGTCAACGGTCTTGTCGCGCCACAGCAGCAGGTTGCGGTTAGGCTGCTTGATGCCGTTCCAGAAGAACTCTTTCTGCGAGTAGATCGCATAGTGAGCCGGGTCTTCGTGAATGATTGCACGCGCCAGGATCGCCATGTCGTGAGCCGACGAGTAGTGCTCGGGGTTCGGCAGACCGGTCGGGTTCATGAAGTGGCTGTTGGTCATGCCCAGGTCGCCAGCGGTCTTGTTCATCATGTCGGCAAATGCATCTTCGCTGCCGGCAATGTGCTCGGAGATCGCAACACTGGCGTCGTTACCCGACTGGATAATGATGCCGTGCAGCAGGTCGCTGACCGTCACCTGGCTGCCCACCTTGATGAACATCCGCGAACCGCCCGTGCGCCAGGCGTTTTCACTGATGGTCACCGGATCGTTCTCGCCGATCTGGCCGCGACGAATTTCCAGGGTCGCGATATAGGCGGTCATCAGCTTGGTCAGACTGGCAGGCGCCAGACGCTGGTCACCGTTGTTCTCGACCAGAACGTTACCGCTGGTGGCATCCATCAGTACGTAGGACTTGGCTGCCAGCTGCGGTGCAGCAGGCGTCATCTGCTCTGCCGCCCAGACGGTCGGGGTGATAATCAGTGGAACAAGCAGGCACAAACGTTTTGCAAAGGTGGTGATGTTCATCCGTCTCTCTAGAATCCTAATGGGCAAACATGCCCTTGCGGGCAAAACTGAACAGACCGGCGAGGCGAAAACGCCTCGGTACGGCTCGTGGCGCCAGGCTGTAACCCTGGCTGACAAAGTCGCCTGTTCGACACACGACCTTGTGGGCAGTTACCTGCAACGCGTGCCCTGATGGCAAAGCTGCGCCGCCTGCGACTGCATACCGTCCTCTATTGTTGCCGGAGAACGATTGTCGATAAAACTTACTGATCCGATGTCACTACGCTTGGCTGACCAAGATTGGCCGACCTGACGCTGTTTTGCAGTTGCTGGGCTTCACCCGGCGTGTCGATCGGTCCCATCCGGACCCGATAGAGCGTTTGCTGATTGCGAGCTATCGAGCTGACGAATACCGGCGCTCGAACCATCCCGCTCAGTTTCGACCTCAGGAGCTCCGCAGCGTCCGGGTTGGCGAAGGCTCCCACCTGGAGAAACAGCCCAGCGGCTTGTCCTGAAGCGTTTTTTTTTGCGTCAACCTGCAACGGCACGACAGGTGCGGCGTGTTGCTGCGGTGGCGGCGTGTATTGCTCGACGGTTCCGGTCGATGTCGACAGCGCGGGCGGCGTGGCCTGGGCCATCACTTGCGGCTGATTGAGCATCAGCGGTGCCGGACGGCCACGTTGGGCCCACCATTCCTGCGGGTCGATACCTTCGACCTTGACCCGGGCGGTGCCGGTTTCGGCATAGCCCAGCTTTTTGGCGGCAGCATAGGACAGGTCGATGATGCGGTCCGAATAGAACGGCCCGCGGTCGTTGACGCGCAGAATCACCGTGCGGTTGTTGTCCAGGTTGGTCACTTTGACATAGCTGGGCAGCGGCAGGGTCTTGTGCGCGGCGCTCATGCCATACAGGTCATACACCTCGCCGTTGGCGGTGTTCTGGCCATGAAACTTGGTGCCATACCAGGAAGCGGTGCCCGAAGCGACGTAACGCTTTGAATCGCTCATCGGGAAATAGGTCTTGCCCAGCACCGTATACGGGTTGGCCTTATAGGCACCGGTGTGCAGGGTCGGCGTCGCATCGGGGATGCGCGAGACATCCACATCCCACCACGGCGCGCCGTCCTTGTGGGCACGGTTGATGTCCAGCCCCGGCATCGAGCGCACGGCGGCACCGCCTTTTGGCGACTGCGACGAGGTTGTGCGTGACGGCGACGAGCAACTGGCAACCAGCACTGCGAGGCCGGTCAACGCCAGAAGCTTGAATGTTTGCAGAATCGGCAATGCCCGCATTACTTGACGCCTCGAGCTTGAACCAACGATTCAGACAGCTGATACACGGCCATGGCGTACATCACACTGCGGTTATAACGGGTGATTGCATAAAAATTGTTCAAACCCAGCCAGTATTCAGGACCATTGTCGCCTTCCAGACGGAACGCCGTCACCGGCATATCGTCGCGCAGCGCATCATGACTCGCCCAGCCCAGCTGTCGCAACTCCCCGACCGACATTACCGGATCAAGCGCAGGGCTCAACCCTTCGTCAACCCGGTCGCCACGTGCGGTCGCGCGGCTGACTACCGGCTGCCCGGCTACCCAGCCATGACGCTTGAAGTAACTGGCAACGCTGCCGATGGCATCGTCCGGATCGGTCCAGATGTTGATATGGCCGTCGCCGTCGAAATCCACTGCATAAGCGCGGAAACTGCTCGGCATGAACTGCGGCAGGCCCATTGCCCCGGCGTACGAGCCTTTGAGGGTCAAGGGGTCAACCTGTTGTTCGCGCGCCAGCAGCAGAAACTCGCGCAACTCCTTGCGGAAGAACTGGGCGCGTGGCGGGTAATCGAAACCGAGCGTCGACAATGCATCGATCACCCGGTAATTGCCGGTGTTGCGGCCGAAAAAGGTTTCCACGCCAATGATCGAAACGATGATCTGCGCCGGAACGCCATATTCCTGCTCGGCACGGGCCAGCGCGGCCTCGTGCTGACGCCAGAAATCGACACCGCGGGCGATGCGCGTATCGGTGATGAACATCGGCCGATACTCTTTCCACTGCTTGACCCGTTCGGCCGGGCGGGAAATGGCATCGAGAATGGCCTGCTTGCGCTCGACCTCACGGAACAGGCTCATCAACTGCTCACCGGCAAAACCGTGATCGCGGGTCAGCTCACCGACGAATTCCGCTACCTGGGGCGAACCTTCATAGTCGCCGGCCAGTGCCTCTTGCACCGATCCAAGGATGCCCACCAGACCGACCACCGGAGCATATCGAGCCCAGTTACGCATTGCTTGCATTGAATAGTTCACCTTAATCAAACTTGAGCAATCCATTTACGGTGTGTATGGATCGACATCAAAACCCCAAACGCTGACAGTAGGGTCACCAGCGAAGTTCCGCCGTAGCTAATGAAGGGCAATGGCACCCCCACCACTGGCAGCAGGCCACTGACCATACCGATGTTGACGAAAACGTAAACAAAAAACGTCATGGTCAACGCTCCGGCCAGAAGTTTGCCGAATAATGTCTGCGCCTGCGCAGTGATCACAAGCCCGCGGCCGATCAGCAGCATATAGATGATCAGCAGCGCGCAGATGCCTACCAGACCGAACTCTTCACCCAGCACCGCGATGATGAAGTCGGTGTGGCTTTCCGGCAGAAAGTCCAGGTGAGACTGAGTGCCCAGCAGCCAGCCTTTGCCGAAAACGCCGCCCGAACCGATGGCTGCCTTTGACTGAATGATGTTCCAGCCGGTGCCCAGCGGATCGCTTTCCGGGTCGAGGAAGGTCAGCACGCGCTGTTTCTGGTAGTCGTGCATAAAGAAGAACCACATGGCCACCGCCGCAGGCACAGCGGCCGCCAGCACACTGATAATCCAGCGCCAGCGCAGGCCGGCCATGAACAGCACAAAGGCACCTGAGGCCAGAATCAGCAGTGACGTCCCCAGGTCAGGCTGGCGAACGATCAGAATGAACGGCACACCGACCAGGGCGAGACTGACCGCTACATGCTTCAAATGCGGGGGCAGCGTGCGTTTGGACAGATACCAGGCGATGGTCGCCGGCATGATGATCTTGAGAAACTCCGAAGGCTGGAAGCGGATCACCCCGGGAATGTTGATCCAGCGCGTCGCGCCCATGGCGTTGTGACCCATGACATCCACCACTACCAGCAGCAGGACGCCGATGACATACAGTACCGGCACCCAGCGCGCCATGAAGCGCGGCTCCAACTGGGCGATCACCACCATCGCCACCAGACCGATACCAAACGAGCTGGCCTGCTTGATGAGCAGGTCCCAGTTTTTGCCGCTGGCCGAATACAGGACAAACAGGCTGCCAGCCGCCAGGGTCAGCAACAGGATCAACAACGGGCCATCGATATGAATGCGCTGCAAAAAAGTGGCACGGCGACGCATCACGTCTTCGCTGGACAGGATGCGGTCGAAATTACTCTTCACGGGCCGCAGCCTCCAGATTCAGGGAACCGGCATACTCAGGCTTGAGATGGCCGTTTTCGTCGAGCAGCCAGGCGTCCATCACCTGACGCACAACGGGTGCAGCAACGCCGGAACCGGACTCGCCGTTCTCGACCATCACTGCAACAACGATTTTCGGGTTGTCGGCCGGTGCAAAGCCGACAAACAGGGCGTGGTCACGGTGACGCTCCTGAACCTTGGTGCGGTCGTATTTCTCGCCCTGCTTGATGGCGACAACCTGAGCCGTACCGCTCTTGCCCGCGATCCGGTATTGCGCACCAATGGCAGCCTTGCGCGCCGTACCACGCGCGCCGTGCATCACTTCCTGCATACCATGGTTGACTCGCCCCCAGTTGGCCGGATCACGCAGCACGATATCCGGCATCGGGTTTTCATCCACAGGCGCCTTGCCTTCGATGGTTCTGGCCAGATGCGGACGGTTCCACACACCCTTGTTGGCTACCAATGCGGTCGCCTGGGCCAGTTGCAACGGCGTGGCCTGCATATAGCCCTGCCCAATGCCGAGAATCAGCGTTTCGCCAGGGAACCACGCCTGACGACGGGTCGCGCGCTTCCATTCACGGGACGGCATCAGACCGGGGGATTCCTCGAACATATCCAGCGACACTTTCTGCCCGATGCCGAACTTGTTCATGTAGGTGGAAAGCCGGTCGATGCCCAGTTTGTGCGCCAGATCGTAGAAGTACGTGTCATTGGAACGCATGATCGCGGTATCCAGATCCACCCAGCCATCGCCGGTGCGGTTCCAGTTACGGTACTTGTGATCGTAATTGGGCAGTTGGTAATACCCCGGGTCGAACACTCTTGAACCGGGCGTTACCGCACCGGCGTCCAGCCCGGCAATCGCCACGGCAGGCTTGATGGTCGAACCGGGCGGGTAAAGGCCGCGCAGAATGCGGTTGAACAGCGGTCGGTCGATGGAATCGCGCAGCTCGGCGTAGGCCTTGAAGCTGATACCGGTGACAAACAGGTTCGGATCGAAACTCGGCGCGCTGACCATCGCCAGCACTTCTCCGGTGGCCGGGTCCAGCGCCACTACCGCGCCACGACGCCCACCCAGTGCGGCCTCGGCAGCTTCCTGAAGGTTGATGTCCAGGCTAAGAACGATGTCCTTTCCAGGGATCGGGTCGGTGCGCTTGAGCACACGCAGTACGCGACCACGGGCGTTGGTCTCGACCTCTTCGTAGCCGACCTGACCATGCAGCTCGGGCTCGTAAAAGCGCTCGATACCGGTCTTGCCGATGTGGTGCGTGCCGCTGTAATTGATCGGGTCGAGGCTCTTGAGCTCTTTCTCGTTGATCCGTCCCATGTAGCCGACCGAGTGAGCAAAATGCGGCCCTTGCGGGTAATGCCTGACCAGTTGCGCAACCACTTCGACACCTGGCAGGCGGAACTGGTTGACCGCAATCAGGGCGATCTGCTCTTCGCTCAGCTCGAACAGGATAGGCACCGGCTCGAACGGCCGACGCCCCTGCTTCATACGCTTTTCGAAGATGATGCGATCATCCGGGGTGAGCTGCAGGATCTCGACAATGGTGTCGAGCACACTGGACCACTCGCCGGCACGCTCACGGGTCATGCTGAGACTGAAACTGGGCCGGTTGTCGGCGACCACAACGCCATTGCGATCGTAGATCAGCCCACGACTAGGTGGAATCGGCTGAACGTGAACGCGGTTGTTTTCCGAAAGCGTGGAGTGATACTCGTACTGGATGACCTGCAGGTAATACAACCGGGCAATCAGCACGCACACCAGCAACACCACCGCCACGGCACCGAACACGACCCTGCCGCGCACCAGGCGTGCGTCCTTTTCGTGGTCTTTGAGGCGGATCGGTTGAGACATTTAGGCCGTATTCACAGTAAAGACGATGCTACTTGTGATAAGGGTGCCCGGACAGGACCGTCCAGGCGCGATACATCTGTTCGCCGATCAGAATGCGCACCAGTGGATGCGGCAGGGTCAGCGGCGACAGAGACCAGCGTTGCTCACTGCGGGCACAGACTTCAGGTGCCAGCCCCTCGGGGCCGCCGACCATCAGGTTGACCGTGCGCGCATCGAGGCGCCAGCGATCGAGTTCGACCGCCAGCTGTTCGGTACTCCACGGTTTGCCATGCACTTCAAGCGTGACAATCCGCTCGCCCGGCTGCACTTTCGCCAGCATCGCCTCGCCTTCCTGACGGATGAAGCGCGCGACATCGGCGTTCTTGCCTCGGGTATTGAGCGGGATTTCCACCAGTTCCAGCGCAAGCTCGGAGGGCATCCGCTTGGCGTACTCGTGCCAACCTTCCTCCACCCACTTGGGCATGCGCGAACCCACAGCAATCAGACGCAGACGCACATCAAGGCCTTATTCGTTGCCTGGAGTGTGATGCGCAGCGCTGGCGGCACGGCTTTGTTCGGCACCCTGCCACAAGCGTTCCAGGTCGTAGAACTGGCGTGCAGCAGCGGTCATTACGTGAACGATCACATCGCC
The DNA here is from genome assembly GCF_032586995.1 of Pseudomonas syringae group sp. J248-6. Classification (NCBI taxonomy): domain Bacteria; kingdom Pseudomonadati; phylum Pseudomonadota; class Gammaproteobacteria; order Pseudomonadales; family Pseudomonadaceae; genus Pseudomonas; species Pseudomonas syringae group sp. J248-6. Next base: position 189,061 of record NZ_JAWHOP010000005.1, on the reverse strand, counting down.
CAGGTCCAGCAGAACCCAGTCGCTGTCGCCTTTGCCTTCTTCGCTCAGGGATTTGAGGCCGGCCGCCTTGACCTTGTCACGGACGTTATCGACCAGTGCGTTCAGCTGACGGTTGGACGTGCCGGTGCAGATCAGCATGTAGTCGGCGATGCTGGTCTTGTCACGCACATCGATGGTCAGGATGTCGGCACCCTTGACTTCTTCAAGGGCTGCAATCGCAACATTGATGACTTCTTCACTGCTCATTTTTTGCTTTGTCATATAAAACTCATTCAGCTCGTATGTGTGGGACCGTTCAAACGCTTATCGATCAAAGCAGTTTCAGGACGACCCATCAGTGTTCGGCGCACGGTAAAGCCCGCGCGCATCGATATAGGCCAGTACCGCGTCTGGCACCAGAAAACGTACCGACTTACCGCTGGCCAGCAGTTGACGGATCTGGGTGGCAGACACCGATAAAGGCGTCTGCCAGACGAATGTAATGTGTCCACCCGGCCCTTTCAGGGCCTTGGGGTCGCTGACCGCACGTGCCGCCAGCAGATTGCGCATGGCATCCGGCGACTCGCTGTCCGCGTCCGGGCGTTGCAGCACCACGATATGGCAGTGCTCCAGCAGTTCTTCCCACCTGTGCCAGGTCGGCAGCCCGCAAAAGGCATCCCAACCCAGCAACAGGAACAACTGGTCCTGAGGCGCCAGTTCGGCGCGCATCGATTCCAGTGTGTCGAGGGTATACGACGGTTTGTCCCGCTTCAGTTCACGGTCATCCACCGTCAAGGGCGACACACCCGCAACCGCGCTCTGAACCATCGCCAGACGGTCCTCGGCAGTGACACTCGGCATGTCACGATGCGGAGGCCTGGCGCTGGGCGTCAGGCGCAACTCATCGAGTTCCAGCAGTTCGGCCACTTCGAGCGCACCGCGCAAGTGACCGATATGAACCGGGTCAAACGTACCCCCAAGCATACCGATACGTCTGGGCAGCGCTGTCGTGGGGTTGTTCAAGTCAGGCTTGTCCGCGCAATTGACCATCACCGATCACGATGTACTTCTCGCAGGTCAACCCTTCAAGCCCGACAGGACCGCGGGCGTGCAGCTTATCAGTAGAAATGCCGATCTCGGCACCCAATCCGTATTCGAACCCGTCCGCGAAGCTGGTCGGCGCATTGACCATGACCGAACTGGAGTCGACCTCGGCCATGAACCGGCGAATCTGGCTTTGATGGTCGGAAACGATGGCATCGCTGTGATGCGAACCATAATGGTTGATGTGCTCGATGGCTTCGTCCAGCCCTGAAACGACGCGAATCGACAGGATTGCAGCCAGGTATTCGGTGTGCCAGTCGTCTTCGGTGGCCGGAATAACGTCGATCAGGTCACGAGTGCGCTCGCAACCGCGCAACTCGACGCCCTTCTCGCGAAACTGCGCGGCCATGGCGGGCAGGAAATCGGCGGCGATGGTTTGATCGACCAGCAGGGTTTCCATCGCGCCGCAGATGCCGTAGCGGTAGGTCTTGGCATTGAAGGCAATCTTCTGCGCCTTGGCCAGATCGGCGTGAGCGCTGACATACACATGGCAGATGCCGTCCAGATGTTTGATGACCGGCACACGCGCATCGCGGCTGACCCGCTCGATCAGGCCCTTGCCGCCACGCGGAACGATGACGTCAACGTACTCGGGCATGGTGATCAAAGCGCCAACTGCTGCACGGTCGGTGGTTTCAACCACCTGCACCACGGCAGCAGGCAGCCCGGCCTCGGCCAGACCACGCTCGATGCAGGCGGCAATGGCACGATTGGAGTGAATGGCTTCGGAACCGCCGCGCAGGATGGTCGCGTTACCGGACTTCAGGCACAGACTGGCCGCATCAATGGTCACATTCGGACGCGACTCGTAGATGATTCCCACAACCCCCAGCGGCACGCGCATCTTGCCGACCTGAATACCCGACGGCCGATAGCTCATGTCGCGGATCGCACCGACCGGGTCTGCCAGACCGGCTACCTGACGCAACCCGACGATCATGCTGTCGATACGCGCGGGGGTCAGGGCCAGTCGTTCCAGCATTGCCGGCTCAAGGCCGTTGGCCTGACCATTGGCCAGGTCCAGCGCATTGGCGGCAGACAGCTCGGCGCGCGCCTCGTCCAGAGCGGCGGCAGTGGCTTGCAGGGCGCGGTTCTTCTGCGCAGTGCTGGCACGACCGATCACTCGCGAGGCTTCGCGGGCGGCGCGACCCAGGCGGGTCATGTAGTCAAGAACGGACTCAGTCATGGTCTCAGAGGTCTTGGCAAAGAGGAAAGCGACTGATTATAGCTGTCGTGCCGCACGAACGACAGCGCAGACAGGCGGATGGTCGATATCAGTGCGCAGATTTATTGACCGGCGACTGGCATTGCAGCACGCCATGCGCATGCAGACATCGCGCATGGCGCTGAATGGCTTGTCATGATTCAGTCACGTTCAGAAACAACAAAGCCGCTAATCCAGACACATTCAGCTGCAATTAAAGTTGCGCTTGTTATTATCGGGCACCTTCTCAACGTGCCCGCCTGACTATGCCCGCTGCCCTTCCGGATCATTTCTTCCATCGCGATGCCCAGTTGCTGGCCCGCGACCTGCTGGGCAAGGTCATTCGGCATAAGGTGGGCGAGCTGTGGCTGGCCGCCCGAATCATCGAAACCGAAGCGTACTACTGCGCTGAAAAAGGCAGCCATGCTTCGCTGGGCTATACCGAAAAGCGCAAGGCACTGTTCCTCGACGGCGGGCATATCTATATGTACTACGCGCGCGGCGGTGACTCGCTGAATTTCAGCGCCGAGGGGGCGGGCAATGCAGTGCTGATCAAATCGGCATTTCCCTGGACCGACGCAACCAGCGACGAAAACGCCCTGGCCCAGATGCAGTTGAACAACCCCGACGCCAGCGGCGCAATCCGCCCGCCGCAACGGCTCTGTGCTGGCCAGACGCTGCTATGCAAGGCGCTTGGCCTGAAAGTACCGGAGTGGGACGCCAGGCGCTTCGACCCCCAGAGAATGCTGGTCGAAGACATCGGCCAGACACCCGAGCGCATTATCCAGACCACCCGTCTGGGTATCCCTGCCGGGCGCGATGAGCATTTGATGTATCGCTTCGTAGATGCCGGTTATGCCCGTTTCTGCACACGGAACCCTCTCAGACGCGGTCAGGTCGAAGGCCGCGACTACTTATTTTTCGATCAAGGAAACTGACCGATGGGCGATCTGCTCAATGGCATGACCGGCTGGCTGACCGCAAACCCTTCCTGGGTGGCTGTCGCGATCTTTTTGGTGGCCTTCACTGAATGCGTCGCGATCGTCGGGATCGTCGTGCCGGGCACGGTCATCATGTTTGCCATCGCCGCCTTGGCGGGCAGCGGCATACTGCCGTTGAGCGAAGTGCTGTTACTGGGTTTTCTCGGTGGGCTGCTGGGTGACGCGGTGTCGTACTTCATAGGTCGGCGCTTTCATCAGAATATCCGTCAGTTGCCCGGCTTGCGCACGCACCCGGAGTGGATGGAAGGTGCGGAAAAATACTTCCACCGTTACGGCATCGCCAGTTTGCTGGTCGGGCGCTTCATCGGCCCGCTACGCCCGATGCTGCCAATGATTGCCGGCATGTGCGACATGCCGCTGCCGCGCTTTGCGGCCGTCAGTGTATTGGCCGCGGCAGGCTGGTCGATTGCCTACCTGATGCCGGGCTGGGCGGCGGGCGCGGCCATTCGCCTGCCGCTGCCGGAAGGCTTCTGGCCTGAGGCGGCAGTGGTCGGTGCCGGTCTGGCGATTCTGTTCGGGCTGAGTATTCAGAGCAGCATTCGCCAAAAGCGTTATGCAACCAAACTTATTTCCGTGCTCAGCCTGACGCTGGTCGCGGCGCTGTTCATCGGCTGGCCCTATCTGGCAGACTTCGACAACGGCCTGATGACGCTCATTCAAGAGCATCGCAGCGAGGCCGCACAGAACATCGTGATCTTCGTCACCAGCATCGGCGACTTCAAGGCCCAGTTGCTGGCGGCCTCCCTGCTGATCATCGTGCTGGCCGTTGCCAGACAATGGCGTCACGCAGCCTTTGCCCTGACCGCAACACTGGGTACCGCGATTGCCAATGGCACCCTGAAAACGTTCTTCGCCCGCGCTCGTCCGGAGGTGCTGGTAGAGCCGCTGACCACTTACAGCATGCCCAGTGGCCACAGTTCTGCGGCCTTTGCGCTGTTCATGACGCTGGCGGTGCTGGCCGGGCGCGGCCAGCCCGTGCGCCTGCGCCTGAGCTGGATGCTGGTCGGCGGCATTCCGGCACTGGCCATCGCGCTTTCCAGGGTTTATCTGGGCGTTCACTGGCCAACGGACATCCTCGCAGGAATGCTCCTGGCGTTCTGTGTCTGCGCCGCCAGCCTGGCATTCATTCAGCGCAACGACCCCTTGCCCGCCATGTCGGTCCGGGTCTGGTGGCTCATCGTCCCGGCAATGACCGCGCTGCTAGGCATTTTCGCAGTGCGCGCCCTCTCCCACGCGGTACTGCGTTACCAGTACTGATCGGCATACCTGATCGCGCCCGTACGAAACGGGTGCGACACTTCTCAAATCTGGCACCTTGCCAGTGCTCTTTCGAGGCGTTGACTACACTCCCCTGAAGCAGGTGAGTGAGCAACGGCGTGGCCGAAGGAGTGCTGATGTCCCCACTGGATGGTTATGCGGCAATGCCCACCCGGCAACGCGGCGCGATCGGCATGATGGCCGCGCTGACATTGGGATTGGCGCTGCTTTGCACGCTGATAGTGGTCGACAGCGGCAGGCTGTATCTGGAAAAACGCTCGTTGCAGCGGATCGCGGACATCGCCGCCCTGGAAGCTGCGGGGCGCAGGGGGACATGCAGCGATGCGGCCACCGCCGCTGGCTTCGCCACGCAGAGCGCCACGCGTAACGGCTTTACCCCGAATACCGGAGGGCGAACGCTAACGACCCTCTGCGGCACCCTTACGGTGGGCCTGCAGAGCCAGCGCGTATTTGTCGCGGACTCCACTCAGGCACTGGCCATTCAAGTGGTCGCGGCGCATCCGGTGCCACGAAGTATTGCTGCCGGTATTGTTGCCCTGTTCGAAAAAACGCCCTCCCCTGCGAACATCACCATCAGCGCCACGGCCGTGGCTGCCAGTGCCGCGCCACTGGCGGCGCTGACCATTCGCAGTGCGGCCGTGACGGTGGACAGCACACGGGCGGCCATTCTGAATCCGCTCATCGGCAGCCTGCTCGGTGGCACGCTCAACCTGAGCGTAGCGAACTGGCAGGGCCTCGCCAGCACCGACCTCAGCCTGTTGAGCTATCTGAACCGACTCAAGACCGACCTTAACCTGACTGCGGTCGGTTACAGCGAGGTGCTCAACACATCGGTTTCTGTCAGCCAGTTGATCCAGAGTGCTATCAATGTGCTCGACCCCGGCGCGACCTTGAACGGTACGGCTACCATCGCGGGCCTGCAGGCATTGAAGCTGGCGGCTGGCGCAACCACTGTGTTGCTCGGTGACTTGCTGTCGATACAAGGCAGTTCGGACCTCGCTGCATTGAACACCAATCTGCGCCTTCTGGACCTGGTCCAGGGCATTGCGCAACTGGCCAATGACAAGACCGGCATATCCACAGCTGCGCAGATAAATGTCGGCACCCTGGCACAGGTCACCACACGATTTCAGGTGGTTGAGCCGCCTCAGTTATCGGCCATCGGCGACCCGAGCAAGATTGATCCGCTCAATCCCAAAACCGGTGCCAACCGGATCTACGTGCGCACCGCGCAGATGCGCGCGCTGGTGTCGATCAATCTGCCAGTGCTGGGCACCATTACGTCGCTGGCTAACACTGCGGGCTCGGTGGTGGGCAGCCTGACACCAATCCTCAATAGCGCGTTGAGCCTGAACATCGCGGGCGTACTGGGCTCCACCACTTGCGCGCTGGGCCTGACCAGTTGCATGGTCACCGATGTGAAGTTTCTGACCTCTGGTACATCGGGCCCCAGAATCGATCTGAGCCTGTCGCTGGCCAGCGCCGACACCTACGTGACCGGCTTCACCTGCACCAGCAATACCAACAAGACCCTCAGCGTCAAAACAGATGCAGGACTGCTCAGCGCCAAGGTCGGCTTGATCAATGACGGTTTTCCTGCAAGCACCGATCCATCGGCAATAGCCCCACTGCCCCTGCCAGTGATTGATATAGGCACTCAGACCTGCCAGAAAGTCCTCGGCTTGCTAGGCAACTGCACCGCCCGTACCCCCTTCGGCGGTGGAGGCATAGGTCTCACGTTCGATACGGTAAGCCAGTCGCCGCTGGGCAGCTCAACGGTCGTCAGTACAACCTTCAGCTCGCCCAATCTGCCGGAAATCAACAGCGCGCCCTATTTCCTGACAAGCGTTGCGCACACCAAACCCAGTACGTTGCTGAACGGCACGGTTTCCAGCGTAAAGGTGAATGCCTATAAACCTGCGACCAGCAATGTGCTAGGCAACGTCATTACTGGAGCAGCTGCAACGCTGAACAGCCTGACCGTTGCGCTGGACGCTATTGTGGAGAACACGCTGACCGGCTTGCTGACATCAGTCGTCGACCCGCTGTTCGAGTCACTTGGCCTGAATCTGGGTGCCACCGATGTGGGTGCCAATTTAAGCTGCAACATCGGTCAGGCGACGCTGATTATCTAACTGGCATTGAATATCGGCAGCTCGATCTGGAAACAAGCGCCCTCCCCGACGTTGCCGACGCTGAGCTGGCCGCCCATCTGATCGACGATGCCGTAGCTGACAGACAAGCCCAGTCCGGTGCCGACGCCCACCGGCTTGGTGGTGAAGAAAGGCTCGAAAATGCGCTCCAGCAAACGCGGATCAATCCCCCCGCCGTTGTCCTGAACCGCCAGCCTGATGATGTTTTCATCCCGCTCGGCCTCGACGCTGATCCACGGTTCGAAATCCCGGTCTTTTTCCCGGCGCGACAACAACGCATCACGGGCGTTGACCATCAGGTTGATCAGCACCTGCTCAAGCTGATCGACATGCCCGCGAACCTGCACGTCTTCGATCATGGTGCCGACCCGCAACTGCACACCCTTGCCCTTCATGCCTTCGGCCAGCATCGAGATAGTGCCTTCCACCGCCTGCGCCGGATCGAACAGCTGCTCCTCCACTTCGGAGCGCCGCCCGAATACCCTCATGTGGTCCACCACGCGGGCAGCGCGCTGTACCTGTGTGTCGATACGGTTGAGTTTTTCGGTGAGGTATTCGATGTCCACGTCACCGCGCCCCAGACGCTTGAGGACATTGACTACCGCCATGCGCATGACGTTGAGGGGCTGATTGATCTCGTGGGCAAGGCCTGTGGACATTTCGCCAAGCGTGGCCATTTTCGCACTCTGGTTCAATTGCATCCTGGAGCGGCGCACATCGGTGTTATCACGGCCTACAGCCTGAACCTCGACCAGCGTGCCGTGCTCGTCGAATATTCCCCGGTCAGCCCATACCCACCAGGCGTACTCACGGCCGGGCAGTTCGATACAGATTTCTTCGGTGCTGACCGGCGCTTGCGGGGTGAGTTGACCGATACGCCGAATGAACGCCTCGCGCTGCTCGTCAGAAAGCCAGTCCCCCAGATTGATCCCGGTCAGTTGTTCCGGCGTGCATTCCATGTAATTGGCCAGTGGCCGGTTGCCGAAACTCAGTACCAGCTCCGGAGAGTAGCGGCAGATCATGGCCGGTGAGTCTTCAACCAGAATGCGGTAGCGCTCTTCGCTCTGACGCACATGCTCGGCCGCCAGAGTGGCTTCGGTCACGTCCAGCCACAGGCCGACCGCCTCCACCGGCATGCCGAGGTCGTCACGCAGCAATCGCGCTTCGTCCAGCAACCAATGGTAATGGCCGTTCTTGTTGCGCAACCTGTAACGCCGACTGACAACGCCTTCGCGCAACAGCTGCCGGTTACGCTCGAACCAGATGTCGCGGTCTTCGGGGTGAATGTATTCCGCCAACTGGCCGTCTACGCATTCAGCCAGCGTCCAGCCCAGCAAGGGCGTGAGGCTGTCACTGAAAAAGGTTGGCTCAAGGTTGCCGTGATCGTAGCGCTGCACGTAAATCACGGCCGGCGAGCTGGCAATCAGGTTATCCAGCCGGGCGTGAGCGGCCGCTGCTTCGGTTTCCTGATTCTTGATATCACTGACATCGAGCATGAAACCCAACACCCGCTGAACCTGACCACTGATCAGCGCCTGACCCTGAATACGAAACCAGAGGGTTTCCTGGGCAGGGTCGCTTTGCGCCAGACGCACGCAAAGCATCAGCGGCGTGCCTTTGTCACGCAACTGCGCCAGACGACTGGAAAGTTCTTGTCGATCGACCGGATGAATCAACGCCAGCCAGTCCTGACGTGACAGGCTTTCGACCCGATCACTCAGACGTAAACTGCGCGCCAGTTGCGGTGCCAGGAGGATTTCGTCACGCGCAGGCATCAGCTCCCACCAACCGGTGCCCAGCAGATCCTGAAGCACCGCCAGGCGCTCTACATGGTGACGGTTGTGCTGCTCGGACAAGCGAAAAAGCACCGGCCCGGCCAGCGCCGAACACAGGTTGAGCCACTCGCGCTCTCCCAGGTCTGGAGCCTGCTGTTGCGGGTTATAGAAGCCGAACATCAGCCACGCCTTGGCAACGTTGTCGCGGCTGTGCGGAATCAGAAAACCGTCCGCGTTGCCGAAGGCACTCTGCAGCGGCCCTTGGTCGACGCCGCCGCCAAACCTCAGTTGATGGGTAATGTTGGCGTCGAATCGATCCAGCGCATTACCCAGTCGCTGCCCGACCTGCCATAACTCCGGCGCGGTGTGGGCACTGTACTGACAGTAGACACGCCAGCCAGTGCCGCTGACTTCCGGCAATACCAGCGCCAGACAGGGAACGCGCCATAGCTGCGCCAGTTCCTCGAGCTGCTCGGTCACCACGGCAGTCAGCCGGTCCACGTTGCACACGCGCACACGCTCGGCCATCTGCCCGGCGAAGCGCAGGCATTGCTGGCGGCTGCGGGCGGCACTGGCCTCTTCCATCAAGTCGCTGATATCCAGCAGTTGCAACAGCCAGCCCTTGCCATGCGCCTGCACCCAGCCACGAGCGTGCAAGGTGTGCGCATCGGCACTCTTGAAGTCCAGGTCCAGCATGTGCCCCAGCCAGTCATGCGGCACGCCTTCAATGACCAGCGCGCTGTTTGGCAGCAACAGGTTCATCAACCGCTGCGCAGCCGACAGCGGAGCAGCAATACCCAACCGCGCAAGCAACTGCGGGCTGATGCTCTCTATCCGCCCTTCGTCATCGAGCAGCACATAAAGGTCGACCCCGACCGGGCCCGGCTCGCTTGACACGGGCACAGCCTGGGATACCGGCGGCGCTTCACCACGGCCCAGCCAACGGCTCAGACGATTTTTTTCAAGGGGCAAGTTGCAGACTCGCTTGTGCAGTAAGGTTGGTCGGCAAGCGCGGAACCTCGCCGATGCCAGGGAGCGTCAATAACGGGAGTACCTGGGTCAATCGGGTCTTGGGGTACTGGATGGTCACCGTCAGAACACCGGCGGTGTAGGTCACGTTGGTATAACTGGCGTTGAAACCCAGCGCAGGTGGCATCCATGACAGCTGATTCATGACGACACTCTGTGCCTGGCTGACCAACAGGGTGTTATAGCCAGTTACTGTCGGGCTAAGGGCAACACTTCGGCGCACGGCTTCACTCGCCGCCGCATTGAAAGACTGCATCATGAGCAACGGCAGGCTATAACTCACCATGCCATAGAACACAGCAAAGAAAACAACGAACACCGCAGCGAACTCAATAGCGGCGGCACCCTGTTGCCGATGGGGCAAGGCATGCTGCAGAACGGTTTTCATATCAACGTCTACCCTGACATTTACTGCTTCAACAGAGCATAGATTCTTTCCGGAAAACAGGATGTTTTTTGCTTGATAAAACTATTTCTTCTGCTTGTCTGGTTTGCAATTTGCGCCGAACAGGACGCGCGACGCAAGCAAATTTCAAACAGCCTGACACTGGGCGCAGCAGCACTGGCCGCTGCCTGGCTGGCAGGCACAGGAACAACCTGGCTGGGCGCCGCACCGCTGGAAGCCGCGCAGACACTGGCGCTGGCACTGGGCCTGACGTTGCCTGGTTATGCGCTCGGCAAGCTGGGCGCCGGAGACGTCAAGCTGATGACCGCACTCGCGCTCGCCTCCAACAGCGCCTATTTGCTGTGCACGTTTATCGGCGCAGGCGTCGCCGTGCTGATCTGGGCGTTGCTTGCCAGGAAAGTACAGCGTCATATAAACCAACAGGTTGCGCGGCGTTACGCCTATATGTTCGCTGATGCGTCAGATAAATATCCCTTTTCACCTTTTTTGTTGGCTGGCTCGCTGCTGACAGTCGCGTTGCTCCATTAGTCGACTCTCGGCCAATTGGAAGTTTAATGCTATGTACATAGTCAGAAAGTACGACTACGGTTAATACATCGCTGTGGCGTACTGTCATCGGAATACCCGAGACGGTTCATACAACGCTTAATCATGTTTGCTGAATGGATAAAGGTTCCGGTCTGCCGGCCTTACAGCATGGAGTTGCATGTGGATAACTACCCGGTCACGAAAGTTCTGGTGGTCGATGACCAGCCTCTTATCGTTGAAGAACTCTGTGAGTTTCTGGAGAGCAGCGGCTATGAGTGCGTGCGCTGCCATTCAAGCCTTGAGGCCATCGAGCATTTCAGCAGCGACAGCGCTATTGGCATCGTAGTGTGCGACCTGGAAATGCCAGGCATGAACGGGATCGAGATGGTCGAGGCAATGAAGATGGCTGGCGGCAAGACGCATTTGTTCGAGGCCATCATGCTGACCGGACAAGCCGAGAAAAAGGATGTCATCAAGGCCCTGCGAGCCGGCATTGCCGATTACTACCAGAAGCCGGTGAACCTTGAAGAGTTGCTTGAGGGCGTCCAGTTGCAGGTGGAAGCGCTGAACGAACGGCAGAAAAATCGTCAACAATTGGGCCTGCTCAACGAGAAGCTTCAGTTTCTGGCCGCCTCCATAGACGACCTCTATCAGAATCTGGATAACGTTCAGAACAGGGCGCAGTCGGAGCGCAAAACCAGCCCCGAAAGTGATGCGCAGATGCCCGTGGCGCTGGCCAAATTGTCACCCCGCCAGCTTGATGTGGCGCGGCTGGTCAGCAAGGGGCTGACCAATTATCAGATTGCCTGCGAACTGGGCATTACCGAAAACACCGTCAAGCTCTACGTTTCCCAAGTGCTGCGCTTGACCCACATGCATAACCGCACCCAACTGGCCTTGGCATTTTCACCCGGCCAATCGGCAGAGCGGCAAAAGCTGATCGAAAGCCAGGGCTAAAAACGGAATCAGGCCTCGATTTCCGTCAACACGACGTGATAAGGCACATCCACGAGGGCCGAATGCACCTGATTGCGGCCCGCGTGCTTGGCGCAGTACAACGCCGTATCCGCCTGTGACGCAAGGCTCAGGCTGTCGTCATTCGCCCCCAGAGAAACCACCCCGGCGCTGAAAGTGCAGAACAGATCAGTCGGCTGCGCGGGATAATGGATCTCCGCAAAGCGATGGCGAATCTCATCAAGCACTTTATGGGCACTTTGAATGTCGGTGTCCGGCATGACGATGGCAAATTCCTCACCACCGTAACGACCGATGAAGTCGGTTTTGCGCAGGCGCTGCTTGAGAAACAGCGCCAGGCTCTTGATGACGCGGTCTCCCATCGGGTGACCGTGGCTGTCGTTGACCTTCTTGAAGTGGTCGATATCGAGCATGGCAAAGCACAGCGGCTTCCCCTCGCGTCGTGAGCGAAAGCTGCAATCTTCCAGCAGTTGCAGAATGTGCGTGTGGTTGTAGAGCCCGGTCAAGCTGTCACGAACCATGCGCGACTTGAGGCTGCGGGCCCTGGCGGCGCGGTTGCGAACCGTGGTGATCAGATGACGTGGCTTGATCGGCTTGGTGAGGAAGTCATCGCCGCCCTCGCTCATGGCGTCAAGCTGCTTGTCCTGATCATCTTCGGCCGACAGGTAAATGATCGGCACGCTGACGTAGCGGTCGTTATGGCGAATGACCTTGGCCAGCTCAGTGCCGGTGCAACCGGGCATGTACATATCGAGAATGATCAGATCCGGCTGGAACTCCGCCAATTCGGACATTGCCTGAATCGGGTCGAGCAGAACCCGCGTAACAATTCCCGCTGCATTCAGAATGCGTTCGGTGTGCATTGCCTGAGCGCGGGAATCGTCGATGATCAGCACCTTATAGGGCTCGTATTGAGCAACGCAGGTCAGGACTTCGATTTTTTCCAGCAGACTCGACGCTTCCAGCGCGCCGGTCAAAAACTCCTCGCCACCGGCTCGCACCGCTGCCAGGCGGGTGGGCGTATCGGTTTCGTTAATGCTGAAAAACAACAGCGGAAGCTTCTGCTCCAGGCCTTCCTGAGCCTGAGAAGCCAGCTTCAGACCCTGACCAGGCCCGCTGAAATCCACATCCATGACAATCGCCGCCGGGTGCCGCTGCGCCATTGCGCGCTGAAACTCGGCAACACTGTGCAGCGACAGGGCGGCCAGACCGAAAAACTCCAGTTGCTTGGCCAGACGCTCGGCCCGCTCATGGTCCTGAAGCACCACATAGACCGGCTTGCGCAGCGGAGGCAGCGACGTTTGCTCAAGCTGGTCGCCATGCCGCAGCCCGGTGCGGGAAAGACGTTGCATCAGACGATTGAGGTCAGTGATGACGCTGCTGTTGAGGCGACCGCGATTGGCTTCGACAGCATCGAGTGCCTGGCTGATGTCATGCGCCAGCGAAATGTGTTCAACCTGCTCGAAGCGCTCGGCAAAGCGCAGTAAGCGTAACGTCGATTCCTTAAGCTCAGCCATGTCGCCAGCCGACCACTCGGCCTTCTGCAGACGTTGCCACGTCTCCAGAATCTGGCGTGCCTGGTGGATAACCCTTTGGGCAAAGTGATGCTTCAGGCGATCTCGGCTAGGGTCTTCTGGCTCGGTCATATTGAGGCTACTGTGGTTTTACTGAGCAATACAGCTGATGGCGCTATGCTAGCACCTCCTATACAGCAGAACAGTGCCGTAAGTCACTTATTTGACAACATTTTGATGGCGCTTAGCCATTACTCAAAATCAATCGACTGATAGAGCTTGGCTATAGGCTTTAAACTGCAATCTGCACGTTAAAAGCGTTTCGCTTTTGGCTTGCAGCGTGAAGCTTGCAGCGGCCCCAATCGCACCTTAGGGTAAGGTTGCGGTCGAACCCCACGTGAAGCATTCAACTCAAGATCGAAAGGACCCTACCATGCTGGATTGGAAGAACCGCGCAGGCAGCGCGGGTGAGCGCACCGTTGATACTTCATCGGTCAAACGCCGCGGTTACCTGGGTAACCTGTTCTATAGCCGCGCTCTGGGCGCCTTGATCTTGATTTACCTGCTGGTTGCACTGGTAGTCGGCTGGTACTGGAGCAAAGAGCCTGCACTGTTCCCGGTACAACAGAACGCTCAAGCCGCCGCCGAGCGCGAAGGCAAGCCAATGGTTATTGGCTACACGACCGTTGAAACGCTCAAGACCGTGGCCGGCACACTGCTCAACAAGCGCGGTGGATACCTGTCCAACGACCGCATGCCTCCGGGTTTGTGGCTGGACAACATTCCAAGCTGGGAATACGGGGTACTGGTTCAGGTGCGTGACTTGAGTCGTGCGCTGCGCAAGGACTTTGCCCGTTCCCAGTCTCAATCTGCCGAAGATGGCGATCTGGCTCGCGCCGAGCCGCTGTTCAACTTCAACAATCGCAGCTGGATCCTGCCTTCCAGCGAGTCGCAATACGCCGAAGGTATCAACTCTCTGAGTCGCTACCAGGCACGTTTGTCCGACCCGAACCAGAAAGGCGCGCTGTTCTATGCCCGCGCCGACAACCTGAACAACTGGCTGGGTGATGTCGGCACCCGCCTGGGCTCGCTGTCGCAACGCCTTTCGGCCAGTGTCGGTCGGGTCAAACTCAACAGCACGCTGAAAACCGAGGCCGCTGTTTCGGTCAAGCCTGGCGAAGTACCGCAGGTAGACGAGGAAATCGTCGAGACCCCGTGGCTGGAAGTGGATAACGTGTTCTATGAAGCACGCGGTCAGGCCTGGGCTCTGTCGCATCTGCTGCGCGCCATCGAGGTCGACTTCGCCGATGTACTGGCCAAGAAGAATGCGACCGTCAGCGTGCGTCAGATCATTCGTGAGCTGGAAGCGTCCCAGGAACCGCTGTGGAGCCCGATGATTCTGAATGGCAGCCCGTTCGGTGTGTTCGCTAACCACTCGCTGGTCATGGCCAACTACATCTCGCGTGCCAACGCCGCGGTCATCGACCTGCGCCAGTTGCTGAATCAAGGCTGATGCCTATTCCTGCCAACGAGGCCGCGCACCGCGCCGCCTCGGATGCCGAGCAGATCGCCTGGGTCGACGAACAGGACCAACTGCTCGGCTCACAGGTCCGCGCCGACTTGCGTGAACGCGGATTGATCGGGCGCGGCACCTATATCCTGCTGTTCAACAGTGCCGGTGAGCTGTGCGTGCACCGGCGCACACTGAGCAAAGCGATTTATCCCGGTTATTGGGATGTCGCGGCGGGCGGCATGGTGCAGGCGGATGAAAGCTATGACGAGTCCGCTGCCCGGGAGCTGGAAGAAGAACTGGGCGTCAGTGGCGTGCCGTTGCAGGCCCACGAACGGTTTTTCTTCGATCAGCCGGGCAACCGGCTCTGGTGCGCCGTGTTTTCGGCCGTGTGGGACGGCCCCTTGAGACTGCAGCCCGAAGAAGTGCTGGAAGCGCGCTTCATGCCCATCGCCGACGTTCTGCATCAGGCTGAAGAAATCCCTTACTGCCCGGACTCGCTCGCGGCGCTGAAACGCTACCTGCAGCAGATAGAGAATGCTCAGTAAGCCAGTGTTCAGAAATTGGCGCATCCAGCCCCTTAGCAACCGGTCTGTTTGCCGTTACACTGCGCGACCTTTTCAAACTGGACCGGCCCTGCCGTTCCAGTAGCGCTGCCCCTGCCAGAGTGGGGCTTCGCGGTCGATGGCTCGTGTGAGCCCGACCCATCTTCAGTCCTCAACAAGAGGATTTTTGCGTGGCTAAAAAAGCCGCTTCTCTCGCCGCCCTCGGTGGCCTGGTGTTTTCAACCGACGCAGGGCGTCACTGCCCGGATTGTCGTCAGCCCGTTGCCGACTGCACCTGCAAACAGACCGCCATCCCCGAAGGAGACGGTATTGCCCGCGTGCGCCGGGAAAGCAAAGGCCGTGGCGGCAAGACCGTCACCACCATCAGTGGTGTCCCGCTGGCCGAAGAGCCGCTCAAAGACCTCGCCAAGGCCCTCAAACAGCGCTGCGGCACAGGCGGATCGCTCAAGGACGGCGTGATCGAGATTCAGGGCGATCACGTCGAACTGCTATTGGCAGAGCTGATCAAAAAAGGCTTCAAGGCTAAAAAGTCCGGCGGCTGAACCCGCGTAGCGGGCAGCGAATCAAATCGTCATTTCAACTCATTACACTGCGCCCAGCTGGCTATTGGCTGGCGCAACGACTTCTTTATAGGGGACTTCGATGTCCGTACGACGCACACGCAAAGACGATGGCAGCCAATGGACAGTTGCGGACAGCCGCAGCGTTTATGGTATTCGCCATTGGGGCGCGGGTTATTTTGCAATCAACGAAGCAGGTCGCGTTGAAGTCCGTCCCAATGGGCCGGACAGCTCGCCCATCGACCTTTACGAACAGGTCGACAACCTGCGCAAGAGCGGCCTGTCGCTGCCCTTGCTGGTGCGCTTCCCCGACATTCTACAAGACCGTGTGCGTCAACTGACCGGTGCATTCGACAGCAACATTGCGCGCCTGGAATACCAGAGCCAATACACCGCGCTGTACCCGATCAAGGTCAACCAGCAAGAAGCGGTGGTAGAAAACATCATCGCCACGCAGAACGTCTCTATCGGCCTGGAAGCGGGTTCCAAACCGGAGCTGATGGCTGTGCTGGCATTGGCGCCCAAAGGCGGCACCATCGTCTGCAACGGTTACAAGGACCGTGAGTTCATCCGTCTGGCGCTGATGGGTCAGAAGCTGGGCCACAACGTGTTCATCGTCATCGAGAAAGAATCCGAAGTCGAGCTGGTCATCGAAGAAGCCGCCGAGCTGAAGGTCGCCCCTCAGGTGGGCCTACGCGTGCGTCTGTCCTCCCTGGCGTCGAGCAAATGGGCAGACACCGGCGGCGAGAAATCCAAGTTCGGTCTGTCGGCCGCACAATTGCTGTCGGTGGTCGAACGCTTCCGCAAGGCTGGGCTCGATCAAGGCATCCGCCTGCTGCACTTCCACATGGGCTCGCAGATCGCCAACCTGGCTGATTACCAGCACGGCTTCAAAGAGGCTATCCGCTATTACGGTGAGCTGCGCAAACTCGGCCTGCCGGTGGATTACATCGATGTCGGCGGCGGTCTGGGCGTCGATTACGACGGCACACACTCACGCAACGCCAGTTCGATCAACTACGACATGGACGACTACGCAGGTGTAGTGGTCGGTATGCTCAAGGAATTCTGCGATGCACAGAGCCTGCCGCATCCGCATATTTTCTCGGAAAGCGGCCGCTCGCTGACCGCCCACCACGCCATGCTGGTGGTTCAGGTGACCGACGTCGAAAAACACAACGACGAAGTCCCGGAAATCGCCGACAAGGCCAGCCTGCCGGAAACCGTGCAATGGCTGGTGGACCTGCTGGGTCCGACCGACATCGAGATGGTCACCGAAACCTACTGGCGCGCCACGCACTACATGAGCGACATCGCGGCCCAGTATGCCGATGGCAAGATCAGCCTGTCGGAAAAGGCACTGGGCGAGCAATGCTACTTCGCCGTCTGCCGCCGCCTGTACAACTCGCTGAAGGCACGTCAACGCTCACACCGTCAGGTACTCGACGAACTCAACGACAAGCTGGCCGACAAGTACATCTGCAACTTCTCGGTGTTCCAGAGCCTGCCCGATACCTGGGCCATCGGCCAGGTGCTGCCGATTCTGCCCTTGCACCGTCTGGACGAAGAGCCGGTGCGCCGCGCCGTGCTTCAGGACCTGACCTGCGATTCCGACGGCAAGATCAAGCAGTACGTCGATGAGCAGAGCATCGAGACCAGCATGCCGGTGCACTCGTTGAACGAAGGCGAAGACTATCTGCTGGGGATCTTCCTGGTAGGCGCCTACCAGGAAATTCTGGGGGACATGCACAACCTGTTCGGTGATACCGACTCGGTGAACATCTACCAGAACCCGGACGGCAGTGTTTACCACGCAGGCATCGAAACCCACGACACCATCGAAGACATGCTGCGCTACGTGCATTTGTCGCCGGAAGAACTGATGACCCATTACCGGGACAAGGTCGCCAGCGCCAAGATTACCCCGCGCGAGCGTACCTACTTCCTCGACGCCCTGCGCCTGGGGCTGACACGTTCTTCGTACCTGTCGTCCTGATTTGAGGATTTGCGATGGTGCCTGCAATCGGGCTCCATCTACTGTGACTGTCGTGCCAATGCTGCGCGTTGGCGCGATGGTCATGCGCACATCGTAAGCCGCTACCAACATTCCTTGTAGGCAACGTCCTGTTCTACCTGCAGCCCTCTACCCTGCCCGTTTTCTGCGCCAGAATTCGCGGTCGCATTCCCGGTAGAGAAGCACTCCATCATGCCCGACCCCACCAGCGCGCCGCTCTTTCGTCTGGAAATTGCCCGCCTGCAGCGCTGCTTCACTGTCATATCGTTCAGCGCAAGCGAGGCGATCAGCCAGCCTTTTGCCTTTGAACTGGACATTCTTGGCGACGGCCTGGATCTGGACCTGACCGGCCTGATGTACAAGCCTGCCTTGCTGAGCTTCGGAAGCCGGAAGAACTTTCACGGTCAGATTCAAGGCGCGACACGCAAGCATTACCAACCCGGCCCGGCTTGTTACACGCTGATAATGGGGCCTCGGCTGGCCTGCCTCGGGTTACGCCACCAGTCGCGTATCTTTCAGCACATGACCGCCACCCGGATCATCGCCCAGGTGCTCGAAGAACATGGTCTGAAGAACTGTTTCCGTTTTGACCTGCCGACCGAGTGCCGCGAACGCGACTGTTGCGTGCAGTATCAGGAATCCGACCTGCAACTGGTCCAGCGCCTGTGCGCAGAAGAAGGCATTCACTACCACTTTGTCCATTCACGACGTCGCCACGAACTGGTGTTCGGTGCCAACCTGCACGGGTTTGCGCGCAGCCCTGTCGCACGCTGGCGTCAATTCGCGCAACAGTCCGGTGTCACCCGGTTTGCCGTCACCGAGCATGCAACGCAACTGCCCGGCAGCCGCGCAGGCCAACACGCAACCGGCGAGAGTACCTTGCCGTTCGTGACCTGCGCAGAACTGCTGCCGCTGGCCGACCATCCCGAGAAGCACTGGAACCACATGTGGCTGATAACCGAAGTCCGGCATCGCTTTGGCCTCGTTGATGGCAATGACCGCGGGGCATCAGATCGCTACTCCAACCAGCTCAAGGCCATACCCTGGGAAGTCGGCTTCAGAACGCCTGCCCCGGTGCCGCGACCGCCCATTGCGCCACTTCAGCGCGGCTGGATCATCGGCATCAACGGTGAACCGGCAAGGCTTGATGCGGCAGGCCGGGTGCGCGTCCGGCTGGAATGGGAGTGGCAGCACCCGAATGATCCGGGCAGTGGCTGCTGGCTGCATCTGGCACCGGGGCTGGATATCGAATGTCGCGTCGGTATGTCAGTGGCGGTGAGCTTTTCTGAGGATGACACACACCCACCACTGATCATCGGCTGTCTGCCGGCGCAGGAGACGCGTCGCGAGAATGATCCAGCGCCTGTCGATAACGTTCAAATGCACATCGACCGGCAAATGTTCATCGGGCCTGACCGACAGCTGCAACTGGCAGACGGGGTCCGCCTATACCTTGGTGAAGGCAGCAAAGTCACGCTGGATGCGGGGTCCAGCACGGTGCAGATCGACGATGATGGCCTGACACTGAGCAGCCCGCGCATCAGCTTTGCCAGCAAGGCGAATGGCCGTTCTTCGGGTGATCCGGACGCTATTGAATGACGTAGCAGTAACTATGCGGCACTGGGGCGAAGCGCGACGGTCTCAGGCATATCCGACTTATCTGCCAGAGCCCTTCCCTTATGATACGAGTGATTTTCCTGACACTGATGACGGGGGCCGTACTGGCAGCATTGTCCGGTTGCTCGCCCTTGAAGCTGCTCAACACGTTGAATCCGACCGGCCCTGTCGATCATGTCTACGGGTTGGCTTACGGGCAGGATCCACGTAACACGCTGGACGTTTACACCCCGCAGGCTAAACCGGCCAACGCGCCAGTCGTGGTGTTTTTCTATGGTGGCAGCTGGAACACCGGTTCGAAAGCCGATTACGCCTTCGTCGGCGAGGCTCTGGCTGCACGTGGCATGGTCGTCGTGATTGCCGACTACAGGCTCTATCCGCAGGTGCGCTACCCAAGCTTTCTGGAAGATTCAGCCAAGGCACTGGCCTGGGCGCACAAGCATGCAAAAACCTACGGTGGCAATCCTGACCGCTTGTACGTGATGGGCCACAGTGCAGGTGCCTACAACGCTGCGATGCTGGCGCTCGACCCGCGCTGGCTGGCCCGTGAAGGCTTGTCGCCGTCCATTCTCAGCGGCTGGATCGGGCTGGCCGGGCCGTACGACTTTCTGCCTATCGAGAACGCCGATGTGAAACCGGTATTCTTTTTCCCCGACTCACCGCCTGACTCGCAACCCATCAACCACGTCAGTTCCAGCGCGCCCCCTGCGTTGCTGATGGCCTCGAATACGGACTCGCTGGTCAACCCCAAACGCAACACCGGTGGCCTGGCGCGGGCATTGCGCGAGGCGGGTGTGCCGGTACGCGATCTGTATTTCTCGCGCACCAATCACGGCACGCTGGTCGGCGCATTTGCCAAGCTGTTAAGCGGCCTGGCACCGGTGATCGACGAGGTCGACATGTTCGTCAATCACACCCCGCAAAGGCTCGCGGAAAAGAACCGTGCGGTCTTGAAGACTCAGTGAACGAACCAGCCGTCGCGGCGCGTCAATCGCCAGGCAATGGCGCCAAGGCTCAGGCCGCGCAGCAGGGTAAAGGCCAGAAACGTCAGCCATAGCGCGTGATTGCCGTGGCTAGAAGCCAGATAAGCCAGCGGCGCGATGCCTGCTGCGCTGAACAGCATCGCGTTGCGCATTTCACGCGCACGGGTGGCACCGATGAACAGCCCGTCCAGCAGGTAACTCCAGACGGCCAGCAGTGGCATCAGCGCCAGATATGGCAGATAGGTCATGGCCGTTGCGCGAACCTCGGGAATATCGGTCTGCACGCTGACGAACCCATGCCCGCCCACCAGAAACAGCAGCGCAAATGCCACGCTGGCAATCAGTGACCAGCCTCCCGCGACCACCAGCGAGCGCCGCAGCGTATCCCGGTCACGCGCACCAATGGCATGGCCGCACAGAGCCTCGACTGCATGCGCCAGCCCGTCCAGTGCATGGGCAGTCAACAGCAGGCCGTTGAGCAACAATGCGTTGGCGGCAACCGTTGCGTCACCCAGACGAGCGCCCTGCACGGTGATCAGGAACATCACCGATTGCAGCGCCAGTGTGCGCAGAAAGATGTCTCGATTGACCGCCAGCAAGGGTCTCCAGTTACTCCATAGCCTCAGGGCTGACCAGACGATCTGCCCCGGCCAGGCGCGCAAGGTCTTGCGGGCCAGCAGCAGACCGAGCACTACGCCGGTCCACTCTGCCAGCACCGAGGCACGCGCCGAACCGACCACGCCCCAGTCCAGGCCGATGACGAACCACAGGTTGAGCGCGATATTGACCAGATTGGTGATGAGCAGAATGGCCAGTGGCGCTCTGGCGTTCTGCGCGCCGAGAAACCAGCCGACCAGCGCATAACTGGCCAGCGCCGCAGGCAGGCCAAACAGCCGGGTGTGGAAGAAATCCAGGGTCATTTGCTGCAGATCGGCAGACGGCTGCATCATCGCCAGCGCCAGATGGCTGAACGGCAAGGCGATCACACCCAGCAACAACGCCAGCCCGACGGCCAGCAACAGCCCCTGCAACAGGATCCGGCGCAGCGCAGCACTGTCATTGCGCCCTGCCGCCTGCGCGGCAAAACCGGTGGTGCCCATGCGTAGAAAACCCATGGCCCAGGCAAGGAAGGTGTAAAGCGTCGACCCGACCGCGACGGAACCCAACTGATGCGCGTGCGGCAGATGACCGATCACTGCGCTGTCGACCAGCGCTACCAGCGGAACGGAAATATTCGACAGAATCATCGGCGCAGCCAGCGCCCAGACACGACGATGGGTTGAGCGATGACGCCAATCGTTGAGCAACGTGGACATGAGAACTCCCGGCAAGGCGAGCATTGTAGCCAGAGCGCCAAGGCTTTGCTGTTCAGATGATGGTGGCCAGGTCATGAATGTGCAGCGCAGCGAACAGTTGTGACGCGGAGCGTCACTCAAGGCATTCCCACGCTGGTGAGCGTTAGGAACGATCGCCGCGCTCTGTGTCTTGCGCTGGCGTGCGAGGAATGCGAGGGGCTACCTGTTCAATCTGACAGTAATACTTGTCATCACGACTGTTATATAGTCGCACCCTCTCTACCGTTGCCGATGAGTGCCACCATGTTCAACAAAGGATTGTTTCTGGCTTGCGCGCTTGCGTTGCTGAGCGCCTGTGATTCCTCCTCTCAGGATAAGCCTGTGCCAGCCGCGGCACCCACGACTCAGGCAGCGGTTACCGATACAAAGCCCAAACCCGCAGTCGACCTCGCCGCGCTGAGCAAGCGCTACGCAGGACGCGAACTGACCGTCATCGACGTGTCGGAAATCCAGATCGACGGTGCAAGCGCCTTGTCGGTGAGCTTTTCCGTGCCGCTCGATCCGGAACAGAAGTTCGGCGAAAAACTTCATCTGGTGGACAGCAAGAACGGCAAGGTCGACGGTGCCTGGGAGCTGTCGGACAACCTCATGGAATTGCGCCTGCGCCACCTGGAGCCGCAGCGCAAGCTGGTGCTGACCGTCGATGCCGGTCTGCAGGCCGTCAACAAGGCCACACTCGCGGCCGAATACATCAGCCGTCTGGAAACCCGTGACCTGCAAGCCACCGTCGGCTTCGCCAGCCGTGGCAGCCTGTTGCCGACGCGGCTGGCCGAGGGCTTGCCGGTCATCGCCCTGAACGTCGACAAGGTGGATGTCGAATTCTTCCGCGTCAAACCCGACTCGATGCCCAACTTCCTCGCCCAGTGGGACGGCGCGTCGAGCCTGTCCAGCTACAGCTCCGAAGAGCTGTTGCCTATGGCCGAACTGGTCTACAGCGGTCGTTTCGACCTCAAGCCTGCGCGCAATACCCGTGAGACCCTGCTGCTGCCGATTGCCGGTATCAAACCTCTGCAACAGCCGGGTGTTTATCTGGCAGTGATGCGCGCGTCGGGGACCTACAGCTACTCGCAGCCGGCTACCCTGTTCACCCTCAGTGATATCGGCCTGTCGGTACACAGTTACAGCAACCGTCTGGACGTCTTCACTCAAGCGCTCGAGGGCGGCAAGGCCCTGAGCGATGTGAGCATCGACGTGTACGACGACAGCGGCAAGGTTGTCGCCCAGGGCAAGACCGACAGCGACGGCCACACTCAACTGCCGCTGCCAGCCAAGGCCGCAGTGGTGCTGGCGCACAAGGACGAACAGACCAGCATGCTGCGCCTGAACAGCTCGGCGCTGGACCTGGCCGAGTTCGACATCTCCGGCCCGCAGGCTCACCCGCTGCAATTCTTCATTTTCGGCCCGCGTGACCTGTATCGCCCCGGTGAAACCGTGCTGCTCAACGGCCTGCTGCGTGACAGCGACGGCAAGAACGTCAAGCCACAACCCATTACCGTCGAAGTGCGCCGCCCTGATGATCAGGTCAGCCGCAAATTCGTCTGGGAGGCCGACGGCAGCGGTTTCTATCAGTATCAATTGCAACTCGCCGACGAAGCGCCCACCGGTCGCTGGCAACTGGTGTTCGACCTGGGCGACGGCAAACCGCAGCTTTATGAATTCAAGGTTGAAGACTTCCTGCCCGAGCGCCTGGCTCTGGAACTCAAGGGCAGCGACACACCGGTTGCGCCTGCTGACAACCCCGAGTTCGATATCACTGGCCGCTACCTGTACGGCGCGCCCGCCTCGGGCAATACCCTGACCGGTCAGGTCTACGTGCGTCCGCTGCGCGAAGCCGTGCCGAAACTGCCGGGCTATCAGTTCGGTTCGATCACCGAAGAAGACCTCAAGCATGACCTGGAGCTGGAGCCCGTTACGCTCGACGCAGAAGGCCACTCGACGCTTGCCGTGCAGAGCGAATGGGCGCAAGCCAAATCGCCACTGCAACTGATTCTGCAAGCCAGCCTGCAAGAGTCCGGCGGGCGTCCGATCACCCGTCGTCTGGTGCAGCCGATCTGGCCTGCCGAGCACTTGCCCGGCGTGCGTGCGTTGTTCGGCAGCAGTACAGGCAGCGATGACTACGACGACGAAGCCGGCAAGGGCGAAGCGCAGACCAACGGCGACGGCCCGGCCGAATTTGAAATCGTGATGGCCGATGCCGCTGGCAACAAACTGGCCGCAGATAATGTAAAAGTCCGGTTGATTCGTGAGCGCCGTGACTACTACTGGAATTATTCGGCCAACGATGGCTGGAGCTACCACTTCAACGAGAAATTCCTCAACCTGAACGAGGAAACCCTCAACATCACCAAGGACTCAACGGCCAAAATCAGCTTCCCGGTCGAGTGGGGCCCTTACCGTGTCGAAGTGGAAGACCCGTCCACCGGTATGGTCAGCAGCCTGCGCTTCTGGGCGGGCTATCGTTGGCAGGACAACACCGATGGCGGCGCGGTCAGGCCGGATCAGGTCAAGCTGGCGCTGGACAAACCGGCCTACAACGACGGCGACACCGCCACTGTGACCGTCACGCCACCCGCTGCGGGCAAGGGCTATCTGCTGGTCGAGTCCAGCGAAGGCCCATTGTGGTGGAAGGAAATCGACGTGCCGGCCGAGGGCAAATCGTATGAAATCCCGCTGGATAAAAAGTGGGCGCGCCACGATCTGTACGTCACCGCTCTGGTCATACGCCCCGGCGAGCGCAAGGCCAACGTCACACCGAAACGCGCAGTGGGAGTGCTGCACCTGCCGCTGGATCGTGCGCAACGCAAACTGGCGCTGACGGTCACCGCACCGGAGAAAATGCGCCCCAAACAGCCGCTTAAACTCAAGATTGTCGCCAAAAATGCCGATGGCAGCGTGCCAAGGCAGGTGCAAGTGCTGGTGTCGGCAGTGGACGTCGGCATTCTCAACATCACCCGCTACGCCACGCCCGACCCGTTTGCCAGTCTGTTTGGCCGCAAGCAGTATGGCGCGGACCAACTGGACATCTACGGCCAGTTGATCGAAGCCGGTCAGGGCCGTCTGGCCAGCATGGCATTCGGTGGTGATGCGCTGGCCAAAGGCGGTAAGCGTCCGGACACCAGCGTGACCATCGTGGCACTGCAAAGCGCGCCGGTTACCCTGAACGACGCGGGTGAAGGCGAAGCGAGTGTCGACATTCCAGACTTCAACGGCGAACTGCGGGTCATGGCTCAGGCCTGGACTGACGACCGCTACGGCATGGCCGAGGCGAAAACCGTGGTGGCTGCGCCGATCATCGCCGAGCTGTCGACGCCGCGTTTTCTGGCCGGTGGCGACCAGACCAGCGTCGCGCTGGACATCTCCAACCTGTCGGGCAAAGCACAGAAACTGGACGTGAAGATCAGCGCTGAAGGCCAGTTGAGCATTCCTGGCGGCGATCAGAGCAAACCCTTGCAACTCAAAGAGGGGCAGCGCGTCACCCTTAAAGTGCCGGTACTGGCGCAGGGTGGACTGGGTCAGGGCAAAATCAAAGTGCTGGTCGAAGGTCTGGACCTGCCCGGTGAAACCCTGCCCGCCTTCACTCGCGAGTGGAGCATCGGTGTACGCCCTGCCTACCCGGCGATGCTCAGGCATTATCGCGCCACTCTCAACGAGCAAAGCTGGAGCCTGCCGGACGGTGCACTTGAAGCCTTCGAGCCTGCCGGTCGCGAAGCCATGCTGTCGCTGGCGAGCCGTCCGCCGCTGAACATCGGTGAACAGATTCGGGCATTGAAGGCCTACCCGTACGGTTGCCTGGAGCAGACCGCCAGCGGCCTGTATCCATCGCTGTATGCCGACGCGGCGACCCTCAAGCGTCTGGGCCTGAGCGGCGAACCGGATGCCGAACGCAAGCGCAAGGTCGAGATCGGCATCGAGCGCCTGCTGGGCATGCAACGTTACAACGGCAGCTTTGGCCTTTGGGGTTCGGACAGCGACGAGGAATACTGGCTGACTGCCTATGTCACCGACTTCCTGCTGCGCGCCCGCGATCAGGGCTTTGCCGTACCACCGGACGCGCTGAAGAAAGCCAGTGAACGCCTGCTGCGCTATTTGCAGGATGCCGGGCAGATTCAGGTCAATTACAGCCAGAACGCCGAACATACGCGCTTCGCCGTGCAAGCCTATGCGGGGCTGGTGCTGTCACGCAGCCAACAGGCTCCACTTGCGGCCTTGCGCAGCCTGTTCGACCGACGCAGTGACGCCCGCTCCGGGCTGCCGCTGGTGCAACTGGCGGTCGCGCTGGAAAAGATGGGCGACAAACCGCGTGCCGATCTGGCCCTGAGCGCCGGCCTGGCAGTCAGCCGCAAAAATGAATGGCTGGCCGACTACGGCAGCTCGCTGCGTGATCAGGCACTGATTCTGGCCTTGCTGGAAGAAAATGATCTCGCCAGGGAAAGGCGTGACGAGCGCCTGTTTGCCCTGGCCGATGAAGTGGCCGCCAATCGCTACCTGTCCACTCAGGAAAGCAACTCGCTGTTCCTTGCCGGTCGTAACCTGCTGGGTAAAGCGGAGAAGGACTGGACCGCCAGCCTCACCAGCGGCACTCAAACCCGCGAGTTGAGCAACAAACAGCCGGGCCTCAAGCTGGACGGTGGGCTGCTGGCCTCGCCGCTTTCAGTACACAATCAAGGCAGCGAACCGCTCTATCAGCAACTGACCGTTTCCGGTTATCCAACCCAGACGCCTGCAGCCGGTGGCGAAAACCTGAGCATTCGTCGCGAATACCTGAGCCTGAGCGGCGCGCCACTGAACGTCGGCGCCTTGAAAACCGGGCAACTGGTGCTGGTGCATCTGGAGATTGGTGCCAAACAGCGCGTACCGGATGCGTTGGTGGTGGACTTGCTGCCTGCGGGCCTGGAGCTGGAAAACCAGAACCTGGCGCAAAGCTCGGCAAGCCTGGAAGACGCCAGTGAAGAAGTGAAGACGATCCGCGAATCGATGGAAAACGCCGGGATCAAGCATCAGGAATACCGCGGTGATCGTTACGTGGCGGCGCTGGATATCGACGGCAGCAGCACCGTGCACCTGCTCTACCTGGCCCGCGCAGTCACGCCGGGAACATACCGCGTGCCGCCGCCGCAGGTCGAATCCATGTACCGCCCGAACTGGCAGGCTCTGGGTGATGCACCTGCGCAGATGGTGGTAAAGGGCAAATGATCGCTGACTGATTGGTTGGTTGGAATGCGTACCTGTGGGAGCGACCGGGGCGGCGATCCGCATTGTTCGCGAAAGGGCCGGTACATTCGCTGAAGATGTATCGTCAGGAATAAAGCCTTCGCGAACACGTTCGCTCCCACAAAGGCACGCGCTTACAGCGTGGGGGCGGAGTTAGCGCATCAATGAATGATCCAGCTCAGCAACCACAGGCCCAGCGCCAGCCAGATGATCCCGAGGATGATCGAGGCGCGCATGAATGCCCGGACAGCCGAGTAAAGCAGCATCAGGCCGATGATCAGTGCGACGATGCTGATCAGTGAAGTGTCCATGCCCAGCGTGCGGGACAGGCCATCGACAAAATTTCCTCCAGCATGGGTAAACCCGTTGAACAACCACGCCAGACCGTCGACGAAGAAGCGAATCACCGCGCCGATGGCCTGCCCGAGCCATTCAAAAAAGCCTTCTACCTGCATATGTACGTCCTGATTGGGGTCGTGAAGAAAATGATCTGTCCGCTTTGGCCGTCGCAAGGCGTGTCAGGTTCCGTGGATCATAAAGGCTCTTTGCGTTGAAACCTGAATTTCTTCTGCGTCTGCGGCAAAAACTCAAGTGGCTGGCAGGCGCGATCATGCTGCTGATCGCCCTGCTTTGGCTGGCGGATCGCCTGTGGCCGTTGCCACTGCCCAAAGACGATCTGGCCCGCGTCGTGCTGGCCGAGGACGGCACACCGCTGTGGCGCTTTGCCGATGCCAATGGCGTGTGGCGCTATCCGGTCAGCAACGAGCAGGTTTCGCCTTATTACCTTGAAGCACTGCTGACCTACGAAGACCGCTGGTTCTACAGCCATCCTGGCGTAAACCCGCTGGCGCTGGTGCGCGCCACCTGGCAAAACCTCAGTGGCGCGCGCGTGGTATCCGGTGGCAGTACGCTGTCAATGCAGGTGGCGCGGCTACTCGACCCGCACTCGCGTACGTTATCCGGAAAGTTTCGCCAGTTGTGGCGCACCTTGCAGCTTGAGTGGCACCTGTCCAAGGATGAAATCCTCAGCCTGTACCTCAATCGCGCACCATTCGGCGGCACCTTGCAAGGGGTGGCGGCCGCCAGCTGGGCGTATCTGGGCAAATCCCCACACAATCTGACTCGCGCAGAGGCTGCATTGCTCGCGGTGCTGCCACAGGCACCCAGCCGTCTGCGTCCGGACCGTCATCCACAACGGGCGCAAGCTGCCCGCGACAAAGTTCTGAGGCGTCTCGCCGAGTTTCAGGTATGGCCGCAAACCAGTGTGGACGAGGCTCTGGAAGAGCCGTTATGGCTGGCACCGCGACAGGAACCCAGCCTTGCGCCGCTGCTGGCCCGACGCCTTAATCGCCCCAACAGCCCGCCGCTTATCCGCACCACGCTGGATGCCTCACTGCAACGGCGCATGGAAGACCTGCTGATGGGCTGGCGCGCGCGCCTTCCGGAACGGACCTCGGCAGCGATTCTGGTAGTCGAGGCAGAAAACATGGCCGTGCGCGCTTATGTGGGTTCTGTGGACATCAACGACGCCAAACGTTTCGGGCATGTGGACATGGTGACAGCGCTGCGTTCGCCCGGCTCCACCCTCAAGCCATTCCTCTACGGCATGGCGATGGATGCCGGGCTGATCCACTCCGAATCACTGATGCAGGACGTCCCGCGGCGCTATGGCGACTACCGGCCGGGCAACTTTTCGACCGGTTTCGGCGGGCCGGTCGCCGCCAGTTCGGCGCTGTCGATGTCGCTCAACCTGCCTGCCGTACAGTTACTGGAGGTATATGGACCGAAGCGCTTCGCCGCCGAACTGCGCAATGGAGGCGTACCGCTGACCCTGCCGCCGCTGGCCGAGCCGAATCTGGCGCTGATTCTGGGAGGTGCGGGCAGTCGGCTGGAGGATTTGGTGACGGGATACAGCGCCTTCGCTCGTGGCGGGCGAAGCGCCGATGTTCGATTGCAACCGCAGGACCGATTGCGCGAACGGCGGATGATGTCGCCAGGGGCCGCATGGATCATCCGGCGCATCCTCAGCGGCCAGTCGCGTCCGGACATAGACCCGCGCGCCGAGCTGGTACAGCGCCCGCAACTGGCCTGGAAGACCGGCACCAGCTATGGCTTCCGCGATGCCTGGGCGATTGGTGTGGGGCCGCGTTTTCTGGTCGGTGTATGGATCGGTCGCCCGGACGGCACACCGGTGCCGGGGCAGTTCGGGCTGGCGTCGGCAGCGCCACTGATGCTTCAGGTTCATGATGTGCTGGTCAATCGCGACAGCCAGCGCGGGATCGCTGCGCCGGTGCAACCGGTGCCGCTGAATGTCGGCGTGGCAGCGATCTGCTGGCCGCTGGGTCAACCGATGAGCAAAAGCGACCCGAACTGCCGTCGCCAGCGTTTCGCCTGGACACTGGACGGCACCACGCCGCCAACCTTGCAGGCGGCCGATCAGCCGCTCGGCCTGGGCTTGCAGGAACGTGTCTGGATCAACGCCAAGGGGTTAAGCGTGGCGGCCGGTTGCCCGGACGCTCAAGCGCAGGACATCGCGCTTTGGCCTGCCCCTCTGGAACCCTGGCTGCCCAGGGCTGAACGACGCGAAGCCCGCCTGCCACCCGCCGACCCTGACTGCCCGCCACAAAACCTCAACCTGGCACCGCCGCTTAGCATCGTCGGCGTGCGCGAAGGCGATAACCTGCGCCTGCCAGCGAGCAGCCGTCAGGCGCTGCGCCTCAGACTCTCGGCCCTGGGCGGCAGCGGACATCACTGGTGGTTCATTGACGGCGCGCCACTGGCGGACACCGACACCCGGCAAGACTTCACCCCGACCCTGAGCAAGCCGGGCCGTTATCAATTAAGCGTACTGGACGAAAGCGGCCAGACCGCGAGGGTTGAATTCAGCGTGGTGGAGTGAAGGTTACGAAAACGCTGTGGTCACTGAACCTGAAAGATTTTCGGCTCGGGGAACAGGTTGTTGAGCGTTTCCAGCAGACGAACGTGGTAGATGGGTTTGCGGAACAGGTCCAGCACATGCAGGCGCAACAGGTCGCTGACGTCGTCCATGTCGGCGTGCCCAGAGGTCACGATGACAGGCAGGTGCTGACGCGACGTGTGCTCGCGCAGGTGTCGGATCAGCTGGATACCGCTTTCCTCCGGCATCCGCAGATCGGTAATCACCAGCGCGATATCCGGATGGGCTGTCAGCTGGTGCAGGGCCATTTTCACGGACGACGCCGTGAAACAGCAGAACCCCTCGCCTTCGAGCAGTTCTGCAAGCTCCTCGTTCGCGTCCTCTTCGTCATCAACCAACAGCAACTGTTGGCGGGTAGGATGGACAGCCATTTTGACACCTTTAAACGTGAATAAATGCGATCAGGATATCCAGATTACTCCTGTTGAAAAAGGCTATCTACTGACATATCTCCATCTGTGCTCAACTCACAACGCATTCTGAATAGTTGTAAACATTGCAGTGATCCTGCCGCTTATCGTGGGAACAAAAGCGACGATAGCCACTGCAACCATCGCTGCGATCAAGGCGTACTCTATACCCGAAGCAGCTTCACGGTCTTTGATAAAGGATTTAACCCGGATATAGGTACCTACGTATAGCCGTGTAAGGGACATCTCATTTCTCCTTGTGCCTTCTAGGCGCGAACATGCGTATCACATGCGAAACCGTCTGCCTGCACAGCATTGTCTCCAATACGTAAACCCACAATCTCAATAAAGCATTAACCGGAAAGTTATAAGACTGGCCATCCCCTGCGTCTGGCGTGGTCAAACGCTATGTTGTTCACGCAACAGCATTTTTATACCAAAGCACAATGGCATTCTGAGTGTCTTGAGCTAACGTCACATAACGGACGGGAACGTCGTCCGCCGCGCCACATTGCGAAGTTGTCGCACCGGTTTGAAGTTGTCCTGCAATGACAAAGGGAACGTTGCCATGAGCAGTCGCATTACCATGGTGCTTGCTGTCTTGTTTTTGCTGGGGGCGTTGATTGCCGGTTATCTGGGAATCGCCGTCAGCAAACCGGCCGAAGCACCTGCAGTTGTCACTCCGCCCACGGTGCCTGACGCCACCGAAATATCGCCCCAAACGCCCCCGACTCCGCCCGTCGAGGATGCGCTGCGCCACAACGTCGTGGTTTTGGCCCGGGACGTACCGGCCTATACCCCCATCACGGCTGAAGACCTGACCGTAGAGCGCCTCAAGGTCGCTCCGCCTGGAAGTTTCGAGCACATCGACAAACTGGTGGGCCGCAGCACTTGGCGAACACTGACGGCCGGAACCTGGCTTAGCGAGAACAGTTTTGAAGCAGGCGGCACACTGGCGCGGATGATTCGCCCTCATGAACGAGCGCTGGCGTTGCAGGTTGACGAGGTGATTGGCGCATCCGGGCAGCTCAGCCCAGGCGACTATGTGGATGTGCTGCTTTATCTGCCCGAGGACACCAGCAACCTGAATCGCTCCAGCCAGGTGGTCGTACCCGCCCTGCGAGTTCTCGGGGTTGGCGGGCTGCTCGGCCCGGATCGCAACGGCAAGCCGGTGCAGGACATCAACGCTGACGAACGCCTTAAACAGGAACAGCTGCGGATCAACGCGCGAACCGTCACCGTCGCGGTACCGGAAGCCTTGCTGGCACGGCTGATGCTGGCGTCGCAAACCGGTGTCCTGCGTCTGGCCGTGCGCAGCGCCGACGAGGGCAACCTTCAGAATTACTGGGCGAGCGAAGCCGGTAGCCGTGATGCCGCCGAACGACTGGACTCTGCCAACCGCCAACTGGTCAGCTTCAGACAATTGAGCCTGGGCCCGGCCAACTCGCCGACACAGGGCGCAGCCACTCGCACGCCTCGCGCAGTCGAGGTCATACGCGGTAACCAGATCACGCAACAAACTCCCTGATTGAGCAAGGATTGCATTTGATGAGCTGTTGTTCCGTGCCAGTAACAAAACCCCGGCTGCTGGCGTTAGCCTTGGCGGCGCTGTCTGCACAATCAGCCTGGGCCGCTTCCGGCAGTTGTGCAGGACTTGCTGCAATGCCAGCGGCGGTGGAAATCGATCAAGGCATTCAGCAGGAAGTGCGCTCACCTGTGGCCATCACCCGCATTGCCGTCGGCGACCCGAAAATTGCCGATGTGCATGTCAACGGTACGGATGGTTTTCTGTTGACGGGCGTTGCGCAGGGCACGACCAGCCTGATGGTCTGGACCGCCTGCGCCACCGCCCCGCGCCAGAGCATGGTATTCGTACGCGGCCGGGCCACGGCGTCGATGGTAGAGACCGTCCCTGCGCCATCTGCTGATGCCGAGTTACCCAGCCAGGTGCAGACCGACATCCGCTTTATCGAAGTCAGCCGCACCAAACTCAAGGAGGCCAGTACCTCGATATTCGGCAAGGGCTCGAACAACTTTCTGTTCGGCGCGCCTGGCACGGTTCCCGGCGTAAACGTCACCCCCGGTACAGTGAGTGGCACAAGGCCGAGCATTCCGCTGAACAACAGCAATTTCAATATTGTCTGGGGCGGCGGCAGCAGCAAAGTGCTGGGCATGCTCAACGCCATGGAAAACAGCGGCTACGCCTACACCCTGGCCCGCCCCAGCCTTGTTGCGCTCAATGGGCAAAGTGCAAGCTTTCTGGCAGGGGGCGAGTTCCCGGTGCCTGTGCCCAATGGCGAGGGCAATGGTATTTCCATCGAGTACAAGGAGTTTGGCGTACGCCTGACCCTGACGCCGACAGTAGTGGGCCGTGACCGAATCCTGCTAAAAGTTGCCCCCGAAGTCAGCGAACTGGATTTCTCTGCCGGTATCACCATCGCCGGCACAAACGTGCCGGCGCTTAACATACGGCGTACCGACACCAGCATTGCGCTTGCCGACGGAGAAAGCTTTGTGGTCAGTGGGCTGATCAGCTCCAGCAACGTCGGCTCGGTAGGCAAATTTCCCGGTCTGGGTGACATCCCCATTCTCGGCGCGTTTTTCCGCAACTCGCAAATCCAGCGCGATGAACGCGAACTGCTGATGATCGTCACCCCGCACCTGGTTCAACCGCTGGCCGCCAACGCGCAATTGCCCTCGCTGCCGGGTGAGGGGCTGCGCACCTACGACCCAAGCTTTCCGCGCCTGTATTTTCTGGAAAACGGCGACTTCGACCGCCGCGACGGGTTATCCAAATGAGCCAGAGCCTGAGCCAGACCTTCCTGGCAATCACCCGCAACAACACTGATCTGGAATGGCTGCAAAGTGCCTTGGGCTCACTGGGCCAGGTGGTCAGCGCAGGCACCGGCAGCCTCGACGATCTGCTCGCGCTGGTGGACGTGACCTTTGCCAGCGTGGTGTTCGTCGGGCTGGACCGTGAGCATCTGATGACCCAGAGCGCCCTGATCGAGAGTGCGCTGGAGGCCAAACCGATGCTGGCCATCGTTGCGCTCGGCGATGGTATGGATAACCAGCTGGTGCTCAATGCCATGCGTGCCGGGGCGCGGGATTTCGTCGCCTATGGCTCTCGCTCCAGTGAGGTCGCCGGCCTGGTCAGACGCTTGAGCAAGCGCCTGCCTGCCGTGACACCCAACCCGAACATGAGCGGCCTGTCAGTGCTGTATGGCGCGCAAGGCGATGACGACGGAGCCTTGATCGCGACGCACTTGGCGATGGTGGTGCACAAGACCGGGCAACGCACGCTGCTGCTGGACCTCGGCCTGCCGCGCGGCGACAGCCTGCTGATGCTCGGCCTTGAATCCACATTCAGCTTTGGCGATGCCCTGCGCCACTTGCGCAGGCTCGATGCAACGCTGATCGACAGTGCGTTCACCACCAGTGAAAGTGGTCTGCGCATTCTGGCGTACAGCGAAGCCGACGATCATCTGGAGCAGTCCAGCGCAGCGGAGCTTTATATGCTGCTCAGCGCCCTGCGCCAGCATTTTCAGCATGTGGTCGTGAACCTCGTGGGCCAGCCGGACAGCGAGGCACTGCGCTCGCTGGTCAGCCATTGCGATCAGTTGCTGTGGTACGCCGACCAGAGCGTACTGGGCTGTCGACGCAACCTGACGGTGCTTAATAACTGGCGTGAGAAAGGCATGAGAATGCAACACGCCAGCCTGCTGATTGATCGCTATCAGCGCTCGGTCGCACCCAATTCGGAAACCGTGGCCAAGACCTTCGGCCTGCCGGTGCAGGCCGTATTGCCACTGGCACCAGAGCTGCGCCTCAACGCCAAAAACCAGGGAGTGACGCTGTTCGAGCTGGCCTCACGCGACGCGTTGTGTTCCGGGCTGCGTCGGCTTGGCGAGCATCTGGCACGCAATGCCGAGGCTCACGACAAACCCGATCAGGGCTGGCTCGCTCGACTGTGGGGGAACAGGTAATGGCGGAAAAACTGTTTGGTATCTCGTCGCGTGGCAGCGGGCAGGCCGATGACGGCCAAGGCCTGAAACTGGTGCTGCACCGTTACATCATCGACGGCATCGAAGAAAGCGGCAAAAACCTGCTCGAAGGCTCACGACCGGCGCTGGCGCAATTTGTCATCGACAAGGTGGCCGAATACGTCGCGCGATTGCGGCTGGCTATTTCGCGCTACGAAATGGAGCGACTGGCCGAAGAGCTGGTCGATGAGCTGACCGGTTTCGGCCCGCTTGAAGTGTTGCTGCGCGACACGTCGGTCACGGAAATTCTGGTCAACGGGCCGGGCAAGGTATTTGTCGAACGTGATGGCGTGCTGCACCACACCGACCTGCGCTTTATCGACTCGCACCACGTCGAGCGCGTGATGCAGCGCATCCTCGCGCCACTCGGGCGGCGCCTGGATGAATCTTCGCCTATGGTCGATGCGCGTCTGCCCGACGGCAGCCGGGTCAATGCCATCATCCCGCCGATTGCGCTGGATGGCCCTTGCCTGTCGATCCGGAAATTTCGCAAGGACATGCTCAAGAGCGCAGATCTGGTGGCCATGCAAACCATCGATCAGTCCATTTTCGAGTTTTTTCAGGAAGCGGTCGGCAAACGCTGCAACATCCTCGTCAGCGGCGGTACCGGCACAGGCAAGACCACCATGCTCAACGTGCTGAGCCAACTGATCGACAGCAACCAGCGCCTGGTCACTATCGAGGACGTTGCCGAGCTGCAGCTCAGCCACCCGCACGTGGTGCGTCTGGAAACCCGCCCGCCCAATGCCGAGGGGCATGGCGAGGTGCGCGCCAGCGACCTGATTCGCAACTCGCTGCGGATGCGCCCGGACCGCATCATCCTCGGCGAGATCCGTGGTGTCGAAGTGCTCGATGTATTGACGGCGATGAA
Source organism: Pseudomonas syringae group sp. J248-6 (assembly GCF_032586995.1). NCBI lineage: Bacteria > Pseudomonadati > Pseudomonadota > Gammaproteobacteria > Pseudomonadales > Pseudomonadaceae > Pseudomonas > Pseudomonas syringae group sp. J248-6. The sequence continues at coordinate 154,019 of NZ_JAWHOP010000005.1, read as the reverse complement.
CACCGGCCACGACGGTTCCATGAGTACCGTTCACGCCAACAATGCTCAGGATGCTCTGCTGCGCCTGGAAACGCTGGTTGGCCTGACCGGGCGACTGATACCGGAAAAAACCCTGCGCCAGATGGTCTGCGCGGCGCTGGATGTGATTATCCAGCTGGCGCGCCTGCCTGATGGCCGACGCTGTGTCAGCGAAGTGGTGGAGGTAGTCGGCATACGCGATGACATCTATGTCACCAATACATTGTTCCGCCTTGATCGCCGCACCGGGGTCGGCTTCATGCGCGAAGCTGCACACGCCGCAGGCGACAAGCTGCGGCCAGGCTACTGACGTGCTCAGGGAGGCGGCGCAATGAATGCATCACTGGTACTCGGCCTGATCTCCTTGCTGCTGCTGACTGCGTCCATTCGCATGTTCTACCTCGCGCTCAATCAGGGCGCCAGTGAACGGGTCAGGCAGCGTCTGACCGCCGGACAGGTTCAGCCTGTGGTTGAAAAGGCTGGATGGACCTACCTGGATCGGGCCTTTTTGCGTGCAGGGTTGGGCCGACCGACCGAGCGCATGGGCTTGGCTTTGTCGCTCTATGCCTTGTTGATTCTGATCGGCTACGGACTGGGCGGCGGCATCGGCGCGGTCAGCGCGCTGCTGGCGGTGCCGCTGACCCTGCGCCTGTTTGTGTCGTGGCGCTATGAGGTGCGTGTGCGCCGCATGATCCAGCAATTGCCGCAACTGCTCGACCATACCGTACGCAGCCTCAAATCAGGCAGAACCCTCGCCGACGCGGTGCTGCACGGCATCGAAGCAACGGATCAGCCACTCAAGGACGGCATGAGCCGCATCGAGCGGAACGTGCAACTGGGCGTCAGCCTGCCGGATGCCGCGAGGGATTTCGCCGAGCTGTATGAACGCGACGAGTTTCATCTGTTTGCCCTTGGCTTGAGGGTCAATCATCGATATGGCGGCAATGCCAGCGAGCTGATGGAAAACCTGATCAAGCTTATTCGTGACCGGGAACAGGCCGGTCGCCAATTGCGCGCAATGACCGGTGAAACCCGCATGACAGCGCTAGTGCTGGCGCTGCTGCCGGTCGGCATGGCCGGCTACTTTCTGACCGTGAACCCCAGCTATCTGTTGCATATGTGGAACGATGACAGCGGGAAGATCATGTTGAGCATGGCCTTCGTCCTGCAGGCAACAGGGTGCGTGGTGCTGTGGCGCATGTTGAGGAGCATTTAGATGGAATTGTTACTCGCTGCCGTGATGCTCGCCGCTGCCGCATTTCTGCTGCTGTCCGGCATGGCTCGGCAACGCCGTAACGAACGCTTGGTGGCAAGACGATTGAGGGGCCAGGTGATTCGCGAAAGCCGCATCGGCAGCCTGTTGCGGTTGCTCGGCGATACCCGCATTGGCCAGCGCAGCATCAGCCTGGACTCGGAAACCCAGATGTTGCTCAATCGAATCGGCTGGCGGCGCGCCAGCAAACGCTCATTGTTTGCCGCATGCCAGGTCGGCGTTCCGGTCGGCCTGATGGTCGTGGTCATTGTGGCCCAACTGCTGCTTTTCAAAGGCGTCGAGCAGCCGCTCATAGCGCCGGTATTTGCCTTGGGAATCGGTTATCTGCTGCCCAAACGAATTCTCGCGGCCGTCGCTCAGCGCCGCCAGAAACAGGTGGTGGTGGAAATTTCTACGTTTATCCCGTTGCTGCGCATCCTGTTCGAGTCCGGCATGGCCGTCGAGCAGGCGCTACGCGTGCTGAGTCTTGAAGGTAAAGACTTGCTGCCGGTGCTCTCCGAGGAAATTCGTGTGGTGCTGGTGCGGGTCGACTCCGGCCTGGAACTGGGCGAAGAACTGCGAAAAACCGCGGCCTTGCTGGCCGTCGACGAATTGAGTGACACATGTGTGATCCTCAATCAGTTGATTCATCAGGGCGGCGGCGCATTGAAGTCTCTGCTCACGCTCAAGCAACTGATTGACGACCGACGCCTGACCCGCCTGCAGGAATATATTTCCAAACTGTCGGCAAAGATGTCGGTGGTCATGATGGTGTTTCTGTTTCCAGCCCTGCTGATCGTGTTGGCGGGCCCTGGATTTATCGCCATAAGTCGCGCACTGGGCAGTTGAATCCAGTGTTACCCGTGCACGAAAGGACGCATTGCAATGAAACCAGTGATCGCACTACTCGGGCTGCTGTTGCTGAACGGATGTACCAGTGATGGCAGCGCGCTCTGGACACAAGCCACGGCTCAGTCCGGCCAATGCCCCAAACTGACATCGGATCAGGAGTTCTCCCTGAATCTGGCTCAGACCATGGCAGATGAGGGACGCTTGCATGCCAGCCTCGCCAATCTGGAAAGCCTGCCGGACAGCCTGGGCGAGGTTCGCCTGCGCAAGGCACGGGTATTGCGGCTGTTGGGCAGCAACGAAGCCGAGCCGCTGTATCGCAGCCTGCTGGGCACCTGTCGGGCAGCCGAGGGTGAGCATGGGCTGGGACAACTGGCTGCGGCGCGTGGCGACAATGCGCTGGCTCAGCAACATCTGCTCATGGCCAGCAAACTGCAACCGACTGACGAAAAAATCCGCAACGACCTGGGCGTTGTCTATCTCAATCAGTTGAAACTGGAACAGGCGCGCTTCCAGTTCCTCACCGCCATGGAGCTCAAACAGTCCGATCCGCTGGCGGCAATCAATCTGGCCACCTTGCTGATCTACCAGAACAAATGGACGCAAGCAGCCGAACTGGCCTCTCGAGCCGGACTGACGCCCGAGCAGATCACCGAGGCCCAGTCGCGAGCCGAAAAAATCGGAAAAACCCGCGCCACACCTCTCGCGTCCGCCAGTACAACAGGAGCACAACCATGAAAGGCGCACTCGTCGGCAGCATTTTCACACTGTTTATCGTCAGCAGCGCCTGGGCTGCGAGCGACGAGCAATCACCTTACGCGCAGAAACAGACTGAAACCTGGCTGCAACTGCAAGCCAGCGGCAAGGCTGCATCGCCGACGCCACAAATCAATACCGCCGCCGAGCGTGACCTGAGCCTGCAACGATGGCTGGAAACCTATAAGTACAAAATCCCCGAGTACTACGAACAGGAGGCTGGCGGCAAGTTTTCAGCGGGTAGCAAGTAGCCTTGCGGGGTGGTTCTGTTACCTGAATGACACCGCACCTTACAAACCTCCTGTCAGCAGGCCGCGAAACACTCCGCTATCATGCGCGGACTTTCGAGATTCGAGACTGCCATGCGCCGTTTGTTATGCCTGATGTTATTGATCCTGGCCCTGCCCGCCTTCGGTGCCGGTCTGCTGGACAGCCGCCCATCGTCAACCCTGGGCGGCGGCTCGCTGGATAACAGCAAGGACTTCCTGCCCGTGCGGCAGGCTTTTCAGTTGAGCCTGATCGAAACCACGCCAGAATCGATCAAGCTAAGGCTGGTCGCCACCGATGGCTATTATCTGTATCGCCATCGTTTCCAGTTTCGCACCGAGCCTGCTGATATCGGCCTGGGTGAAGCACAACTGCCCAAGGGCGAACAGAAACACGACGAATACTTTGGCGATGTCGAGGTCTATCACGGCATTCTCGACATCGACCTGCCACGCAAACCCGGTGAACAACGCCCTTTCACGCTCGCTGTCACCTATCAGGGCTGCGCCGACAAGGGCCTGTGCTACCCGCCTGAAACCGAGCGTTTGAACATTGGCGATGTGGCCGCCAGCCCTGCCGTCTCGGCATCCGCCACTACAGCAGCCACCTCAGCCGCCTGGAGCTGGAAAGAACTGGCGCTGTTTTTCCTCGCAGGCGTAGGTCTGACCTTCACCCCCTGTGTACTGCCGATGCTGCCGATTCTGTCCGGCGTGGTGCTGCGCGGCAAAGTTGGCGGCCTGCGCGGCCTGAGCCTGTCACTGGCTTACGTACTGCCGATGGCGGCCTGTTTTGCCTTGCTCGGCGCGTTGATGGGTATGTTTGGCGCGAGCCTGAATCTGCAGGCACGCCTGCAATCGGCCTGGGTTCTGGTGCCGTTTTCAGCGTTTTTCGTGATCTTTGCCATCGCCATGTTTGGCGCTTTCGAACTGCGTCTGCCGCAGTCGATCAGTTCTCGTCTGGACCGTATCGCCGGCAAGACCGAAGGCGGATCACTCTGGGGCGCAGCCGTGCTGGGCGTGGTTTCCAGTCTGCTGGTCTCCCCCTGTGTTTCCGCCCCTCTGGCCGGTGCGCTGCTGTATATCAGCGCCAGCGGCGACGCCGTTGGTGGCGGGTTGAAACTGTTTGCGCTGGGCCTGGGCATGGGCGCGCCATTGCTGTTGATAGCCACCGGTGGTGCTGCATGGCTGCCGAAAAGCGGGCCTTGGCTGGTCACGGTGAAAAATGCAATCGGTGTACTGCTGCTGGCGCTGGCCATCGGTTTGCTGAGCCGCGTTTTGCCGGGCCAGGTCACCTTGTTGCTGGTCGGCCTGCTGTCTGCGGGTGTTGCGCTGTTTCTCGGCGCACTGGAGTTCACTGAAAAGACCACTCGGCAAAAGCTCGCTCAACTGCTCGGTCTGGCGCTGTTGGTTTATGCGCTGGCCAGCTGGTATGGCGCGCTGTCCGGACAAACCGACCCGCTGCGTCCGCTGGGCCGCGAATACGCCACGGCAAACAACCCAACAGTCACATCAAGCTCGAACCAGTGGCAAACCATCACCACCTCAGCCGAACTGGACCGCGTGATGCAGGAAGCGCAAAACGCAGGCAAACCGCTATTGCTCGACTGGTACGCTGACTGGTGCATCAGTTGCAAGGTCATCGAGCACGAAGTTCTGCCCGATCCTGGGGTCGTTGCCGGATTATCGGGTTACAGCCTGGTTCGCTTCGACATGACAGACAGCAGTGCGGAGCAACGCGCCCTGCTCGACCGCTACAAGCTGTTCGGTCCTCCCGCGCTGCTGTTTTTCGCTAAAAACGGCGAAGAGCTGCAAAATGTGCGAGTCGTCGGCGAAATCAACGCCGCAGGCCTGATTGAACGCTTGAACAGGGCAAATGACCAAAACTAAACGGTGAGTCACAAACTTTGCGCGAATATCGCTCATCGTGCTGGCTACTGTTGTTAACTGGACAGTCCATTGCCCTTCCGGCATAGTCGCCGGGCGTAAACCGCTCGCAGACAATAAAAGGAACACGCAATGGCGACTATCCTGGTCCTTCACGGGCCCAACCTGAACCTGCTGGGCACTCGGGAACCCGGGGTCTACGGCACCATCACCCTGCCCCAGATCAATCAGGACCTGGAGCAACGCGCGCGCGATGCCGGTCACCACCTGATGTATCTGCAAAGCAATGCCGAGTATGAACTGATCGACCGTATTCACGCCGCGCGCGGTGAGGGTGTGGACTTTATTTTGATCAATCCGGCTGCTTTTACGCACACAAGCGTTGCAATACGTGACGCGCTGATGGGAGTGAGCATCCCATTCATCGAAGTGCATTTATCAAACGTGCACAAACGCGAACCTTTCCGCCATCACTCCTACTTTTCAGATGTCGCTGTAGGAGTGATCTGCGGCCTGGGAGCCAGCGGATACCGCCTGGCCCTGGAAGCCGCCCTGGAACAACTGGCCGCCAGTGCCAAGCCATGACGAGTCCAGCCTGACGCTGACCACATCGCTTGAAACGGCCGACAAATTGCCCTTACAGAACCTTGGGAGTTGATTAATGGATATTCGCAAAGTCAAGAAGCTGATCGAATTGCTGGAAGAATCCGGCATCGACGAGCTGGAAATTCGTGAAGGCGAAGAATCCGTACGGATCAGCCGTCACAGCAAGACTCCAGCGCAGCCTTACTACGCGCCAGCCCCGGTTGCTGCGCCTGTTGCAGCACCGGCGCCTGCAGCCGCTCCGGCCGCAGCAGAAGCACCATCGGCTCCGAAACTGAACGGCTTTGTGGTCAAGTCGCCAATGGTCGGTACGTTCTACCGCACCCCGGCACCTACTTCGCCTGCATTCGTCGAAGTGGGTCAGACCGTCAAGAAAGGCGACACCATCTGCATCGTTGAAGCGATGAAAATGATGAACCACATCCAGGCAGAAGCCAGCGGCGTGATCGAATCCATCCTGGTAGAAAACGGTCAGCCGGTTGAGTTTGACCAGCCGCTGTTCACAATCGTTTGACCCGGGGAGAGCCTGCGATGTTGGAAAAAGTTCTAATCGCCAACCGCGGCGAAATTGCCTTGCGCATCTTGCGTGCCTGTAAAGAACTGGGCATCAAGACCGTCGCTGTACACTCCACGGCAGATCGCGAGTTGATGCACCTGGGCCTGGCAGACGAAACCGTCTGCATTGGTCCGGCACCAGCCAATCTGTCCTACCTGAACATTCCGGCGATCATCTCGGCTGCCGAAGTGACCGGTGCCACGGCGATCCACCCTGGCTACGGCTTCCTCGCTGAAAACGCCGATTTCGCCGAACAGGTCGAAAAATCGGGTTTTGCCTTCATCGGCCCGAAAGCAGACACCATCCGCCTGATGGGCGACAAGGTTTCTGCCAAGGACGCCATGAAGCTGGCCAACGTGCCAACCGTTCCGGGCTCCGACGGCCCGCTGCCGGAAGACGAAGCAACCGCTCTGCGCATTGGTCGTGAAGTGGGTTACCCGGTGATCATCAAGGCCGCCGGTGGCGGTGGTGGTCGCGGCATGCGTGTGGTTCATCGCGAAGAAGACCTGATCGAAGCCGCCTCCCAGACCCGCGCCGAAGCTGCGGCCTGGTTCAGCAACCCGATGGTCTACCTGGAAAAATACCTGACTAACCCGCGTCACGTGGAAGTCCAGGTCATTTCCGACGGCCAGGGCCAGGCGATTCATCTGGGCGACCGCGACTGCTCGCTGCAGCGCCGTCACCAGAAGGTTCTGGAAGAAGCACCGGCACCGTTCATCGACGAACAGGCGCGTGCGGATGTTCTGGCTGCCTGCGTCAAGGCGTGTATCGATATCGGCTATCGCGGCGCGGGTACTTTCGAGTTCCTGTACGAGAACGGTCGTTTCTACTTCATCGAGATGAACACCCGTGTTCAGGTGGAGCATCCGGTATCCGAAATGGTCACCGGTATCGACATCGTCAAGGAGATGCTCAGCATCGCCGCCGGCAACAAACTGTCGTACACCCAGGATGACGTGGTCATCAAAGGGCATGCGCTGGAATGCCGGATCAACGCCGAAGACCCGAAAACCTTCGTTCCAAGCCCAGGTCTGGTCAAGCACTTCCACGCACCGGGCGGCAACGGTGTGCGGGTCGATTCGCACCTGTACAGCGGCTACAAGGTTCCGTCCAACTACGACTCGCTGATCGGCAAAGTGATCACCTGGGGCGCGACCCGCGAAGAAGCCATGGCACGCATGCGCAATGCCCTGGACGAAATCGTGGTCGACGGGATCAAGACCAATATCCCGCTGCACCGTGATCTGACCCGTGATGAAGGCTTCTGCGAAGGCGGAGTCAACATCCACTACCTGGAGCACAAACTGGCCAATCAATAAGCCAGTGTGTTTCAGAACGACAAAGCCGCAGCGATGCGGCTTTGTCGTTTGCAGCGCATAGCAGTAAACTTGCCCGCTTCCTGCGGCCGCGCCGGCCGTGCAAGCCGCACCTAATTTCCAAATCGAAGGTAATCCGCCATGCCTTGGCTGCAAGTCCGTCTCGCCATCAGCCCAGAACAAGCCGAAACCTACGAAGACGCCCTTCTTGAAGTCGGCGCCGTGTCCGTGACATTCATGGACGCCGAAGACCAGCCGATTTTCGAGCCTGAACTCAACACCACGCCGCTATGGACACACACCCATTTGCTGGCGCTGTTCGAAGCCGACACCAATGCCGAAATGGCTTTGGCACACCTGAGCCTGCTGACCGGCGAAGAACTGCCCGAGCACAGCGCCGAAGTCATCGAAGATCAGGACTGGGAGCGCAGCTGGATGGATAACTTCCAGCCAATGTGTTTCGGCAAGCGCCTGTGGATCGTGCCAAGCTGGCATGCTGCACCGCAACCGGATGCCGTGAACCTGCTGCTTGATCCTGGCCTGGCATTCGGCACCGGCACCCATCCGACCACCGCACTGTGCCTTGAATGGCTGGACGGCCAGGACCTCAAAGGCTGCAACGTGCTGGATTTCGGCTGCGGCTCGGGCATTCTGGCCATCGCCGCTCTGCTGCTGGGTGCCGAACAGGCCGTGGGCACTGACATCGACGTGCAGGCACTGGAAGCCTCTCGTGACAATGCCGGACGCAATAACATCGCTGCCGAGCGCTTCCCGCTGTACCTGCCCGAGGACCTGCCACATCAGCAAGCCGATGTGCTGGTCGCCAACATTCTGGCTGGCCCGCTGGTTTCCCTGGCACCGCAACTGGCATCGCTGGTCAGAACCGGCGGTCGCCTGGCGCTGTCAGGCATCCTGGCCGAACAGGGTGAGGAAGTCGCTGCGGCCTATGCTGACAGCTTTGATCTGGACCCGATCGCAAACCGAGATGGCTGGGTACGCATCACGGGACGCCGCCGTTAACCGCCGCTTCAACCGGACAGCCGCATGACCGACAGTTTTGTCACCCAGTGCCCGCACTGCCAGACCAGTTTCAGAGTCAGCCACGCTCAACTGAGCGTGGCCCGCGGCGTGGTGCGATGTGGAGCCTGCCTGCAGGTTTTCAACGCAGCCCGGCAGTTGCTGGAGCAACGCGCCATAGTCGACTCCGAAAAGGAGGCCCTGAGCGCCGCACCGGTGGTCATAGCCCCGCCCCAACCAGAGCCTGCGTCGACGCCCGAACCCGAGCTGAAGCCAGAACCGGAAAAGGCACTTGAAGACGATGCCCCCTGGCAGGTCAGCGAGCTGGATCTGGACAATCTGAACCTGGACGAAGAACTGGCTCGCCTCGAACAGCGCGAGACTCGACGACCCGACACCTTCGCCCGCCCGGCCAGCGATGACGGCACTGACGATGAGAGCCTTACCGCGAAGCGTGACAACCGCCAGACCGACGAGGCTGCCTGGGTCGGCACGCTGCACAACGACGATGTCGAACGTCTGCCCGAGCTGCACGCCGAGGTCATCCCCGACCCGGATTCGCCCGAAGACCCGGAGCCGTTGCCCGACGACAAAAGGACCGAGCCCTCGCTGTCACTGGACAAGCACCTGGACGATGACGAACCCGTCGTGCTTGTTACCACACCGCGCAAGGCCCTGCCTGCCGAGAAAGTGCAACGCTGGTCAGCCGTGGATGACGACGAAGATCAGGACGACGACGAACCAGAACCTGAACCCCGTGGCAGACGCAGCCGTAACGAACCTGCAGTGCGCGAGCAGGCACTGCTTGACCTGACTGACGACCCTTTGCAACTGGACTGGCAGCCGCCCAAACCGCGCTGGGGCCGACGCCTTGCGTGGGGCCTGTTGATCGTACTGGCTCTGGCGGGTCTGGCCGGTCAATACGTCTGGTACCATTTCGATCAACTGGCTCGCCAGGATCAATATCGCCCGTGGTTCCAGCAGATTTGCCCGCAAATCGGCTGCAAGGTGCCGACCAAGGTCGATATATCCCAGCTCAAGAGCAGCAATCTGGTGGTACGCAGCCATCCCGAGTTTCAGGGGGCTCTGGTGGTGGACGCGATCATCTACAACCGTGCCTCGTTTTCCCAGCCGTTCCCGCTGCTGGAGCTGCGTTTTTCCGATACCGGCGGTCAGTTGATTGCCAGTCGTCGGTTCAAGCCCGGTGAATACCTGAGCGGCGAAATGGCCGGCAAGGAAGAGATGCCACCGCAAACGCCGATCCATATCGCGCTGGATATCCTTGATCCAGGCGCCAAGGCCGTGAATTACAGCCTGAACTTCCGTTCGCCGGAATGACAGGCCCACTGCCATAACGTCGGCTTTACTTGATCCAATACAGGCTCGTTATGCCAGGGAACGCTGCATGATCGCAGAATTTACAGTGCTAAATGCCGTGTAATCGTTCCCTGCAAGCGCCGCAACGAGCTGTTCAGATTTTATCCAATTCAGCCTTTATCCAGTCATCGAGAGCGGGTATCATGCCAACCCTTTTTCAAACTCTCGGTTCGATCTGACGGTGGCGCAAGCGGCTGGTGGGACGGGCCGTTGCAGACCGGGTGAAACGGTTTTTTACACGGCCTGCGGATGATTTGGCCTCCACAACAGGTAAGGCTATGTCGGCAGTACGCATCGGCCCATATACAGTGCAAAACGGCTTGGTCCTCGCCCCGATGGCGGGCGTCACCGACCAGCCTTTCCGTCAGCTGTGCCGACGACTCGGTGCGGGCCTGGTGGTTTCGGAGATGGTCACCAGTGACATGAGCCTGTGGAACAGCCGCAAATCGCGTCTGCGCATGATCCACGAAGGTGATCCCGAGCCACGCTCGGTACAGATCGCCGGTGGTGATCCGCAGATGCTGGCAGACGCAGCACGTGCCAATGTCGAACTGGGTGCCCAGATCATCGACATCAACATGGGTTGCCCGGCCAAGAAGGTCTGTAACAAGGCAGCAGGCTCGGCGCTGTTGAAAGACGAGCAACTGGTGAACGACATCCTGCAGGCCGTCGTGGCTGCTGTCGATGTGCCGGTCACGCTGAAGATCCGCACCGGATGGGATCGCGACAACCGAAATGGTCTGACGGTGGCGAAAATCGCCGAGCAGGCCGGTATTCAGGCACTGGCGGTACACGGGCGAACCCGTGCCGACCTTTACACCGGCGAAGCCGAGTACGACACCATTGCCATGATCAAACAGGCAGTGTCGATACCGGTGTTTGCCAACGGCGACATCGATTCACCCGAAAAAGCCCGGCGCGTGCTACAGGCCACCGGCGCAGACGGGTTACTGATTGGCAGGGCCGCCCAGGGGCGTCCCTGGATTTTTCGCGAGATAGAACACTTTCTGCGTACCGGAGAAAAACTCCCGGCGCCGCAGTCGAGTGAAGTGGAACGTATTCTGCTTGAGCATCTGGCAGCGCTCCACGTTTTCTATGGAGATGTGATGGGCGTGCGTATTGCACGCAAACACGTCAGTTGGTATCTCGCAACCCTGCCGGGCGCCAGAGAGTTTCGCGCCCACTTCAATCGTTTGGAAGATACGGAAGCACAGTGCGCCAACGTCCGGGAGTTCTTCAGCCAAGGCTGCAAGGGCCCGGATAACGAGAATGATAAAGAGGTGGCCGCATGACGATGATGACCGAGACTTTAGTGAGTGGAACAACACCCGTGAGCGACAACGTCAATTTGAAACAGCACCTCAACACGCCGAGCGAAGAGGGTCAGACCCTGCGCGGAAGTGTCGAGAAGGCGCTGCACAATTATTTCGCCCACCTCGAAGGCGCATCCGTCACTGACGTCTACAACCTGGTGTTGTCGGAAGTCGAGGCTCCGCTTCTGGAAAGCGTGATGAACTACGTCAAGGGCAACCAGACGAAGGCTTCCGAGCTGCTGGGACTGAACCGCGGCACGCTGCGCAAGAAACTCAAACAGTACGATCTGCTTTAAAGCATTCAAAACAGAAAAGGCGACCTTGCACCGCGGTCGCTTTTTTTTGCTGACTTCTTTTGCTTTTGATGGAAATCGAGATGACCGACCAGACTACCCGCCTGCCTATCCGTCGCGCCCTGATCAGCGTATCCGACAAGACAGGAATCCTTGAGTTTGCCCGCGAGCTTGAAGCGCTGGGCGTCGAGATTCTTTCCACTGGCGGTACGTTCAAACTGCTCAAGGACAACGGCGTCGCGGCAGTCGAAGTGGCTGACTACACCGGCTTTGCTGAAATGATGGATGGCCGGGTCAAGACTCTGCACCCCATGATCCACGGCGGTATTCTGGGTCGTCGCGGCATCGACGACGCCATCATGACCGAGCACGGCATCAAGCCGATCGATCTGGTTGCCGTCAATCTGTATCCGTTTGAAGCCACTGTCTCCAAACCGGGCTGCGACCTGCCGACCGCCATCGAAAACATCGATATCGGCGGCCCGACCATGGTCCGTTCCGCTGCGAAGAACCATAAAGATGTCGCAATCGTGGTCAACGCCAGTGACTACGGCCAGGTATTGGAAAGCCTCAAGGCTGGCGGCCTGACCTACGCACAGCGCTTCGACCTGATGCTCAAGGCGTTTGAGCACACCGCCGCCTACGACGGTATGATCGCCAACTATCTGGGCGGCGTCGATCAGACTGCCGAAACCCTGAGCACCGAAGGCCGCAGTCAGTTCCCGCGCACCTTCAACACCCAGTTCGTCAAGGCCCAGGAAATGCGCTACGGCGAGAACCCGCACCAGAGCGCGGCGTTTTACGTTGAAGCCAAACCTGCCGAGGTCGGCATTGCCACGGCCACCCAGTTGCAAGGCAAGGAACTGTCGTTCAACAACGTCGCCGATACCGACGCCGCGCTGGAATGCGTCAAGAGCTTCGTCAAACCGGCCTGCGTGATCGTCAAACACGCCAACCCGTGCGGTGTCGCGGTCTGCCCGGATGATGAAGGCGGCATTCGTCAGGCGTACGAGCTGGCCTATGCCACCGACTCCGAATCGGCATTTGGCGGCATCATCGCCTTCAACCGCGAGCTGGACGCAGCAACGGCCAAGGCCATCGTCGAGCGCCAGTTCGTCGAAGTGATCATCGCGCCAAGCGTCAGCGCCGAAGCGCGTGCCATCGTGGCCAGCAAAGCCAATGTGCGCCTGCTGACCAGCGGCCAGTGGAGCGAGCGTCTGCCTGCCTGGGACTACAAACGCGTGAATGGCGGTTTGCTGGTACAGAGCCGCGATATCGGCATGATCACTCAGGCGGACCTCAAGGTCGTTACCCAGCGTGCCCCTACCGAACACGAAATGCATGACCTGATCTTTGCCTGGAAAGTCGCCAAGTACGTCAAGTCCAACGCCATCGTCTACGCCCGCAACCGCCAGACCGTCGGCGTCGGCGCAGGTCAGATGAGCCGCGTGAACTCGGCACGCATCGCCGCCATCAAGGCCGAGCATGCCGGGCTGCAGGTGCAGGGCGCGGTCATGGCCTCCGATGCGTTCTTCCCGTTTCGTGACGGTATCGACAACGCGGCCAAGGTCGGCATCACTGCCGTCATCCAGCCCGGCGGTTCGATGCGTGACAACGAAGTGATTGCAGCAGCAGATGAAGCAGGCATCGCGATGGTCTTCACCGGCATGCGCCATTTCAGGCACTAATCAGAAAAACGGCCGCACTGGCGCAGGCGTCTGCTGCGCCAGTGCGGTCTCGTACGGCGGTTGGGTCGCCTCAGGCACACCGCGTACTCCAGAATCAGCGTCATCGAGGTTTTTGAAATGAATGTTTTGATCATTGGCAGCGGCGGTCGTGAACACGCCCTGGCATGGAAAGTCGCTCAGGACCCACGTGTGCAGAAGGTGTTCGTCGCACCGGGCAACGCAGGCACGGCGATCGAAGCCAAATGCGAGAACGTGGCTATCGACGTTCTGGCACTGGAGCAACTGGCGGATTTCGCTGAAAAGAACGTTTCGCTGACCATCGTCGGTCCTGAAGTGCCGCTGGTTGCAGGCGTTGTCGACCTGTTCCGCAGCCGTGGTCTGGACTGCTTCGGTCCGACCGCCGGCGCTGCGCAGCTTGAAGGTTCCAAGGCGTTTACCAAGGACTTCCTGGCGCGCCACAAGATCCCCACTGCCGACTATCAGAACTTCACCGAGATCGAGCCTGCCCTGGCCTATCTGCGTGAAAAAGGTGCTCCGATAGTCATCAAGGCCGACGGTCTTGCGGCAGGCAAGGGCGTGATCGTCGCCATGACCCTGGCAGAAGCCGAAGATGCCGTACGTGACATGCTGGCTGGCAACGCCTTTGGCGAAGCCGGTTCCCGCGTTGTCATCGAGGAGTTTCTCGATGGCGAAGAAGCCAGCTTCATTGTCATGGTCGACGGCAAGAATGTGCTACCCATGGCCACCAGCCAGGATCACAAGCGCGTCGGCGACGGCGACACCGGCCCGAACACCGGTGGCATGGGGGCCTACTCCCCTGCCCCGGTGGTCACCGCCGAAGTTCATCAACGTGTCATGGATCTGGTTATCTGGCCGACCGTCAGGGGCATGGCTGATGAAGGCAATGTTTACACCGGATTCCTCTATGCTGGTCTGATGATCGATAAAGCTGGCAACCCGAAAGTCATCGAATTCAATTGCCGCTTCGGCGACCCGGAAACCCAGCCGGTCATGCTGCGCCTGCAATCGAGTCTGGTACTGCTGGTTGAAGCTGCGCTGGCGCAGGCACTGGACAAGATCGAAGCACAGTGGGACCCCCGTCCAAGCCTGGGAATCGTCCTGGCCGCCGGTGGCTACCCTGGCGACTACGCCAAAGGCGCAGTCATCGAAGGTCTGGACGCTGCTGCACAGCTGGAAGGCAAGATATTCCACGCGGGCACTGCCTTGCAAGATGATCGTGTCGTGACCGGCGGCGGTCGTGTACTGTGTGCTACAGCACTGGGTGACAGTGTTGGCAATGCGCAGCAAAATGCCTATGCGTTGGCTGCCAAGGTTGATTGGCAAGGATGTTTCTATCGCAAGGACATTGGCTACCGTGCCATTGCCCGTGAGCGTGGCGAAGAGCTGGAATAATCAATCAGGCCTGTCTCTTCAATCAGAGGCAGGCCGATTTGACCCGGCATTCGCGGTTTTACCCGGCATTCACTCACGAAGGGATTTCATTGTGCGCTGGCTCAGGATTGCCATAGCCTCAATCGCTGGACTGCTGACCCTGCTGTTCATGCTTTCGGCACAGGCCGAGCATGGCGCAGGTTGGTCGACGCTGCTCGACGAAAAGGCCCACCTGACGCTGGATGAAATTCGTTCGGCGCGCTACCAGAATCAATTCAGTCCTATCGAGCTGGAACGAGTCACTGCAGCGGAACGTGACAGTGCGGTATGGCTGCACTACCGCCTGCTGCCTACCCAGCACGAGCAGCTTCTGCGCATCTTCGCTCCGGACCTCGCCAGCGCGGACATGTATGTCATGGACGGCGATCAACAGATCGATCACCTGCGCACCGGCAACGAGGTGCCCAAGGAAGATCAGCGTCTGCCTTCGAACGATTTCCTGCTGCCGATCCCCCAGAGTTCGAACACGCTGGATATCTACCTGAAGCTGGTCTCCACCCAGAAAATGCGCCCCAGCATTACCCTGGAGCCGGCCATCAAAAGCGCCGCCGACGAGACCGAGCCGTTCCTGTTCGGGCTGCTTTTCGGTGCGCTGTCGATGCTCATCGTGCAGAACCTGACGCGCTACGGGCATACACGTTCGCGTAGCAATCTATGGCTCGCCGCCTGTGAAGCACTGCTCGGGCTCAGTGCCCTGTTGCTGCTTAACCTGCTGCGCCCGATTGACCCGTGGAATATCGCACAGACCCCCAGTGCGCACATTGCGCTGTTGCTGGCGGCTGTCGCAGGCCTGATCTACACCTACTGCTTCTTCGTCCATCGCAACGCCCGCAAACTGGATCGTCTATTGCTGGGCAACGCCGTGCTCATGGGCATCGGTACTGTGCTGGTACTGCTGGACGACAGACTGCCGATCAATATTCTGACTTTCGGCCTGGTCTCGTTGACGACGTTGAGCATTCTGGCGGTGTCGATGTGGCACTGGCAGAAAGGCTATCGTTCGGCGCGCCTGTTTGTCCTCGGGATGATCATTTTCAACATTGGTTACATGGTGGTTCTGCCGGGCCTGCTGTGGCTGAGTCTGGTGCCGCCACAGTGGCTGATACTCGCGCTGCTCAGCGTGTTCTGCATCAGCGGTCTTTCGATGAGCCTGGCCCTTAGCGAACGCCATCGCAGCATCACCGAAGACCGTTTCAGCCTCAGCCGCGATCAGGCTGCGAGTACCGCCGAAATCAACGCCAAAGCCGAATTTCTGGCCAAGATCAGTCACGAGATTCGCACACCCATGAATGGCGTGCTGGGCATGACCGAACTGCTGCTCGGCACGCCGCTGTCAGTCAAGCAGCGCGACTATGTGCAGACCATTCACAGTGCCGGTAACGAACTGCTGACGCTGATCAACGAGATTCTGGACATCACCAAGCTCGAGTCAGGGCAGATAGAACTGGACGATGTGCAGTTCGACATCGGCGCGCTGGTCGAGGACTGCCTGAATATCTTCCGCGCCAAGGCCGAGCAGCAGCAGGTCGAGCTGATCAGCCAGATCCAGCCCCAAGTGCCACGGGTTATCAATGGTGACCCGACTCGCCTGCGCCAGACGCTGTTGAGCCTTCTGGAAAATGCCCTGAAGAAGACTGACGAAGGTGAAATTCTTCTGGCCGTCGCCCTTGAGTCTTCGAAAAACGGAAAGACGCGTTTGCGTATTTCGGTGCAGGACAGCGGTGAATCGCTTTCCGACGAAGAACGTGAAGAGTTGCTGCACGCCGAACTGCACAGCCGGAATTTCCTGGCCAGTAGCAGGCTCGGTGGTCACCTGGGGCTGGTCATCGCCCGCCAGTTGATCATCCTGATGGACGGTGAATTCGGTATTCAGAACAGCGGCACCCAGGGCAACACGTTATGGCTGAACCTGCCGCTGGACGCAAAGCTGCTGGAGCAGCCGACCATCGATCTGGACAGCCCGCTGAAAGATGCCAGAGTGCTGGTGGTTGACGACAACGATACCTGCCGCAAGGTGCTGGTCCAGCAATGCAGCGCCTGGGGCCTGAATGTCAGTGCAGTGGCGTCCGGCAAGGAGGCACTGGCCTTGCTGCGGACCAAGGCGCATCTGCGCGACTATTTCGATGTGGTCCTGCTCGACCAGAACATGCCCGGCATGACCGGCATGCAACTGGCCGCCAAGATCAAGGAAGACCCAAGTCTGAATCATGACATTCTGTTGATCATGCTTACCGGTATCAGCAATGCCCCAAGCAAGATCATTGCTCGCAACTCCGGTATCAAGCGCATTCTGGCCAAACCGGTGGCGGGCTACACGCTCAAGACGACGCTGGCAGATGAACTGACCCAGTTGAACAAGGGCGTTGCTGCACAAAAGCCTGGCCCGGTCATCAATACGCCGGTCAGCGTACCGGGCGACTTCCGGATCCTGGTAGCCGAAGACAACAGCATTTCGACCAAAGTGATCCGCGGCATGCTCGGCAAGCTCAACCTGAATCCCGATACGGCGAGCAACGGCGAAGAAGCGCTGCGTGCCATGAAGGCACAGCGTTATGACCTGGTACTGATGGACTGTGAAATGCCGATACTCGACGGTTTCTCGGCAACCGAGCAATTGCGTGCCTGGGAGGTCGGCAATCAGCGGGTGCGCACACCGGTCGTTGCACTGACTGCGCATATTCTCACTGAGCACAAGGATCGTGCACGCCAGGCAGGTATGGACGGTCACATGGCCAAACCTATCGAGCTGTCGCAACTGCGCGAACTGGTCGAACACTGGGTAGCACACCGCGACAAGGCTCGCGGACTGTCTTCGGACAGCGAGCAGTATCGACAAAACTGACAGCAACGGGAAAGGCACACAGTGGCCTGATAGACTGGCACTGCCATCCACCTGCTGCTGTGAGTCGAAGCCATGCTTCACGTGTTGTTCAGCGTCTACCTGAAAATGCTGGTGCTTTACAGCCCGTTTTTCGTCCTTTCCTGCTTCATCAGCCTGACCCGCGGTCACTCGCGCAAGGAGCAGCGGCGTCTGGCCTGGAAGGTAGCGCTGGCGACACTGGTTTCCAGCGTCTTGCTGTATCTGTTCGGTAGAGTGATTTTCGATGTATTCGGAATCACGGTCGATGCATTCAGGATTGGGGCTGGCAGCGTGCTGTTCATATCCGCACTGGGCATGGCCCAAGGCAAATCGGCAGTCCAGACCGACAATATCCAGCAGGATGTGACCATTGTTCCTCTTACCATTCCCCTTACCGTCGGCCCCGGCACCATCGGCGCGCTACTGGTCATGGGCGTCAGTCAGCCTCATTGGGATGACAAACTCACCGCCATCCTGAGTATTGCACTCGCCAGCCTTACGGTTGGCGTAGTGCTTTACCTCTCCAATCGTATCGAACGTATCCTGGGCGATCAGGGTTTGCAGATTGTCAGCCGCCTGATGGGGTTGTTCGTCTGTGCGTTGGCGGCACAAATCATCTTTACCGGTATAAGGGGCTATCTGCTGCCCTGATACAACTCAGATACGTGCAGCCCGCACCAGCCCTTGCGCCCTGCCGTCCAGATACCGCGTTACATCATTACGATATGCGGCGTAAATCTTGCGGTCAAAGGTGTAACTGCCGCCCTTGAAGTGAAACAGCAGCCGTCGGCTACCTGCCGCGTGCTCGTCCACGCTCAGATGCAGACTGCACAGCAACAGCAGTACCCGATCAGGTTCATACTTCTCGCAGGGCACTACCTGGAAGCTGCCCAGACGGCCTTGTTCAAAGCCGTTTTTAAAGTAAGACTCTGCCGCCTGATTCACTCCCAATGCTGCGACAGCGCGCTGCACCATGTCGCCAAGGCGCTTGCGGTCCGCTGGATTGCTGACCTTGAAGGTCGCCTGCAACAAATCGTCGACATTGCTTACGACCAGTGAGTCGCCCAGAACCACGCCTTTTTGCTGTATTCCACGTGTCTTGAGCCGGCTGCGGTAGTAATGCATCCAGCTGCTCCACTGCGTCTTGAAATCAAACTGCTTACCTGCGAACAACTGCGCATCCAGAAGTACATCCTGAATGTCCGTGCGCTCCTCACTTGTAAGGCCCGGAAGAAACGTCACCATACTGGGGATATCGCCCAGATACGCTGCATTGCCTGTACCTGCTTTCATTTGAGTGACTCCCTTCCATGGGAACTTGACCGTCGTTATAAATTGATGATTTCAGCGGCAGCACGATCAGCCAGCATGTCCTGAACAGTCTGGCGAAAAGGTTCGAAGCTCTGGCGACTGAACCGAAACGCAGTACCAACAGCATGTACTTGCATTTCTCCGCCAAGAATCTGCCAGAAATAAAGCGCGGGCCTCGACGCAATGGTTGTCATCTGCAGGCTGCACAACAGGATCATCACCTCGTCTTCGCTGTGCATCGCACAAGGCATGAGTTGAAAGCTTTCAGAACGTCCCGACGTAAACCAGCTGCTGAAAAATGTCTTCGCATGATCACTGCCCAGCAGCCTGTCGAGTGAGCTGCGATAGAGCCGGCGAAGCTCGACGGAGTTATTGACGATTGGAAGCTGCAATTTGCCAATGTCCCTGAAACTGTGAATTCTCAAGCGCACGTCGTTAATCACCGCGCTGCGCCGTCCACCCGTTGCAAGAATGGCTTGCTGGTAAGCGTCCAGCCATGGACGCCAGGCCATGCGCGGGGAATGCTGGTCATCCGCAACAAGTTGCGCATGATGCAGACAGTCCTGTACGTCCTGACGCAAACCGGGCTCTACATTACGGGCGAACGACAGGAGATTGGCCCCTGCCAGCAGAGTCTCATCCAGATCAGACATAAGGCGTTGCCCCAAGCGACATGATCATACCGGGACGCCTGCTCGACAACGCCGTGTCGATGTCATCGCGAAACTGCGAATAGACCTGTTCAATCAATTGCATTTTATAAACGGTCACAGCGATGTTGCCGTAGACACTTTGCGGTTCGAGTACTTCGAAAAGAAAACCGGATGGCAACGGCTGACGTGTGGCGAACTGCAGCTGCGCCAGTGTCAGGTTGTGCCGATCGTCGAAGAACCCCAGTTGCAGGACCACGCTGACCTGCAACTTTCCCGCATGATTCAAACCGCTCTGTACGGTCTGGCTACGCAGCAACTGAAGCGCCGTGTTACTAGCCGATTGCTTGCACACTTTACGCATCAATGTTTCCGCGCCCTGCAGGGTCTGCGCTGCCACTGACGGTGCAAGGGCACGCTCGAGGCAACTCCATACGGTCCGGACAGCATCTACCGGCAAAGGCTCGTTGACATGTTCGCTGGCATTCAGCACCCAGCCGAAACGCAGAGCCGCAGCAAGGCGGGTTTCATTCCATTTTTCGAACTCGGCAAACCTGGGGTGCTGCTTCGATGCGGCCAACTGCACGTACAGCATCGAGTCCAGCACATCGTTTTTCGGAGCGACCTGCTGCGAGGTGGGGAAAAACAGCAAACAGCCGGCATTGACGACTGCGGCATCCAATTCCTGCTTCATGGGAGAAATTCCTTTTTATCCCGAAAGCGGAGGCAACCCCTGCCTCCGCAAATAACCCGATCAGATTTCAAACTCTTCGATCGCGCTCTTGGCGTTGTCGCTCAGCTTTTGCTGGATCAGGTCGCGATGGCGTGAATACAGGCTCGTGTTGAGCACCAGGTTGTCCTCGCCTTTCCAGGTTTCAACGTTTGTGTCCTGCCATTCCCAGAACAGGACATTGGTGACATCACTGTCGGTATGGAAGCTGACCGCGCCCATGGACAGAGTCACGGTCTTGTCATCGGACTCGATGCACGAGGCAATACGGAAACTGCCTCCGCGGTGGTTTTTTGTCTGGCCTTCAAACAGGCGCAGAGGCTCTTTTTTAGCTTTCAGTGCAGCGATGGCATCCGCAGCGACCTTGAGCATCAGCAGCGATGCAGGCCCAGGCAAAGCGGCAGCCGCAACAGCCGAGCCAAGGATCTCAAGGCCGACTTCGTCCATGGTGAAACGCTGCTGGGTAGCACGATAGCGGGCATAGTTCCAATGGGTGGAAAGCCAGCCAACCTTCGAGAGTACTTCGTTGAATTTGTCGTACCACTGATCACCCTGGGTTTCAGGGCTGAACGCCTTGTTGGCCACAAGGGTGGCAAACAGAAAGGAGTCCATGACGTCTTGCTTGCTCTGCAGCGAAACGCCCTCGGCAAATGCCACCAGACTGCTTGCAACCACGGCCCCCTTGGCAGGTTCATCGCCTGGGGCGGAGTCAGTCTCGTCACTGGCCAGAAGCAATTCAGGCTTTATGACTGCTGCGTGGGCGATGGACGAAGCAGGGCATTGAGCCAGCTCACAAGCGGCAATGTAATCAAGGTTGTCGGTCATGCTCATCGTATTGTCCTGTTTCATTTCATTTAGTCCTTTAATTCGTGAGTCCTTGTGGACAGATACGAGACTAATCAAATAAATCAGGCTGTTTTTCCGAAACTTTCGAGCGGTTCATTGATGGCTTTTCGAACTGCCGCGGCAACACTTTATGGCCCGCGCAAAACTCAAGCTGCGCTAAGCCCCCGGTAAACAGCGGGCGAAAGAACAATCCGTGGCAGGACAGAGAAAAAAGCCACAAGCCTGGCAGCTTGAAGAACACCCGTTCGCTCAAGCACCCAAGCCGAAAACTCGGCCTGAATGCCTGTTACTACGCAGAGGTTTCAGCACTTTCCCACAATAAATTCAATACAGGTACGACAAGCCTGTGAGCTCAGGCTGTAGGTTTCGCGCCATACCAGCGCGGCGTATAGACCCAATTGCCGCCTTCGTTGCGAGGGAAGGTGCAGGTCAGAGAAGAGCCGATCAGCACCATGGTTCGCATGTCCACCTGCTCCGGCGTGAGCTCACCCAGCGTAATGACGCGCAGGGTCTGGCCAGGACGACCGATGTCGCGCCCAAGCGTGACGGGCGTTTCAGGAATGCGGTGCTGGCGAACGATCTCCAGCGCACGCCCCAGTTGCCAGGGTCGTGAACGGGAAATCGGGTTGTAGAAGGCCAGCGCAAGGTCTGCCTGACAGGCAAGGTCCAGACGCTTTTCGATGATCTCCCAAGGCTTGAGGTTATCGGACAGCGACAACACACAGAAATCATGCCCCAACGGCGCACCAGCCTGAGCGGCGGTTGCCAGAGAAGCCGAGACACCCGGGAGAATCTCCAGCTCGACAGAGTGCCAGTGCGGGTTGCCGGACTCGTGCAGCGCTTCAAGCACTGCCGAGGCCATGGCGAACACGCCCGGATCACCGGACGACACCACAACCACCGAACGACCTTGCGCGGCCAGTTCGAAGGCATGCCGGGCACGCAGCATTTCTTCGCGATTGTCGGTGCAATGCAGCACCTGATCGGCACGAAACGGCCCGGCCATGCGCACGTAGGTTTCGTAACCCAGCACATCATTGGCGCGTGCCAGTTCAGCCTTGACCGCAGGCACCATAAGGTCCGCTGCGCCGGGGCCCAGGCCGATGACTGCAAGCCGGCCACGCCCACGGCCGATGTTCTGCACATCCAGCGGTTGAGTCGCGACGGCAATCGCCATGTCGTCGACGCTGAGTGGCGGCAACCGTTGCGGCACGCAGCGGGAGGCCATTTCGCTGGCCGCCCCAGCCTTGTCGAAGCGCACCGGGACGCCCAGCTCGCTGGCTGCCTGATGCAACTGCGCGTTGGCCATCTGCTCTTCGCTGGTCAGCAGACAAGCCAGCGATTGCTCGGCAATGCTTGCGTCGTGCAACGCCGAGCGGACCCGCATAGCCAGTTCAGCGGTTATTTCGCTGACGGCGACCAGTACACTGCGCGGGTAGATCAGTAATTCATGGGGAGCGGGCTCACGTAGGGCGCAGCCGACATGAATCGTCAGCTCAGCCTGCGGATCTTCGGGCAGTTGTGCTTGCTCCAGCCAGGGTGCCTCGCCTTCAATGCGCACCGGCTCGCCGGAGAGCAAGTCGGAAACAAAACGCTTGCCCAGCTCCAGGTCGCCCAGTGCATAGCCGCTGGGCGGGTTGAGCAGGCAGGTGCCGAAGCGCAATTCGCCGCTGGTGGTGATTGCCGGTGCAACGCCAAGCCCGTTGGCAATGCTGCGCGCCATGACATTGACCCCGCCCAGGCCACCAAGCAGTGGCACCACTGCACTACCGTCCTCAGCTACGGCGAGTACCGGCGGCTCGACGCCCTTCTCCAATAGCAGCGGGGCCAGGGTGCGAATCACTATGCCAGCGGCACACAGGGCGATAATAGGGGTGTTCTGCTGATACAACTGACGCAGCGTGCTACCGAATTCGCTGTAGGTAATGTCAGCGTTCTGCACACGCTCGGCCAGGCCATGAATCTGCGCATCGGGAAACAGCTGCTGAATGCGCCGCGCAGTAGCCAGGCTGCCATTGCCGAGAATAACGATGGCTGGAATGTTGAGAGTCATCAGCCTTGCCACCTGTCACCCGGAACGATAATCAGCGAAAAATACGGCGAAGACATCGGGTCTACCTGATCCAGCGGTACTATTTTCTGGTTGCTCATGGTCGCGCGCTCGACATACAGCGCACGCCCGGCCATGCCCAGCTCGGTCAGCACTTCACGAACCTTGTGAAAGTTGCGACCCAGTTTCATGATCACCGCGGCGTCGGCATCAGCCAGCTTGCGTTTCAGGTCCTCGTGGGACAGCACGCCGGACAGCACCGACAGGCTCTGGTTGCGATACACCAGCGGCGCGCCCAGTACAGAAGCACCACCAAGCATCGAACACACACCCGGAATCACTTGCGCCTCGTAGCGCTCGGCCAGGCGGTCGTGCAGGTACATGTAGGAACCGTAGAAGAACGGGTCGCCTTCGCAGATCACCGCTACGTCACGCCCGGCATCCAGATGCGCCGCAATGTGCAGGCTGGACTCGTCGTAGAAGTCGCTGATGACTTTTTCGTAGGACAGCGGCGCTGGCAAGGCCTCGGTGGTGACCGGATAGACCAGTGGCATCAACGTTTGAACGTCCTGCAAGTGCGCTTCGATAATGCCGAATGCGTTGCCCTTTTTACCCTTGGCCACGAAGTACGCCACCACAGGCGACTCCCGCAGCAGGCGCAGCGCCTTGACGGTAATCAGCTCCGGGTCGCCGGGGCCGACGCCCAGGCCAATCAATCGACCGCGTGCCTGCATCATTCGATCTCCGTGGCCAGTGCATTGACAGCGGCCACGGCCATGGCGCTGCCGCCACGACGACCCTGCATGATCACAAATGGCACGCCACGGCTGTCTGCGGCAAGCATGGCCTTGGACTCGGCAGCGCCGACAAAGCCAACCGGAAAGCCGAGAATCAGCGCTGGTTTCGGCGCGCCTGCATCGAGCATTTCGAGCAGATAGAACAGCGCAGTCGGCGCATTGCCGATGACCACTACGCTGCCTTCCAGGTACGGACGCCACAGCTCCAGCGCCACCGCAGAGCGCGTATTGCCCAGTTCGAGCGCCATTTCCCGCACGCCTTCATCGTGCAATGTGCAGATGATCTGGTTGTTGGCGGGCAGCCGGGTACGGGTGATGCCTTCTGAGACCATGCGTGCGTCGCAGAGGATCGGTGCACCGGCGGCCAGGGCATTGCGCCCGGCTGTACCGGCACCCGGCGAGAAGCGCAGGTCTTCGATGACTTCGACCATCCCGCAGGCGTGGATCACGCGCACGGCGAGTTTTTCCAGGTCGGCGGGGATCGTGTCCAGGCGCGCTTCGGCGCGAATGATCGAGAAAGAGTTGCGATATATCTCCTGACCATCGCGGATGTAATCAATCATGCAATGTTGCTCCGTGAGTCGGCGTTCAACTGCGCACCGACTGCTTCAATAGTAAGGTCACGCGCACGCAGCACACCGAAACCGGCATGCGCTGCGTCGCGAAAATAAAGGTCGTAACGGCCGGGCGAAACGGCCAGCAAGGTTACCGGCGCTACGTGAGCAGCGGCGCAGGAGCGCGTGCAACCACTTAAATGAACGGCCTGACTGGCAACCAGGCCGTTAGCCAGTTGCAGCGCATCGGCCTTGGTATCGGCCAGCCCTTTTGCACAGCCGGCAGAACCGGTACACGCCACAATCTGCGCCAGTGGCTGTTCGGCCGAACAGATCAGACCCGCGGCCTGCAACGCCGTCATCACTGTTGCAGCGCGCTCGACCGGCACATTGGGCAACAGCAGGCTCTGCCAGGGCGTCAGGCGCAAAGTGCCGTCGCCCTGCTCTTCTGCCAGTTGCGCGACGATGGCGAGCGTGGCGGCATCAAGACGCCCCAGCGGAACCACCGCCCCCACCGCAACCCGCGCAGGCTCGGCCTGTGGATAAATACCGATATGCCGATTGCCCTGAATGGCCGGGCGCTGCCAGCCGGTGACGGCTTGATCCACCCGCAACGCGCAGTCCAGCCGGGTAGAAAGCTCGCGCAACACATCGTCGGTCGACACCTCGGCCAGCAGATGCCGCATCCGGGTGTGCTCCGGGCGGGCCAGATCGAGGAACAATTCCAGCAACCCGACAACCAGCTTTTCTCCAGCCGCCAGCGGCACAGCGGCCAGCGGTCGATCATTGGCCGGGCAACCGGCCAGCCCGAACGCCAGCAGCACTTCGCCGTCGAGGTTCAGCGCCGACAGCCACACATCATGCGCGTGTTCTAGCATCACCAGCGCTTCACCAGCATCCAGCGACAACGCAAATTTGGGTGACAGTTCATGGAAGCGCGGATGATTTTCCAGCGCATCGAGAACCTGCGCCGCCAACGGTCGGGCATCGAACAGCATGCGCGAATCCAGCCCCGCGGTCGGGCTGAGCATCAGGTTGCGCACATCGTCACTGGCAGGGTTGGCCGGGCCGAGTCCTGCCGCCATCAATGCCTTGATCAACCCATCGTGATCAGCGCCGATGCCGCGAATTTGCAGGTTGGCGCGGTTGGTGGCTTCGATAACGCCCTGTGCATAAGTCTGCGCAGCCTCTGCAACCGCCATTGCCTGCACACTGCTGATGACCCCGCCCGCCAGCTTGATCCGGCAGATCCCGCCGTCCAGTGCCGAGACGATACGCAGCAACCCCGGACAGGCCGAGGGGCGTAGCGTTGCAGAGGATGTGCGAGCGGACTGCGGCTCGTTCAATGGATCACCCGGTATGAACTGGACGTGGATTAGAGCACTTGTACCCCGTCGGGCGCGGTATTATGCCTGCTTTGTCCGCAGGCATGAAAAGGCGCTCTGTCGGAAGTTCGGATTGAGGTAGGTACATGTCGCCGTGGCTGACAGTCGTGGGAATCGGAGAAGACGGTTACAAGGGCCTGGGCAAGAACGCCCGGCACGCTCTGCTGCACGCTGATCAGGTGTTCGGCGGTCCGCGCCAGCTGGCATTGCTGCCGCCGTGCATTCGCGCCGAGCGGCGTGCATGGCCGAGTCCGTTCTCGCTGAACCCGGTGCTGGAACAGCGCGGTGCCGAAATCTGCGTACTGGCCAGTGGCGATCCGATGCTGTTCGGCGTCGGCGCCAGTCTGGCACGCGTGGTCGCCATCGACGAAATGCGCATTCTGCCCGCCCCTTCTTCTTACTCTCTGGCCGCCGCTCGTCTGGGCTGGCCGTTGCAGGAAGTCGTTACCTTGTCAGTGGTTGCCCGGCCGGTGGCCGCTCTGAACGCCCATTTCCATCATGGCGTCCGTCTGTTGGTGCTGAGCAATGACGGCAGCAGCCCCGCAGTAATTGCCGGTTTGTTGCGCGAACGAGGCTTTGGCCCTAGCCGCATGACGGTCCTGGAGCATCTGGGAGGTGAAGCCGAACGGCGCGTCGAGGGGCTGGCCAGTGAATGGGGCAATCCCGAGATTGCTGCGCTGAACTTGGTTGCCGTCGATTGTCGCGCCGACGCCAGCGCCATTCGCCTGAGTACAGTGGCCGGTTTGCCAGACAGCGCTTTCGAGCATGACGGCCAGTTGACCAAACGCGACGTGCGGGCCATCACCCTTGCCCGCCTTGCTCCGGTGCCGGGTGAACTGCTTTGGGACGTCGGCGCGGGCTGCGGTTCCATCGGCATCGAATGGATGCGCGCGCACCCAACCTGCCGGGCGATGGCCATAGAAGCGGACGAAGGCCGTCAGCAACTGATCGAATTCAATCGCGATGCGTTGGGCGTGCCGGGCCTGCAATTGGTCCGTGGCAGCGCGCCACAGGCGCTGAGCGGTCTGGAGCGTCCGGATGCGATTTTCATCGGCGGTGGCGTGACCCGTATCGGCGTGCTGGAAACCTGCTGGGAGCAGTTGCGCTCCGGCGGGCGGCTGGTCGCCAATGCAGTAACCCTGCAAAGCGAGGCTGCACTCATGGCCTGGCGCGATCGGCATGGCGGCGAACTGACGCGTATTCACGTCGCCCATGCTCAGCCTCTTGGCGAGTTCGATACATGGCGTCAGGCCTTGCCGATCACTCTGCTGGATGTAGTCAAACCCTGATGCGCGAAGAAACCGCCGAACAGCCTGCTC
This sequence comes from Pseudomonas syringae group sp. J248-6, assembly GCF_032586995.1. Lineage (NCBI taxonomy): Bacteria > Pseudomonadati > Pseudomonadota > Gammaproteobacteria > Pseudomonadales > Pseudomonadaceae > Pseudomonas > Pseudomonas syringae group sp. J248-6. The sequence goes on along the minus strand of NZ_JAWHOP010000005.1, from coordinate 126,877 downwards.
CGCTGCGCAGTGGCCTGACCACCGGCAGCTGCGCCACAGCAACCAGCCTCGCGGCAGCGCGGCTGTTACTCAGCGGGCAAATCAGCGATGCGGTAGAGATTGTGTTGCCCAAGGGCAAACAGGTGCAGATGCGCCTGGAATTCTGCCGCCTTGTGGATAACTTCGCCGAAGCCGGAACACTCAAGGATGCCGGGGACGATCCCGACGTTACTCACGGCGCGCTGGTGTTTGCGCGCGTCAGGCTGGAAATGGCACCCGGCGTGCGCTTCGTGGCAGGCGCAGGTGTAGGCAGCGTGACCCGCCCCGGCCTGGTGTTGGCGGTGGGCGAGCCCGCCATCAACCCGGTGCCTCGACGCATGATGACCGAACACTTGCTGCAGCTGGCGGAAGAACTCGGCTACAGCGGTGGTTTCGAGGTTACGATTGGCGTCGAGGGCGGCGAAGCGCTGGCGCTCAAAACCATGAATCCGCGCCTCGGTATTCTCGGCGGGCTGTCGATTCTCGGCACCAGCGGGATTGTCCGGCCCTTCTCCTGCGCGGCGTACATCGCGTCGATCCATCAGGGCATCGACGTCGCCACCACCAACGGCTATCGGCATATTGCCGCCTGCACCGGCAACGCCAGCGAAGACACCATGCGCCGCGTGTACAACATCCCGGATATCGCCCTGATCGAAATGGGCGATTTCGTCGGCGCAGTGCTCAAGCACCTGCGCAAGGTGCCTGTGGATAAGTTGAGCCTGTGCGGTGGCTTCGGCAAGATCAGCAAACTGGCCGCAGGCCACATGGATCTGCACAGCCGCCATTCGAGCATCGACCTGCCGCAACTGGCGCTGTGGGCTGCGGATACAGGCGCGGACGCAGACCTGCAACAGCGTATTCGCGATGCCAATACCAGCCAGCAGGCGCTTGCGATGAGCGCTGCGGCGGGTGTGCCGCTGGGTGATGAGGTGTGTCGTCATGCGCTGGCTTTTGCCCGTAGCGTGGTGCCTGCACAGGTTCAGGTCGAAGTGTTCGCCATCGACCGCCAGGGCGGAATTGTCGGTCAGGCGGGCGTTGCGTTATCGAAGGAACACACATGAAACGAATTCTGCTGTTGGGCGGCATTACCGAAGCGCTGGCGATTGCACGCAGGCTCGGGCCTGAGCACATCTATAGCCTGGCAGGTGTGGGTCGAGTGCCGGCAGATCTGGCCTGTCAGTTGAAAGTTGGCGGCTATGGCGGCGCAGAGGGCATGGCGCAGTACATTCGTGACCAGGGCGTCGATTTGCTGCTGGACGCAACCCATCCGTATGCTGCACAAATCAGCCGCAACGCTGCATGTGCGGCCCGGCTGACTGGAATTCCCTGCTGGGCCTTGCGCCGCACTGCCTGGCAGGCTGGTGCGGGTGATGACTGGCGTGAAGTGGCCGACTGGTCAGAACTGGTCACGGCACTGGCGCCCTTCAAGCGCCCACTGTTCACCCTGGGGCGCGAGCCTTTGCAGCATCTGCACGAGATTCCGGAGCATCAATTCTGGACGCTTCGGGCATTGGACAGCTACCCCGGCAATGACCACTGCGAAGTGATCGGCGCGCGCGGCCCGTTTGCACTGGAAAACGAACGTCAGCTGTTTGAACAACGCGATATTGATGTGCTGATCAGCAAAAACAGCGGCAGCAACTCCACCGAACCCAAGCTTGAAGTCGCCCGCGAGCGCGGCCTGCCCGTCCTGATCCTGAAACGCCCGGAGTTGCCTGAGGTGGATCGGATTTTGTGGAGCGTGGATGAGGTGCTTGAGGCGTTGGGGCTTGTTGACGATCAGATTGACAATGCCTGAAATCTGGTTCCTTAGAGGGCCTTTCTTCATTTTCTGAGGGAAAATTCCGAACATCCCAGAGTCTCTTGTTTAGGACAAACTTGATAACTAGCCTGCGCGACCAACAGCTGGTAACTTATCGAGGTGTATCCCAAGGGATACTCGAAAATATGAATCGCTTTGAACAGACACCCGCTTTTGCGGAGTGGTTAAGGTCGTTGAAGGACTCCATTGGCAGAGCTCGAATTCTGGCTCGAATAAGAGCAGCAGAGCTCGGTAACTTCGGGGACTGCGATGCTTTAGGTCAAGGCGTCAGAGAGCTACGAATACACCATGGACCAGGTTATCGGGTGTATTTTGCCCGACGCACGGGTGTGGTTTACCTGCTCTTGATCGCTGGTGACAAATCGTCTCAAAAGCGCGACATAAAATTTGCCAGACAGCTGGCGAGAGAGCTCTGTGAGAGGGAGTAACCATGAACAACGAGACGACACCGTTCGATACCGTCGACTATTTGAAGACACCTGAAGATATGGCCAATTATCTGGATGCGTGTCTTGAAGAGGATTCAGGAGACGGGCTGCTCATAAGGGCCGCGCTGAACGACATAGCAAGGGCTTATGGAATGACACAAATCGCACGTGATACAGGTCTTGGTCGTGAGAGCCTCTACAAAGCGCTGGGTGCAAACGGTAATCCAGAGTTCACGACCATCATGAAAGTCGTGAGGGCGATGGGGATCAAACTACACGCAAGTACGCGCTAAAAAACTCGAAATAGCACGCTTGCCCGCCTCTCTCACCTCAAATACCTGAACGTCACCGGAGAATCCCCGCATGCTCAAAAACGCACTCCTGCTGACCGCATTACTGCTGCCATCCTGCTTCGCCCAGGCCCATGAGTACAAGGCTGGGCCGTTGCTGATTAGCCATCCCTGGTCAATGGAGCTGCCGCCCAATGCACCGACGGTCGCGGCGTATTTCACTGTCGAGAACAAGGGCGACAGCGCAGATCGTCTGATCAGCGTCGACAGCCCCATCGCCGGGCAAGCGCAGTTGCATGAGCATATACACGCCGACGGGCTGATGAAGATGCAGCACGTTCAGGCGGTCGACATCCCGGCCGGTGCGAAGGTGAGTTTCGCGCCGATGGCCTGGCACGTGATGCTGCTGGACCTCAAAGACCGTTCGAAGCTGGTTACAGGCCAGCGCTTCCCGATGACCCTGCACTTTGAAAAGGCGGGAGATGTCGAGGTGCAGGTCGTGGTACAAAAGCAGGCTCCGGAACACCAGCACTGAGTCGTTTTACAGAGTGAGCACATTGCGCCGCGTTCGCGACAGATCAGCCACCCGTAACAAACGGGGCGCATGGCTGAGTCTGTTCGCCATGTTGATGATCTTTATCGGTCCACTGGTTTCCCAGTCGATGCCGATGGATCATCACGCCGGCATGTCGATGTCCATGCCAGCCAGTATGGATATGTCGGCAGACAGCCACGCCCATCACGGCGGCGAGCATTCCATGCCTGCCGACGCGGGCATGAGCGATCACGCGCTGTGGGCAAAATGCGGCTATTGCACACTGCTGTTCAGTTGCCCGGCGCTGCCCCATGTGCTGGAACTGGTCGCAGCCCCGCCGCCAAGGCCGGGTGATTTCTTTGCCTCGCAGCCGCTGCCGGGGCATGCACACAAGGCTATATTCCCCAATGCCCGAAGCCGGGCACCGCCAGCGCTCACCACGGCATAACCCGAAAAAAAGATTCCACGACGGCGCGCAGCTCAAGGCTGCGCGCCATTCGTGCTGTGTTATCCCTATTGGGGAGCGTTGAACGTGTCCAAACCTGATGTCTCTTTTTACAACCTTGCCTGGCGATGGCATTTCTATGCAGGGCTGTTCGTCGCGCCGTTCATGATCCTGTTATCGCTGACCGGCATCATTTACCTGTTCAAGCCGCAACTGGACAACCTGATGTACCACGACCTGCTCAGCGTGGCACCGGCCGAGCACCGCCTCACTGCCGACGAGCTGCAACAGCGGGTAAAGAGTGCTTACCCACAGGCAGCCATTGGCAAGTATTTCCCGCCGTTAAGCGCCGAGGGCAGTGCGCAGTTTGTGATCAGCGAGCAGGGCCGGGAGGTGAATGTCTTCATTGACCCCTATCGCGGCGAGATTCTTGGCACTCAGGACGCCAAAAAGAACCTGCAGGCGATTGCCCGCGCACTGCATGGCGAGCTGATGATCGGTACGCTGGGTGACCGGCTTGTCGAGCTGGCGGCTGGCTGGGGGATTGTGCTGGTGGTCTCCGGCCTTTATCTATGGTGGCCCCGAGGCCGCTCGGCCGCCGGCGTGTTCTGGCCACGCCTGACCGCCAAGGGGCGCGTGCTGTGGCGTGATCTGCACGCGGTGACGGGTTTCTGGGGTGCGTTGTTGCTGCTGTTCATGCTGTTGAGCGGCATGACCTGGACCGGGCTATGGGGCAAACAATACGCGGCGGTGTGGAACACCTTTCCGGCAGCCATGTGGACAAACGTGCCCAAGTCCGACAAGCAGGCTGGCGAGTTGAACAGTGCCAGCGTGCAGACCGTGCCGTGGGCCATGGAAAATACGCCGATGCCGGTTTCAACCGGCGAGCACGCCGAGCACATGGACCACATGCATATGTCCAGCGCACCGGCAGCGCCAACCGTGTCATTGCAGCGAGTTGTCGACATTGCACGCGCCAGAGAGATCGTACCGGGCTACAGCATCACCCAGCCTAAAACAGCTGATGGCGTGTTCACCGTGTCGGTGTTCGCCGACGACCCGCGCGATGACGCGACGCTGCATATCGATCAGTACACCGGCAAGGTGCTGGCCGACGTGCGCTACGTCGATTACAGCGCAGTTTCCAAGGCCACCGAGCTGGGCGTGATGCTGCATGAAGGCAAGTTTTTCGGCTGGATCAATCAGTTGCTGATCCTGCTGGTCTGCCTGATGGTACTGCTCAGTTCGGTCAGTGGGCTGGTGATCTGGTGGAAGCGCCGACCTCGGAGCGGGCTGGGTGTACCGCCATTGCGCCACGACCTGCCACGCTGGAAAACCGCGGCGGTGGTCATGATTGCCCTGGGCGTCATATTCCCTCTGGTGGGTATTTCGATGCTGATTGTCTGGGTGCTTGATCGAATAGTGCTTTCACGCTTTGCCAAAACAGTGGCAACAGCTTAGATTGCTCGCTGCGGGACCTGAAACCATTGAGTGGCGTTGTGATGAATTCCTCCTCATACCCGGTTTCAGGTCCCGCCCTGCCTTGAATCGCTCCTGCCCCCCGAACCTTCCTACCGATTAGATCGCCAATGCTGCCTTCACCGACCTGCGCTGGCCGATAGCGGTGCGCCGTCAGCCCTGACTACAAGGACCACTTCAGTCAGCCGGATATCGAAAGCCGTACTTACCTCACGCGCTTTATCGACAAGCAACTGGATAAAGTGCTGAAACAGCCATCCGTAATGCCCGAGCACAACTGACCAGCCTGACAACTGCCTGGCCTGCATCCTTGCAGGAAGCAAACAGCGCTGAGCGTTTGAAGTTCGAGTCGCGTGCAACTGGGTGCGACAACACGGGTCAACGGCCAGCTGTTCGTCTGGTTCGATGCTCCCGAGCGACTCGTTGACCAGACCTACGATCTTTACACCGGAGCACAGGAGTTCTGGGTATGAGGCGCTTGGCCGTTTGAACACAAAGACAGTAGAGACAATCCTGGTATTTCATGGCCCGCACCATTGCAGCGCATAGCGCACGCCCTCTTCCTGCCCCTGTTCCAGGTTGGTGCGCATACCCTTTACTGCGCGACACATTCGTTCCGTTTTGCGACGCGCTTACGTTGGCCCAGACCTTGCTAAAGCCTGAAAGAACAACGTAATGCACCGCCGCAGACCCATCAAAAAAATGAACCAAGGGAGCTAGTCAATGAAGCGTCGCAGCCTGATCAAAGCCTTTACCCTGTCCGCATCGATCGCCGCCATGGGGCTGACCTGGACCGTTCAGGCTGCCGAAACCATCAAGGTCGGTATTCTGCATTCGTTGTCCGGGACCATGGCGATCTCCGAGACATCGCTCAAAGACATGGCCTTGATGACTATTGACGAAATCAACGCCAAAGGCGGCGTCAACGGCAAGATGCTCGAAGCAGTGGTTGTCGACCCGGCTTCCAACTGGCCACTGTTCGCCGAAAAGGGCCGCCAGTTGCTGACCCAGGACAAGGTAGCGGTGGTCTTCGGTTGCTGGACATCGGTATCGCGCAAATCGGTGCTGCCGGTCTTTGAGGAACTCAACGGCTTGCTGTTCTACCCTGTGCAGTACGAAGGCGAAGAGATGTCGCCCAACGTGTTCTACACCGGTGCCGCGCCTAACCAACAGGCGATCCCTGCGGTCGAGTACGTAATGAGTGAAGAAGGCGGTTCGGCCAAGCGCTTCTTCCTGCTCGGCACCGACTATGTCTACCCACGTACCACCAACAAGATTCTGCGTGCATTCCTGCACTCCAAAGGTGTAGCGGATAAAGACATCGAAGAGGTCTACACTCCGTTCGGTCACTCCGACTATCAAACCATCGTGGCCAACATCAAGAAGTTCTCTGCGGGTGGCAAGACAGCGGTTATCTCCACCGTGAACGGCGATTCCAACGTACCGTTCTACAAGGAACTGGCCAACCAGGGCCTGAAAGCCACCGACGTACCGGTTGTAGCGTTTTCGGTAGGCGAAGAAGAACTGCGCGGCATCGACACCAAACCACTGGTAGGCCACCTCGCCGCCTGGAACTATTTCCAGTCGGTGGAAAACCCGGTCAACAAGAAGTTCGTCGCTGACTGGACTGCCTACGCCAAAAAGAAAAACCTGCCAGGCGCTGACAAAGCGGTAACCAACGACCCGATGGAAGCTACTTACGTCGGTATTCACATGTGGGCACAGGCAGTCGAAAAAGCCAAATCCACTGACGTGGACAAGGTACGCGAGGCCATGGCCGGACAAACCTTCGCAGCACCGTCGGGATTCACCCTGACCATGGACAAAACCAACCACCACTTGCACAAGCCGGTAATGATTGGCGAAGTGGAGGACAACGGTCAGTTCAACGTCGTCTGGCAGACCAAAGAGCCGATCCGCGCCCAGCCATGGAGCCCCTACATTCCTGGCAACGACAAAAAGCCTGATCATCCCGTGAAGAGCAACTGACCTTCGATTGATGATGATCGCTCCCACGCTCCAGCGTGGGAGCGCAGTTCTGGACGCTCTGCGTCCGATCCTGAGCGCGCGGCTCGGTGCATGATTGACGCAGAGCGTCACGAAAGGCATTCCCACGCAGAGCGTGAGGAACGAGCAGTGTCAGGGCAAACAGCCACGAGCGCTTTGTGGAACGCCACAACAGATCAAGGCCATATTGATATGCCTTCTTATCTCTACCGTATGATCCTCGCCATCAGCCTGCTGCTGCCCCTTGCAGCTCAGGCCGGCGATGCCAGTGATTTTGTCGCAGCCAGTTCTGCGCAACAGGCAGAACTGCTGGAGAGCTGGGCAGCCAAGCCGACAACCGAACGCGTCGAACTGCTTGAAGCTCTGCGCGATGGCCGTGTTGCCGCCGACAGCAGCAAGCGCGCCTGGATCGAAAACAACGATCAATACGTGCCGGCCGATGCACAAGCCCCTGCAGCAGCCGACGCCCCAAACCCTGACGAACCGCGCAAACTGCGCCTGAACAACCGGCTGCGTGGTCTGGTTGAAACAGCGCTGGCCAGCCACCAGTTGCTGGCAGCCGATACGCAACTGCGCATGGCAGCAGCCCTGCAATTGCAAAAAAGCGCTCGCCCTGCACAACTGGAACTGCTGACCGAACGTGTCGCCAGCGAAACCGATTCCAGCGTCAAAAGCGCGCTGACCCTGGCGCTGGCCAACCTGCAAATGGTCGACTCCAGCCCGACAGTACGTCTGGCTGCCGTGCGACTGCTGGGTGAAACCGGTGACCCGCTGGCGCGTACCCGCCTTGAATCATTGCTGGCGCCCGGCGTGGAAACCGACGCTTCGGTACGCGTGGCGGCTGAAACCAGCCTGGCACAGGTGAAGCGCAAGCTGATGATCGGGGAAATCCTCGGTCAGGCGTTCAGCGGCATGTCGCTGGGGTCGATCCTGCTGCTGGCGGCGCTGGGCCTGGCGATCACCTTCGGCCTGCTGGGCGTGATCAACATGGCCCATGGCGAGATGCTGATGCTGGGCGCCTATTCAACCTATGTCGTGCAACTGATGCTGCAGCGCTACGCGCCAGGTGCCATCGAATACTATCCGCTGATCGCGCTGCCGGTGGCGTTCTTCGTCACCGCCGCTATCGGCATGGCCCTGGAACGCACAGTGATTCGTCACTTGTATGGCCGCCCACTGGAAACCCTGCTCGCCACCTGGGGCATCAGCCTGATGCTGATTCAGGCCGTGCGTCTGGCCTTCGGCGCGCAGAACGTTGAAGTCGCCAACCCGCAATGGCTGTCTGGCGGTATCCAGGTGTTGCCTAACCTGGTATTGCCCTACAACCGCATCGTAATCATCGCCTTCGCGCTGTTCGTGGTCGTACTGACCTGGCTGCTGCTGAACAAGACCCGATTGGGGTTGAACGTGCGCGCCGTGACCCAGAACCGCAACATGGCCGCCTGCTGCGGCGTGCCGACCGGGCGCATCGACATGATGGCATTCGGTCTGGGTTCGGGTATTGCAGGTCTGGGCGGCGTCGCCCTGAGCCAGATCGGCAACGTCGGCCCCGACCTTGGCCAAAGCTACATCATCGACTCATTCCTGGTGGTGGTGCTCGGCGGTGTCGGGCAACTGGCCGGTAGCGTGATGGCGGCCTTCGGGCTGGGCATCGCCAACAAGATTCTCGAACCGCAAATCGGCGCTGTATTGGGCAAGATCCTGATCCTGGCGCTGATCATTCTGTTTATCCAGAAACGTCCGCAAGGCCTCTTCGCATTGAAAGGACGGGTGATCGACTGATGAGCCAGCCATTGATGGTAACTGCCGCGCAAAAAGTCGGGCCCAAGGGCACGCTGACCGCAGGCATTGTGATATTGGCTGTGCTGTTGGCACTGCCGTTGCTGTCGTTGTTGCCTGCCGATAACAGCTTTCAGGTATCGGCCTACACCCTGACCCTGGTGGGCAAGATCCTCTGCTACGCCATTGTCGCCCTGGCGCTGGATCTGGTCTGGGGCTATGCGGGGCTATTGTCGCTGGGCCACGGCCTGTTCTTCGCGCTGGGCGGTTATGCCATGGGCATGTACCTGATGCGCGAGGCCGCAGGCGACGGTTTGCCTGCGTTCATGACTTTCCTGTCGTGGACCGAACTGCCGTGGTACTGGGCAGGCACCGACAATTTCCTCTGGGCGCTGTGCCTGGTGGTCCTGGCGCCGGGGTTGCTGGCGCTGGTGTTTGGTTTCTTCGCCTTCCGCTCGCGGATCAAGGGCGTGTATTTCTCGATCATGACCCAGGCCCTGACGTTTGCCGGCATGCTGCTGTTCTTTCGCAACGAGACCGGCTTTGGCGGTAACAACGGGTTTACCAACTTTCGCAGCATTCTGGGTTTCAGCATCAGTTCCCAAGGAACCAGAGCGACGCTGTTTCTGGCGACGGTCGTGTTGCTGGTTGCCAGCCTGTACATCGGCTGGCGTCTGGCGCAGAGCAAGTTCGGCCGGGTTCTGACGGCGTTGCGTGATGCGGAAAACCGCCTGATGTTCTGCGGTTACGATCCGCGCGGCTTCAAGCTGTTTGTCTGGGTCTTGAGCGCCGTGCTGTGCGGCCTGGCCGGGGCCCTGTATGTGCCGCAGGTCGGCATCATCAACCCCAGCGAAATGTCCCCGACCAACTCCATCGAAGCTGCGGTTTGGGTAGCATTGGGCGGCCGTGGCACGTTGATCGGCCCGTTGTTGGGCGCGGGTCTGGTGAATGGCATGAAAAGCTGGTTCACCGTGGCTTTCCCGGAATACTGGCTGTTCTTTCTCGGCGCGCTGTTCATCATCGTCACGCTGTACCTGCCCAAGGGCGTGATCGGCTTGCTGAAGAAAAGGAGCGAGCAATGAAAACCACTCCTACCCCGTCGTTCATGCTTGAACCGGTTCTGGCACCCAACTCCGATGCAGGCACCAGCCGCGATGCGGTAGGCCTCGGCAAAAGCGCTGGCAAAGGGCTGAACACGCGGCACGGCACGATCCTAACGCTGGAAGACATCAGCGTCAGCTTCGACGGCTTCAAGGCACTGAACGACCTGAATCTGTACATCGGCGTGGGCGAACTGCGTTGCATCATCGGCCCCAACGGCGCTGGCAAGACCACGCTGATGGACGTCATCACCGGCAAGACCCGCCCCAGCCACGGCAAGGCCTGGTTCGGTGAAACGCTGGACCTGACGCAGATGAGCGAAGTGCAGATCGCTCAGGCCGGGATTGGCCGAAAATTCCAGAAGCCGACGGTGTTCGAAGCCTTGAGCGTATTCGAGAACCTCGAACTGGCCCAAAAGACCGACAAATCGGTATGGGCCAGTTTGCGTGCACGGTTGAGCGGCGAACAGCAGGACCGGATACACGAAGTGCTGGAAACCATTCGCCTGACCACCTCCATGCACCGTCCGGCAGGCTTGCTGTCCCACGGCCAGAAGCAGTTTCTGGAGATCGGCATGCTGCTGGTTCAGGACCCGCAACTGCTGCTGCTCGACGAGCCGGTGGCGGGCATGACCGACGCCGAAACCGAATTTACCGCCGAGCTGTTCAAGGGCCTGGCCGGCAAGCATTCGCTGATGGTGGTCGAGCATGACATGGGCTTCGTCGGCTCGATTGCCGACCACGTCACCGTGCTGCATCAGGGCAGTGTATTGGCCGAAGGCTCGCTGAACGACGTGCAGGCCGACGAACGCGTAATCGAAGTGTATTTAGGGCGCTGACGCAACGAACTGATCGGCGCGCGGCACGGAAATACCTGTCCAGACGCCCCGCGTCCCAACATTACGATTACGCTGCAACCGACGAGAACATTCACCATGCTCCAGGTCGAAAAGCTTCATCAGTATTACGGTGGCAGCCACATTCTTCGTGGTCTGTCGTTTGATGTGAAGGTCGGTGAAGTCACCTGCCTGCTGGGCCGCAATGGCGTAGGCAAGACCACGCTGTTGCGTGTGCTGATGGGCTTGTTGCCGTCGAAGGAAGGCTCGGTGCAATGGGAAGGCAAGACCATCACCCAGTTCAAGACGCATCAGCGGGTGCATGCCGGGATTGCTTACGTGCCGCAAGGCCGGGAAATCTTCGGCCGGCTGACGGTCGAGGAAAACCTGTTGATGGGCCTGTCACGTTTTCCGGGCTCCGAAGCCAAGGAAGTGCCGGCATTTATCTACGAGCTATTCCCGGTGCTGCTGCAGATGAAACATCGGCGTGGCGGCGATCTGTCCGGCGGTCAGCAGCAGCAATTGGCGATAGGCCGGGCACTGGCGAGTCGTCCACGCTTGCTGATTCTCGACGAGCCTACCGAAGGTATTCAGCCCTCGGTGATCAAGGAGATCGGCGCAGTGATCAAAAAACTGGCCGAGCGCGGCGACATGGCGATTCTGCTGGTCGAGCAGTTCTACGACTTCGCGGCGGAACTGGCCGATCAATACCTGGTGATGTCGCGGGGAGAAATCGTCCAGCAGGGCCGTGGCGAGAACATGGAGACCGACGGGGTTCGCGGTCTGGTGACTATTTAATTAATGCGCCAATCCGTTATCGTGCCGCACTCGACAAGCCAATGAAGACACCATGAATCTGCCTGCCAACACCGCCCTTTTCACCCCCAGATGGCATGCCGAGCTGGAATTGGGTTATGGCCGTTTCGATGACAGCACACGCCCGACCCAACGGCGCCACAAAGGACCGCTGCGGGTGCAAAAGCATCTGTATGCCGAAGGGCCGCAGGTGTGCCAGCACATCATCGTTCACCCACCGGGCGGTATCGCCGGGGGAGACCGGCTGGATATTTCGGCCACGGTCGGTGCCGATGCCTGGGCACAACTGACCAGCCCCGGCGCAGCGAAATGGTATCGCGCCGCCAGCCCGGCCTTTCAGCAACTGGAGCTGCATGTCCAGCCCGGCGCGACACTGGAATGGCTGCCGCAGGAAACCATCGTCTTCAGCAATGCCCAGGCAGAACTCACCACCCGCATAGAACTGCACGGTGACGCGAAGCTATGCTACTGGGATGTAGTAGCACTGGGCCGTCCGGCCAGCGGCGAGTGTTTCGAGCAGGGGCATTTTCAGTCGCATCTGGATATCCGTCGCGACGGCACATTGCTCTGGCACGAACGGCAACGCATCATCGGTGGCGACGGGCTGCTGGACTCGCCCATCGGTCTGGACGGCAAAACGGTATTCGCCACCCTGCTACTGACCGGTGAAGTGAGCAGCGATCTGCTTGAAGCCTGTCGCTCACTGTCGATGCCCAACCCGGTGCGCGGTGATCTGACCCAATTGCCGGGCCTTGTGGTGGCTCGCTGCCTGGCAGACGAAGCGCTGCACGCGAGGGCCTGGCTGATAGAACTCTGGAAACGACTGCGCCCGGCAGTGCTGGGCCGAGAGGCAGTAACGCCGAGAATCTGGAATACATGATGGCTGGACGCACAGTATTCAGGGCGGCATTTCCGGGCACAAGCACGGGAAAGACATCTACTTGAAGACACGGAAACCCCATGGACCTGACACCACGCGAAAAAGACAAGCTGCTGATCTTCACCGCCGGACTGGTTGCCGAACGGCGTCTGGCGCGCGGCGTGAAGCTCAATTATCCGGAAGCCATGGCTTACATCTCTGCGGCACTGCTGGAAGGCGCGCGTGACGGGCAGACCGTCGCTGACCTCATGCACTACGGCACGACCCTGCTGACCCGCGATCAGGTCATGGAGGGCATTGCGGAGATGATCCCGGAGATTCAGGTGGAAGCCACCTTCCCGGACGGCACCAAACTGGTCACCGTGCATCAGCCGATTGCCTGAAGGAGTGATCATGCAAGACGTGATTCGCGATGCCCTGCCGGTCGATCTGCCAGGCATTCTGGCCATCTACAACGACGCAGTGCTCAACACCACGGCTATCTGGAATGAACAACCGGTCGACCTGGCCAACCGCCAGGCCTGGTACGCAGCTCGCCAGAGTCAGGCGTATCCAATTCTGGTGGCCGTCGATTACGCAGGCGAAGTGCTCGGCTATTCATCGTTTGGCGACTGGCGTCCCTTCGAAGGGTTTCGCCATACGGTGGAGCATTCGGTCTATGTTCGCGCAGACCAGCGCGGCAAGGGGCTGGGGCCGCAACTGATGGCATCGCTGATCGAACGGGCCAGAGCCTGCGACAAGCACATGATGGTAGCCGCCATCGAAAGCGGCAACGCGGCCTCCATCGCCCTGCATGAACGCCTTGGCTTTCAGACCACCGGACAAATGCCGCAAGTCGGCACCAAGTTCGGCCGCTGGCTGGACCTGACCTTCATGCAACTGGATTTGTCGCCCGGTGTTCCGGCACCCGCGTCACAAGCACCCAAGCCCCTCTAGAGAGCACGCCATGAACCATGCACAACTGCGACGTGTTACCGCTGAAAGCTTCGCCCATTATCGCCATGGCCTGGCGCAGTTGCTGTTCGAAACGGTTCAAGGCGGCGCATCGGTGGGGTTCATGGCTGATCTGGATATGCCGCAGGCGTACGCCTGGTGCGATAGCCTGAAGGCCGATATCGCCGCGGGCAGTCTGCTGCTGTGGGTGGTGGCCGAAGACGATAACGTGCTGGCCAGCGCGCAGTTGTCACTGTGCCAGAAGCCCAATGGCCTGAACCGCGCCGAAGTGCAGAAACTGATGGTGCTGCCCAGCGCCAGAGGTCGTGGTCTGGGCAGGCAACTGATGGACGAAGTCGAGCAGGTTGCAGTGAAACACAAGCGCGGGTTGCTGCACCTGGACACCGAGGCGGGCTCGGTGGCTGAAGCGTTCTATAGCGCGCTGGCCTACACCCGCGTCGGCGAACTGCCAGGCTACTGCGCCACACCGGACGGTCGACTTCACCCGACCGCCATTTATTTCAAAACCTTGGGGCAACCGACATGATCCCTGGTCAATACCAGATCCAGCCCGGCGATATCGAACTCAACGCCGGACGCCGCACCCTCAGCCTGACCGTCGCCAACAGCGGCGACCGGCCGATTCAGGTGGGCTCGCATTTCCACTTTTTCGAAACCAATGACGCACTGACCTTCGATCGCGCCGCCAGCCGAGGCATGCGCCTGAATATTCCCGCCGGCACCGCAGTGCGCTTCGAACCGGGCCAGTCCCGTGAAGTCGAGCTTGTGGACCTGGCCGGATTGCGCAAGGTCTACGGCTTTGCCGGACGGGTAATGGGCAATCTGGATTGAAGCCTTTTTGAATATCGTTCCGACGCTCCGTGGGAATGCAGTTGGTGACGCAGGGCGTCGCCGGATGCATGCCAACGCGGAGCATTGGCACGAGAATCAGTCAGGTTTGCGTACAACGATGCATAAGGAATCACCATGAAGATTTCCAGACAAGCCTACGCCGACATGTTCGGCCCCACCGTTGGCGACAAGGTTCGGCTGGCGGATACCGAGCTGTGGATCGAGGTCGAAAAGGACTTCACCACCTATGGCGAAGAAGTGAAATTCGGCGGTGGCAAGGTCATCCGTGACGGCATGGGCCAGGGCCAATTGATGGCCGCTGACGTGGTCGACACGCTGATCACCAACGCCCTGATCATCGACCATTGGGGCATCGTCAAAGCGGATGTCGGCATCAAGAATGGGCGCATCGCAGCCATCGGCAAGGCCGGGAACCCGGACATCCAGCCAGACGTGACCATTGCGGTCGGCGCGGCCACCGAAGTCATTGCCGGTGAAGGCATGATCCTCACCGCTGGCGGCGTCGACACGCACATCCACTTCATCTGCCCACAGCAGATCGAAGAAGCGCTGATGAGCGGCGTGACCACGATGATCGGCGGCGGCACCGGCCCTGCCACTGGCACCAACGCCACCACAGTCACGCCCGGTCCTTGGCACATGGCGCGCATGCTCCAGGCTTCGGATTCGTTTCCGATGAACATCGGCTTCACCGGCAAGGGCAACGTCAGCCTGCCCGGTCCGCTGATCGAGCAGGTCAAGGCGGGCGCTATCGGTCTGAAGCTGCACGAGGACTGGGGCACCACGCCTGCGGCCATCGACAACTGCCTGAGCGTTGCCGATGAATACGACGTGCAGGTCGCGATTCACAGCGACACGCTGAATGAGTCAGGTTTCGTCGAAACCACCCTCGCCGCATTCAAGAACCGCACCATCCACACCTACCACACTGAAGGCGCAGGTGGCGGCCACGCGCCGGATATCATCAAGGCCTGTGGTTCACCGAATGTGCTGCCCAGCTCGACCAACCCGACCCGGCCCTTCACCCGTAACACCATCGACGAACACCTGGACATGCTCATGGTCTGCCACCACCTGGACCCGAGCATCGCCGAAGACGTGGCCTTCGCGGAAAGCCGCATCCGCCGCGAAACCATCGCCGCCGAGGACATTCTTCACGACCTGGGCGCCTTTTCGATGCTCAGTTCAGACAGCCAGGCCATGGGCCGGGTTGGCGAAGTGATCATGCGCACCTGGCAAACCGCCGACAAGATGAAGAAACAACGCGGCCCCCTGCCGCAGGACGGTCCCGGCAACGACAACTTCCGCGCCAAGCGCTACATCGCCAAATACACCATCAACCCGGCGATCACCCATGGCATCAGCCATGAAGTGGGCTCCGTCGAAGTCGGCAAGTGGGCGGACCTGGTGCTGTGGCGTCCGGCGTTCTTCGGTGTCAAACCGACCCTGATTCTCAAGGGCGGCGCCATTGCCGCCAGCCTGATGGGCGACGCCAACGCTTCGATCCCGACCCCGCAACCGGTTCACTACCGCCCGATGTTCGCCAGCTACGGCAGCTCGCTGCATGCCACCAGCATGACCTTTATCAGCCAGGCAGCATTCGACGCAGGCGTACCGGCGTCACTGGGCCTGAAGAAGCAGATCGGTGTGGTCAAAGGTTGTCGCACCGTGCAGAAGAAAGACCTGATCCACAACGACTACCTGCCGGACATCGAAGTCGACCCACAGACCTATCAGGTCAAGGCCGACGGCGTGCTGCTGTGGTGCGAACCGGCCGATGTGCTGCCGATGGCACAGCGGTATTTTCTGTTCTAGCAAAGCGCTCGAAAGTGGGGGGCTCTTGTTGAGCCCCTGCTGCTCGACGTACAAACTGGATTAAAGCCCTAAGGCTCAAGACGCCCCAGGAATGTCTCTTTAGAGTTCAGTATCTGCAACGACTGCAGCGAGTCGTTGATGGCGTCGAGCATGCCCAGATCCTGTTCAGTCGATTTACCCTGCAACACCCGATGCAGAGCAAGAAATACGCTGAGTTTGCCTCCAGCCATATAGTCCCGTTTGCTTACTTTTGCATCTGCCAGTATCTCCCCCGCCAGCGCGATTTGCTCTTCGACGAACGCTGCAAACTCTGTCTTCAACATGTTGAATCTCCGGTTATGAGGTGAGTAGCAACTCATCCAGCACTTGCACCATCCGCTCCCTGGTTTGCTGCCCTACAAGGTCTTCCCGTACTCTTTTGCCATCCTTGAAAAAAACCATCGTCGGACCGTGATTTATCTCGTACTCGTTCGAAGTCACGGGGTTCAAAGAGTCTTTGAGATCCGAATCCAGCTCGATCTCTACTCTGATCAGGCTTACCTTTTCGGCGTATTTCTCTTCCAGCGCATCAAAAATGGCATCCATTCTGGCGCTGGCGTTTTGATCACCTCGTTTACTGACTTTTCCTTTCGTCGAGAACTCCACCGCCACAAGCCTGTGGCAGCTGGCATCGACAACCTCTTTCTGGAAGGTTGAATCGGTAGCAGTGATGACACTCATGTTCAGGCCCCTCATTCAATTAATCGCTGATTGAACATAGGCCTGCAAAAAAAGGGCGTCTACTGACAGAAATGACAGTGAACGCCCTGTTTGTCGTGTCATGCAAAGGAGGTAATATGCGCCCATCTTCCGTCACGCTCCTCCAACAAGGTAGTCGGCCATGCGCCTTTCCGAGTTCATCGTTGTTCATGTGGATCGCATTGTCGATGAATGGGAAGACTTCGCCAGGACTCTGAAACCTGCCGCCGACTCGATGAGCAAGCTGGAGCTACGCGATCACGCCAAATCGATTCTGCTCGCAGCTGCACGGGACATGAAAACCGCGCAGAGCAAAATCGAGGAGATTGCCAAGGCCAGAGGCGAGGAGCTTAATAAGACGCCAAGCCTGGACGAGGCCGCCAGCAGCCATGGCGAGTTGCGCCATGAAGTCGGCTTTGATCTGGTGCAGATGACTTCGGAATTCCGCCACCTGCGTGCCAGCGTTATCCGTTTATGGGTAGAAAGCCTTGCAGCACCACAGCTGGCCGATTTTCAGGACGTGATTCGCTTCAACGAGGCCATTGACGAAGCACTTGCCGAGTCCACTGCCGCCTATGCCGAACGGGTCGGTCGCTCGCGGGACATCTTCCTCGCCATTCTGGGTCATGACCTGCGCGCGCCGCTTCAGGCCGTCAGCATGTCCGCCGAGTTGCTGGCGCGCAAAATAGCGCAGGATGAGAAAACCCATTCATATATCTCGCGCATTCAGATGAGCACTCGTCACATGGGCGCGATGGTCAGCGATCTGCTTGAGTTTGTGCGCAGCCGTCTGGGCGCGGGCCTGCCGGTGGAGCGTAAGTACATGGACCTGGCGCATGCCTGTCGCGAAGCCATCGAGGAAGCCTGCGCCGGACATCCCGGCGCTGTTCCGGTTCTGGAAGTCGAGGGCGACACAAAGGGCCACTGGGACGCCGCGCGGATGGGCCAACTGCTGCAGAACCTGATCGGCAACGCCATGCAGCATGGCGCGGCCGCCCACGAGATCAGGCTCAGGGTCAGCGGCAATCAGAACACTGTCGAGCTGATTGTGCATAACGAAGGCAAGCCGATTGCCGAAGACGCAATAGGTACCATCTTCGACCCGCTGGTGCGCAGCACCCATGAGGACAGCGATACGCGCAACACCACTACCAGCCTCGGGCTGGGCCTGTTTATCGTCAAGGAAGTGGTCAACGCCCACAGCGGCAGCATCACCGTCACCTCGACCATAAACGAAGGCACCACGTTTACTGTGGTACTGCCCAGAACCTGACTCAGGCTGTTGATCGCGCAGCCACGCAGTCAGCTCAACCCTTCCACTGCGCCCGGGGATCAAACGAGGAGCTGTCTGCCAGTTTCTGCCAGAGTGCCCGGGTTGCCTCGTCGGTGTGCTTGGGCACGACGATTTTCAGCTGGGCGTAAAGGTCGCCCCGCTCGCCGCTCTTGTTCATCAGGCCGTTACCCTTGATCCGCAGGCGCTGACCGTTCTGACTGTCCGGGCGGATGGTCAGGTTGATCCTGCTGTTCAGCGTCGGTACCGCCACCTTGGTGCCCAGCACTGCTTCCCAGGGCGCCAGTGGAACGGTAATGACCAGATCATGGCCCTCGACCTCGAACAGAGGGTGCGGTGCCAGGCGAATGATCAGGTACAGATCGCCATTGGCACCCCCGCCCACTCCAGGCGCGCCCTGGCCCTTGAGACGAATGCGCTCGCCGTCAACGACGCCCGCTGGAATCTTCACATTCAGGGTCTTGGTGATATCGCTCATGCGCTGCCCGTTGGGGCTGTGCTGAGGCACCTTGAAACTGACCTGCTTGGATTCACCCGACAAGGTCTCCTCAAGGAAGACTGCCAGCTCCATCTCTACGTCCTGCCCGGTACGCCCCGGGTTGCGGGTACGGCCGCCCTGCTGTGGCCGACCACCGAAAATGGAGCTGAAAAACTCTGAAAAGTCTGCCGTTTCCTCGAATCCGCCAGCGCCTGCGCCAGCCCGGCTTTGCCAGCCTGGCGGGGTCTGGAACGGACGGCCCTGCCGACCGTACTTGCGCAGTTCATCGTACTCGGCGCGCTTGTCAGGGCTGCTGAGCACCTCGTAGGCTTCGGACGCTTCCTTGAACTTGTCTTCGGCGCCTGCTTCCTTGCTGACGTCAGGGTGATACTTGCGCGCCAGTTTGCGATAGGCGGTTTTGATCGCCTTGTCGTCCGCAGTCGGCTCAACGTCAAGTATCTTGTAGTAGTCTTTGAAATCCATGTAACGATCACCCATCCGAATTATCCGGCAAAGCCAGATACGCTGGCGTCACGCGCCCAGCTCCCTCTGTTCACGAGGTATCTGGATTACCTAACGTCGAAAATTTATAGATAGCCGGCCGTCTTTGCAGACGGGTCGATAGCTCGACAACATCGTGTTCGACAGCCAGGTCTACCGAGAATCCCTTCAAGATTGGGGGTAACGGGCTTCAGTTCAAGCCTTGACGGTAAATACAGTCAGGTAAATATAAGCGACGTGTCGCGCTACGCAATTGGCGCGCGCTGACATAAACTGCGCGGCCGTTTTTTGACTGGAACGTAAAAGACATGAATGACCAATCCCCGGCCCGTGCCTGCGGCATCGATTTCGGCACGTCCAACTCCACCGTCGGCTGGCAACGACCCGGCGTGGAATCGTTGATCGCGCTGGAGGACGACAAGATTACCCTACCGTCGGTGGTGTTCTTCAATATGGAGGAACGCCGCCCGGTGTATGGCCGTTTGGCGCTGCACGAGTATCTGGAAGGTTATGAAGGCCGCCTGATGCGCTCGCTCAAGAGCCTGCTGGGCTCAAAGCTGATCAAGCATGACACCAGCGTGCTGGGCACGGCGATGCCGTTCAAGGATTTGCTGGCGCTGTTTATCGGCGAGCTGAAAAAACGCGCCGAGCACACGGCCGGACGCGAGTTCGAGCAAGTGGTACTGGGCCGCCCGGTGCATTTTGTCGATGACGATGCACTGGCCGATCAGGAAGCCGAAGACACTCTGGCCGAAGTGGCCCGCAAGATCGGCTTCAAGGACGTGTCGTTCCAGTTCGAACCTATTGCTGCGGCATTCGACTACGAGTCCACCATCAAAGACGAAGAGCTGGTACTGATTGTCGACATCGGCGGCGGTACGTCGGACTTCTCGCTGGTGCGCCTGTCACCCGAGCGACGCCAGCACGATGATCGCCAACAGGACATTCTTGCCACGGGCGGCGTGCACATTGGCGGCACCGACTTCGACAAGCAGCTGAGCCTGCAAGGCGTGATGCCGCTGTTCGGTTACGGCAGCCGTATGAAAAGCGGTGCCTACATGCCGACCAGCCACCATATGAACCTGGCGACCTGGCACACCATCAATGCGGTGTACTCGCAAAAGTCGCAGCTGGCGCTGGGCAGCATGCGTTATGACATTGAGGACACGGGTGGCATCGACCGCCTGTTCAAGCTGATCGAACAGCGCGCCGGGCACTGGCTGGCCATGGAAGTGGAAGAAACCAAAATCCAGCTGACCCACGCTGAAAACCGCCATCTGCCAATGGACCGGGTGGAAGCAGGATTGAGTGTGGACCTGAGCCGGGTGATGTTCGAGGCGGCAATCGACGCTCAGCTTGAGCGCGTGCGCAACAGCGTGACGAACTTGCTCAGCGACGCGGGCGTGAGTGTCGAACAGGTCAACACGGTGTTCTTCACCGGCGGCTCCAGCGGCATTCCCGCCCTGCGCAACAGCGTCTCGGCTATGCTGCCCTACGCCCGCCACGTCGAAGGCAACATCTTCGGCAGCATCGGCAGCGGCCTGGCGATTGAAGCGAAGAAGCGCTACGGCTAGTGGTATGACTCGGAGCGCAGGCACGGTAGTTAAAGAACTATCGTTCCTCACGCTCCAGCGTGGGAATGCCGTTCGTGACGCTCTGCGTCACAGATTCCAGCCGCAACGCAGACTCTAGCCAGTCAGATATCCACGCGCCCTAGACCAACCCTTCCTTCTGCAGTTCGCTCTTCAAATACGCATAGTAAATCGGCCCTGCCACCACACCCGGCAGGCCGAATGCGGCTTCGAACAGCAGCATCGCCAGCAGCAACTCCCACGACTTGGCATTGATCTGTCCGCCGACGATGCGTGCATTGAGGAAATACTCGACCTTGTGAATCACGATCAGGTAACCCAGCGCAGCCAGCGCTACCCAGATCGAGATCGACATGCCGACAATGAAAATGAGCGTATTCGACATCAGGTTACCCACCACCGGCAACAGGCCGAGCAGGAAGGTCATGATGATCAGGGTCTTGGTCAGCGGCAGGTGAATCCCGCACAACGGCAGGACGATGGCCAGGAATACCGAAGTAAACGCCGTGTTGAGCAGGGAAATCTTGATCTGGGCGAAAACGATGTTGCGAAATGCGCGACTGACTAGATACAGACGATCAAACAGTGCGGCCGCCAGCGGCTTGCGCGCATGGACATCGGAAATACGCTGCAAGGCGATGATTGCCCCCAGCACCATGCCGATCAGCATGGTAACGAACATGTGTGCTGCGCCCTTGCCGATCAACTGCAACTCGCCGACGTGCTTCTGCAGCCACTGCCCAAGGGAGACCTGAAACTCCGCAGCACTGGCAGGCAGATAGGCATCAATGAACGGCGGCAGCTGACCGCGCGCGCGATCCACCAGGGTCATGAACTTGTCCAGCGAGGCCCCGGGGTTTTCGGCTTCGTGCAGCACAAAGCTGATGACACCGGCAAAAATCAGTGTCAGCAAGCTGACCACCACAGTGCCCAGCAGCGCTACAGCCAGCCAGCGGGCGCGTTCGCCGGAGATCAGACGCTGCAACTTGGGGGTCAGCATGTTGACCAGTTCGAACACCAACAGTCCGGCCAGCAGGCTGGGCAGCAACTTGAATGGCAACACCAATAACAGACCGCCAAATACAAGAATCCAGCTGGCTATTAACACCTGACGCGCAGAAAACGTTGGCATAGACCCTCAACGGGCAACACAAGGAAGGTGGGCAGTCTGCCAGCCTTCTCAGTCGAGAACCAGTGATCCGAAAGCTGGAAAAAGTGCGGCGCAATCATCTGCCCGATGATCGGCTCGATAACGGAGCCAAAGTGCAGTGTTTACTGCACCCGCGCGCCTTGTCTGTAACGATGGCTCTGGCTGGAAAATTATTTCTTCTTGAGACAATCGCTCATGAAACTCTTGCGAGCGTCGCCCTTGAGTGCCTGAGTACTGGCGGTCGCATTGCAGGTCTTCATCTTGTCCTGCTGGGTAGCTGCCGGCGTTGGTGCCGCTTTCAGGCAAGTGCTCATGAACGCCTTGCGCTCATCGCCCTTCAGCGATTTGGCGCTGGCGTCGGCATTACAAGTGGTCATTTTGTTCTGCTGCGCAGTCGCCGCGAACCCATGAGCAGACAGCATCAAGCCAACGAGCAATAAAGGAATACCGAGCTTCTTCATCGATCCACTCTCCAGAACCACCGCACCGGACGGCGCAGGCTGTGATTCAGTGTAGTCAAATGTTGCGACCCATGACGGGGCACACTGCATCGCCGCTGGCATTCTCGACCAACAGGCGGATAATTACGCCTCGCTTTAACGATGATTCCCTCATGCAATACGCTTTTCCACTGATTACAGTCCTTATCTGGGCGATCAATACGGCCGTCACCAAGGCGTCTGCCGGAGTGATCTTTCCGGCTGAAATAGGCTTTTATCGCTGGGCGCTGGCAGGCTTGCTGTTCACACCCTTCATACTCAGGCCTGTCTGGGCGAACCGTGCCGCGATCAAACCGGTGCTGGGTAAAATTTTCATTCTTGCCGTGCTCGGCACTGCGATGTATCAAAGCCTGGCGTATTTCGCTGCAAGCCTGACGACCGCCACCAACATGGGGATCATTCAGTCGCTGGTGCCCATGATGGCGCTGGGGCTGTCGATAGCCTGCCTGGGCAATCGCCTGACCCGTGGCGCACTGCTGGGCGCTGTGCTGTCATTCGTGGGAGTGGTAGTCGTGGTGTCGGCGGGCAATCCCGCTGGGCTGATCGATCATGGCGTCAATCGGGGCGATGCGATGGTGCTGGTGGCCGCAGCGTCGTACGCGGTCTACAGCACGCTGCTCAAGAAGTGGCAGTTGTGCCTGCCGCCCCTGCAATTGCTTTACGTACAGATTCTGCTGGCGCTTATCGTATTGCTGCCGCCTTTTATCCTGTCGGCAAAAACCGGCTTGAATGCCAGTAACATTCCGATGGTGCTGTATGCAGCCATTCCGACTTCCATGCTTGCGCCATGGTTGTGGATGACCTCGATCATGCGTCTGGGGCCCAGCCGCACGACGCTGTTCTTCAACCTGATGCCGATCGCCACGGCATTGATTGCCGCGGCGACGCTGGGCGAACAACTTGCGCTCTATCACCTGTTCGGCGGAGCGCTGACCCTGTGCGGCGTCATCCTTGCAGAACGCTGGACGACCCCGCTGCGGTCAAAGACGAGTTAGGCAGTCGCGCTGCCCTCACTGCCCTCCACACTATGAATTGACACATCGGTGATTCCGGCGGCGTGAGCCATGCCGGCTTCACCGACTGCAAGATCGTCCAGCTCGACATGGTGCTTGAGCGCCAGCTCGTGTACCACTTCGATGATGGGCACATCCAGATTCTCGATGACGTCTACGTGGTGCTCGCCCAGCAAGGTGTACTCGATTTCATACAGTTCTTTATCGCTCATCGCATCTTCCTGGCCGTCACTGAGGAGCGGCTGATTAACGAACTACGGTCCGACAACCGATGACCGAGCCCAGGGCCGGACCCTAATGTCCGACCGTGCCATCAGATTGACCTCGCGGTTTCGGGAACGTGCTGGCGAATATTCAAAGGGCCACCTCGCGGTCAGGGATTGTCGTGAGAGGTACTGCCGTATCGCCATCTTTTTTTTCGAACTCTTACCCCGGTTTCCTGCTCAAAGTGCTACCGGGCCAAGACCGGCTCTGACATGTGGAGCAATAACGATGTACAAGAAAATCTTCGCGGCGACTTTTGTATTGGCGACGATGGCCGGCTGCAGCAACACAACCGTGCAGAACCCGGTGGATTACGTCACTTATCGCAACGAACCGCTGGTCAAGCAGGTTGAAAACGGCATGACACGCCAGCAGGTCCTGACCATCGGCGGCGAGCCGTCGAGCACTATCGAGCGTAAGGTCAACCCAGGCACCTGCAACAATTACGTTCTGGCCAAAGATGGCCACAAACAGGTTTACCACGTCAGCTTCAACAGCGACGGCCGTGTCACCAACAAAGGTTTCATGACCTGCGAACAACGCGAGAAGAACGAAAAAGCGATGTAACGGAAATAACTTACAGACGCCCGACGCGCAATGCGACGGGCGTTTCTATTTTGATGTTTAAGTATTAAACCCGCCACTAGACATTGCGTTTCAAACCACCGCCTGCGCCTTGAAACCCATGTAAAAATTTGCTGCCATAGCACTCATCTTAAAATCACTACACCGCATCACTGATGACCAAGGAGAGGTTCATATGGCTTTCGACGCTTTTATTCAGATCGCAGACATTCCCGGCGAGGCGCTGGACGAGAAGTACAGCAAGTGGACCGAAATCACCGGCTATAACTTCGGCGTCAGCCAGAGCACTTCTGCCACCGCCAGCTCCTCGGGCGGCGCTTCATCCGGTCGTACCACCATGACCAACTTCACCTTCACCAAATACCTCGACAGCGCCAGTTGCAAGCTGATGGAAGCCAGCTGTGCAGGCCAGCACCTCAAAGAAGTGAAGCTGGTGCTGTGCCGCGCAGGCACCGACAAACTCAAATACTACGAAGTGGTTCTCGAGGAAGTCATCATCGCCGACTACACCCAGAGCGCAAGCGCCGGCATCCCCATCGAAATCGTACAGCTCAATTACGGCCGCATCAAAACCACCTACACCCTGCAGAAACGTGTCGATGGCACAGCAGGCGGTAACGTGGCTGGCGGCTGGGACCGGATCAATAATAAAAAGTACTCGTGAGGCACGACCATGGCCGAAGCACGATCCTTCATCAACTCCAGAACACAGACCTTCGATTCTTTGAAAGCCAACCTTGCGCTGCCAAAGAATGCCAAAGCCAAATTCGTCGCCCTCAATTCCCACATCTCGGGCGGCGTCGTACTGGCCGGTGAGTTGGTCATCGTCGGCGACGCGTCCACGCCCTCGTCTACCGCCCAGGAAGCTTTCCTGATGGCCAAGGCTGCGGAAGTGCATACAGCGTTGCTGGTGAATGGCGCTGGAGGGGATGACTTTTTCCTTGAGAACTTTGAGTTGCTAAAGCAACTGATCAGTCATAGTTCCATGGGCGTAGGCGCGATCAGTGAAAGCTGGGCAAAACATCTTGATGCCATAAAAGCTACACTTCAGGATATTGAAAAAATGTATCGGGACTACTTGGGCTCCGGCACTATGACCAACCGCGATGCATTCTATGCCAAGCGAACATCGCTGTTTATTAAGCTTGAGCAACAGCTTGACAATATAGCGTCATTTGGTTCTGGATTACGAAATGAAGGCTCAATTAAAAGGCTGCTAGGTCTTTCTACCACAAGTTACCTACAGACTGGGGAAATAGCAGGCTACGCCGAAAAGGTATCAGGCGTTGCAAAAGCAGCAACGTGGGTAAAAAGAGGAACCTACATCGGTATCGCGCTTGATGTAAGTTCTACCGCCCTCTCTATCCACAAAGCCTGCACCACAGGCCGAGAAGAGCAGTGCAGGAAGGCGAAGTATGTTGAAGGTGCATCTCTTATTGGTAGCTTAGGCGGCAGCGCTTTGGGTGGAGCCCTTGGAAGTTATGCTCTGGGCACTGTATGCGTTGCAGTAGGCCTTCCCACAGCAGGGATAGGTACGCTAGCCTGCGTTGTCGTTGGGGCTGCTGCTGGAGGGGCATTAGGTGGCGCGGCGATAGGCAGTGGCGGTGAGTTCATTGGAGAATATATTTATGGGAAGACAACACAATGATGGGTATAGAGCTAGGCCTTATAGGGGTGATTTTATACGCCCTCATGATACTTATCATTGCTGCATCACTCTATATAGCACATAAGTATACACGTACATTTGAATCCCACTTACCCAACTGCAAACTTATAACAGACAACCAAGCGACTTACCGCGAAGCAGGATTACCTGGAAAAATCGTGAGGTGCGGCATGATGTATATATTTTTAATATTCCCAACTCTGGGCAAGAAACGTGGACTTATGGACTTAGGAGAAGCCAAGAGCTTCCCTACGAAAATGAAATACCTGCTGTTCATTCCCTGGACAGCGCAGATCTTAGTATTCATAGCATTAATTTGGTTTACTCAGTTTGCCATACCCCGCGCATAAACTCAATAGTGATCAGCTTTAACAACTCACTTATAGAGGTGAACATTTGATACACATAGAGCCAACGCTAGTAGGCATTATCATCTTTACAACGATGACGCCCAGCGTGCTATTATTTATGTATCGCACACTTACGCAGATAGAATCGAAGCGCAGCTATATCCTCATTCGTATCATCAAACCGAAAAGCACTGTCCGCAGGTGGCCTGTCCGGCAAATTTATACGCATCAGCTCCATTGCTTTTCTATTAATATCCCCCAATTTCTCTGCACCCAGAAGGATGACTGATGCTTGGTCCATTCTGAAAACAATCGCCGCGCCCCGAATAATTCTTCAGAGCGCAGCACCAATGCCACCTCTCAGGCGACCTTAGAAAACCAGCTTGAACAGGGCGATGACCACGACCAGGCCGATCAGAAAGATGATACCGACGGTGCTTCCCAGAAACTTGAGCATTGTGTATCTCCACGATTTATTTGGGTCTCATGGTTGGGACCGCAGCGTTCTGCACTCGTTTCTTATATTTTTACATTCAGTCACAACCGTCCGCACCGGCGAAAATCCGATAAAACTTTTCCCCTCCTCCAGCACTCACAACCTTTGCTGATCCTGCCGGGCAACACACAGAGCGGGACAGCAAAACCTGATGAACCCTGGAGATAAATGATGATTTCTGCACCGCAATCACAGCTTTCCGATGTAAATACTCTGCGCCAGCGTGCGCGCCAGAACGTTGAGAATGGTGCTGTGACTGAAGGTTACAGCGCTGACCGCGAAACCGTACTGCGCCTGCTCAATGAGTCGCTGGCCACCGAGCTGGTCTGTGTGCTGCGCTACAAACGCCACTACTACATGGCGTCGGGCCTCAAGGCGAGCGTGGCGGCAGCCGAGTTTCTGGAGCACGCCGAACAGGAAGCACAGCACGCCGACAAACTGGCCGAGCGTATCGTGCAACTGGGCGGCGAGCCGGAATTCAACCCGGACCTGCTGTCGAAGAACTCCCACGCACAATACGTTGCGGGCAATACGCTGAAGGAAATGGTCTACGAAGACCTGGTTGCCGAGCGCATCGCGGTCGACAGCTATCGCGAGATCATTCAGTACATCGGTGACAGCGATCCGACCACCCGCCGCATCTTTGAAGAGATTCTTGCTCAGGAAGAAGAGCACGCCGACGACATGTCGGACATCCTCGAAGGCCTGTAACAAGCGGCGACAAGTGAAAAGCCAGGACCTGTGTCCTGGCTTTTTTGTGGACAACTGGAATGCGTGACTGCTGCACAACTATCGTTCCGCACGCTCCAGCGTTCGTCGCACGTATTTTTTGTGGGAGCTAGCTTGCTGGCGAAGAAGCCATTACAGCCCCCTGAAAACAGGGCGCGTGGACCATCGCTTTCGTGAGCAAGCTCACTCCCACGGGAATCGCCACTCAGCCTGATGCCACGGTGCCAGCCCCGTTTTTTCCGGGATCTTCAGGACTTGTGTATAACGCTGACAACTCCAGCGCGACAGTACATTTCTGGAAATCACTTCACCGTCTTCGGCGCCTTGCCGGTGCGCATCTGCTCCAGCAGCGGGCCGCATTGGTTCGGTGCGCTATCGCCGGTCGCGACCAGCGCCAGCAAACCGGCCACCGGGCCTACGGTCGCACCGAGCAGGACCATGCCGGCGCCGCGCAGCAGTAACGGGCCGGACTGCACGCCTGCGTTGGGCTTGGCGAACGGGCCGTTGACATACAGTGGCGAGCGCAGCGAGAACACGCGGAAGCCCTTGGACTCCGGGTTGACCTGCAGGTCCAGCTGCTCTGTCTTCATGTTTGCGGTGCCATTGATGTAGATGATGGCGTTCTCGGTATCGAAGACGAACAGCCGACTGGTCGCCAAGCCGTCCTTGATGCCAAAGTCAGAAGCCGCGCAATTGATCTTCACGTCCTTGTCGCCAAACAACTTGCCCCCACGTAGTTGCCTACGTTGAGCCCGGCGATCTCCATCAGGCCACGGCTGATCGCGCCGTCGTTGACCAGCATTTTCATTTCACCGTTGGCGGTGCCGAGCAAAGCGGCAACCGAGTTGCCTCGGCCACTGATGTCGGCATCGCCGTTCAGCTCACCGAAGCTGGTTTTCATCGGTTCAAAGGTCGGGAACAGCTGCTTGAGCTTGAAGTTGCGCGCCGACAGCTTCGCCCTGCCCTGCAACGGTTTGTTGCGACCGTCGAGGCGGATATCAGCATCCAGCTTGCCGCCTGCCACACCAAAGCGCAGCGGCTCCAGGCTCAATTGCCCATCGTTGAGAATCAGATGGGTATACAGGTCGGTGAACGGCAAGTCCGGGCTTTGCACGATGCGCTTGCCGGTGAACTCCACGTCGGCATCCATCGCTCGCCAGCGGTCGGTCTGAAATTCTTCTACGGGCAGGACCTTGCCCGACGGCTGCTTGCTCTCGCCACCGCGTTTTTTCTGAGCGGCATTCGAGTCGGCACCAATCAACGGCGCGAGGTCGCTGAACAACAACTGATTGGACACCAGCACGCCACTCAGCTTCGGCCGTGGCTGGCTGGCGACGTAACCCAGATCGCCGTGGATATCGCTGTTGCCGATCTTGCCGTTGAAGCCTTCGTAACGAAAGTTGGCTCCTGCCGGGTCATGCAGTTTGGCGATCAGGCGGCCATCAGTGGAGTAAGCCGGAGAGTCCGGCAGGGTAACGCCGGTCAGCGGGTACAGATTGCTCAGGCTCGCGCCGGAAAGTTTGAGGCGCAGATCCAGCGCACCCAGGTTCTGTGGGTCGGTCAGGGTCCCGGCGATGACCGCGTGGGTATCACCAACCTTCACATCGGCCTGCACCGGGAACGGCTGACTGGCATCCTTGAGCGCCAGAAGGCCACCCACCTTGCCGGTGCCGCTCAGTTTCTGACCATGGTACTGGCCTGTTACAGCCAGACCAAACGCATAGTCCTGCGGTACTGCGCCCTTTTCCTGGGCCTTTTGCGCTTCCTTGCTGCCAACGATTTCGCCAAACGGGATCGGCTTGCCGAGCAAGTCGATCACCACATCCAGATTGGCATTCAGTGTCTGGTCATTGAAACTCACCAGTCCCTTGTCGAACTTGATGGCTCCGATATCCACCACCCACTTGGAAGGTTCAGCGTTCGGGTCGGATTTGGGCAGGTCGAACACCCAGTTGGCGCGACCATCGGCCAGCCGCTCAAGCTTTGCCTCGGGGCCGGTCAAATCGATACGCGGGATGACCACTTGCTGAGTCAGCAGTGGCAACAGCGACAGACGAAACTCAACGTGCTTGAGAGTGACCATCTGCGGAGTTTTCGACCACTCGGGATTACCCAGTGTCAGGTCATCGGCCACGAAGTGCGGCGACGGCACCCAGGCACGCCAGCCACCGAGCTCGGGCTCGCGCGTCCAGCGCACATCCAGGTCACCATTGATGGCGAACGGGCGATGCAGCGCTTCGCTGACTTTCTCATTGAGGGTAGGTTTGATGCGATTCCAGTCGAACGTGACAAGCACAATGACCAGTATGGCCAGCACCACCAATAACGTGGCACCTGTCCAGGCGAAAATCTTGCGGCTGCGCGTCATGCGTGACTCTCCAGAAAACAGCGCCCCGACCCTGGCGCGCTGAATACGACATGAATGTTCGACTGACAAACGCGCCGAGGGTTTGATTTGAATACGAAATCGCACCAAAGGCCAGCACCCGCGCTGCAGCGCACGTAAAAGAGTCTGAATGAAAACCCTTTCGACGCAGGTAAAGCGCATTTGCTAAAGTGCAGTCCAGCCTAATCCAAGAATCGTTTGAGCCATGCTGCCCCGCGCCGAACAGAAACAACAGACCCGAAGAGCCTTGCTTGATGCTGCCCATCAGTTGATGGAAAGCGGACGCGGCTTCGGCAGCCTGAGCCTGCGGGAAGTGGCGCGCACGGCGGGCATCGTGCCGACCGGGTTTTATCGCCACTTCGAAGACATGGACCAGTTGGGCCTGGCGCTGGTGAGTGAGGTCGGCCAGACCTTCCGCGAAACCATCCGGCTGGTACGCCACAATGAATTCGCCATGGGCGGGCTGATTCGCGCGTCGGTGAAGATATTTCTAGAGCGTGTAGCGGCCAATCGCTCGCAGTTTCTGTTTCTGGCCCGTGAACAGTATGGCGGCTCTCTTAAAGTGCGTCAGGCGCTGGGGGCTTTGCGCGAGGGCATCAGCGCCGACCTGACGGCCGACCTGGCAAAAATGCCCAAATGGCAGCACCTGAACGCTGACGCGCTGTCGATCATCGCCGACCTTGTGGTCAAAAGCGTGTTCGCCATGCTGCCGGAACTGATCGACCCTCCACCCGCTTCGCTTGCACCGCACCTGACACCTCAGGCCAAGATTACCCAGCAACTGCGCTTCATCTTTATCGGCGCACGGCACTGGCGTGGGCTAGGTAGTCACGATTGAGCGTCAGTTGAAGCCAGATAGAGCACCAAAATAGATCACTTTTTTCGTTGCGCACCATTAGTGATCACGTCAAGGCCGTGCACAATTAAAAAGTCAGGCATTTCCGCCAGCGATTTCCTACAGCCTGCCCTGTTGGCAAGCCCCTTGCTCTGATTTGAAGCATCGCAATTGGCTGGAAGCTATCTAATGCTGGTGATTCACAACCGAATCGAACCTCAGGCCGAATGGGCCGCCGAGCTGCATTTGAATTTCGAGGCACGCAGCAAGAGTCGCCTGCGCTGCTTCAGTGCGGAAAACGAAGACGTCGGCCTGTTTCTGCAACGCGGTCAATCGCCCCTGCGCGATGGCGAGTTTCTACAGGCCGAAGATGGCCGCGTGGTACGTGTCTGCGCTCGCCCGGAAAAGCTGATGCACGTTACTTGCAGCAGCACCTTCGAACTGACCCGCGCGGCCTATCATCTCGGCAATCGTCACGTAGCCCTGCAGGTCGGCGACGGCTGGTTGCGCCTGCTCGATGACTACGTGCTCAAGGCTATGCTCGATCAACTCGGTGCCACCGTCGAAACCATCGAAGCGCCGTTCCAGCCGGAACATGGTGCCTATGGCGGCGGGCATCACCACTCGCGTGCAGGCGAAGAGGATTTCAACTATCCGCCCCGCATGCACCAGTTCGGCGTGCGCAAGTGAACAGCGCCTGGGCGCTTTTGCGTCTGGCCAGCCCGCAGCTGCCGATTGGCGGCTACAGCTATTCACAAGGGCTGGAAATGGCCGTGGAGCAGTCCATCGTGGTGGACCCGCAGACTGCAGGGCGCTGGATAAGCGATCAGCTGTTGCTCAATCTCGCTCGCTTTGAGGCACCCTTGCTGCTGGCCCATTGTGAAGCAGCGTCAGCCGGTGACTGGGGCCAACTGCTGCAAGTCAGCGAGCAACACCGCGCCAGCCGCGAAACGCGCGAGCTGCATCAGGAAAGCCGGCAGATGGGTTATTCCTTGCAACAACTGCTCAATGGCCTGCCTGAGCTGGATCGCGATGCACGCCACTTTCTTGAACAGACTGCAGAGCCGCATCTGGCCCTGGGCTGGGCGCTGGCCGCACGTGCCTGGCAGATCAGCCCGCAAGACGCACTGGCCGCATGGCTGTGGAGCTGGCTGGAAAACCAGCTGGCCGTGCTGATGAAAACCCTGCCACTCGGCCAGCAAGCTGCGCAACGCCTGACCAGCGAGCTGTTGCCGTTACTGCAGCAAGCGCAGGTCAATGCCTCCCGACAAGATACCCACCATGCCGGCAGCGCGGCCTTCGGCCTGTCCCTGGCGAGCATGGCGCATGAACGTCAATACAGCCGGTTATTCCGGTCCTGATCAGTATTTATGGAGAACTCAATGAACAGCCAACCTCT
Organism: Pseudomonas syringae group sp. J248-6; assembly: GCF_032586995.1. NCBI lineage: Bacteria > Pseudomonadati > Pseudomonadota > Gammaproteobacteria > Pseudomonadales > Pseudomonadaceae > Pseudomonas > Pseudomonas syringae group sp. J248-6. The sequence continues at coordinate 94,842 of NZ_JAWHOP010000005.1, read as the reverse complement.
GCGCGTCGGCATCGGTGGCCCGGTAGGGTCCGGCAAGACAGCCCTGACCCTGGCGCTGTGCCTGGCATTGCGCGACCGCTATAACCTGGCGGTCGTGACCAACGATATCTATACCCGCGAAGACGCTGACTTTCTGGTGCGCAACGAGGCACTGGCCCCTGAGCGCATCATCGGCGTTGAAACCGGTGGTTGCCCGCATACCGCCATTCGTGAAGACGCGTCGATCAACCTGGAGGCGGTTGACCAGCTCAATCGTCGCTTTGAGGGCCTGGACCTGATCATTGTCGAATCCGGTGGCGATAACCTTTCCGCGACCTTCAGCCCGGAGCTTTCCGACCTGACGATTTACGTGATCGACGTGTCGGCCGGCGACAAGCTGCCGCGCAAAGGTGGCCCGGGTATCTGCAAGTCCGATCTGCTGGTGATCAACAAGATAGACCTCGCACCGCTGGTGGGCGCGTCACTGGAGATGATGGACAGCGACACGCGCAGGATGCGTGGCGAAAAGCCTTTCGTGTTCAGCAACCAGAAAACCGGTCAGGGTCTGGAGCAGATCATTGCCTTCATTGAACGCCAGGGTCTGCTGACTGCAGCCGCCTGAATTCACAACCAAAAGGAACCCGTCGATGAACTACAAAAAAGCCCTTGGCGCCCTCGCGCTGCTGCTGATCCCGACTCTGGCGATGGCCCACCCCGGTCATGGCGATAACGGCCTGATAGCGGGTATCAGCCACCCGATTGGCGGTCTGGATCATTTGCTGGCAATGCTTGCCGTCGGCTTGTGGGCCGCACAACAGCAAGGTTCCGCACGCTGGGCGCTGCCCTGCACCTTCGTCGGCACCATGCTGATCGGTGGCGTGCTGGGCTTTGAAGGTCTGAACCTGCCAGCACTGGAAAGCGGCATTGCCGCGTCGGTACTGGCGTTGGGTCTGGCTGTGGCACTGGCAGTGCGTCCGCCCTTGGCACTGGCCGTTGCAGCGACAGCACTGTTTGCGTTGTTCCACGGTGTGGCGCATGGCCTTGAGCTTCCTGACATGTCCAGCCCATGGGCTTACGCAGCAGGCTTCGTGGCAGCAACTGCAGCCTTGCATGCGGCAGGTTATGCCGTGGTTCGCGTATTGCCTCAGGCGGCAGCACCGCTGGTGCGCATCGCAGGTGCAGCTTCTGCGGCAACGGGTGTGTGGTTGCTGGCGGGCTGATCGGATTTCCGGCTGATCGTGCCCACTTGGCCTGGAACAATCAGCCGGGGACGATCAGCGGGAAAGCGCAGGAATGCGGTACAGGTAGAGCAGCACTGCGCTGGCAAACGCCAGCAGGCAGACCGGCAAAGGGTGCAAGCCGAACAGCACCGCGATGGCGGCGATCCAGGCGGGCAGCCCGGCAGCGAGAAAGGCCACACGGCGGACAGCAGCCAGTTTGAGCCATGCTGCCGGTTCTTCCGGCGTGTCGAGTGCAGCCTGGGTAGCCGTTAACGCGCGCTTGTAAGCCCCGAAGGGCTTCAGGCTGACGAACATCGAGCCTATCCCGGCAATGAACAGCGGTATCGCCAAAACAGGGATGAGCGGCTCGCTGGCACCGAAAAACACACAGACCACAAGCAATGGCGCCAATGTCAGACCCAATTGACGCCACCAAGCCATTTCCAGCTTTTGGCGCACCTCGCTGCGTGTCACGCGGGGCCGACCTCACTTTGATGCTCGTTACCCATCATGTGCCCCAGCTTGCCCGCCTTGGTCGCCAGATAAAGGCGGTTGTGCGGGTTTTGTCCGGTGTGCAACGGCACACGCTCGGCGACCTTGATGCCCATGTCGGTCAAGGCTTTGACCTTGCGCGGGTTATTGGTCATCAGACGCAGCGACTGAACGCCCAGATGTTGAAGCATCGGCAGGCAGATCGCGTAATCGCGCTGGTCGGCGGCAAAGCCCAGACGCTCATTGGCCTCTACCGTGTCGGCACCGCCATCCTGCAGCTCGTAGGCGCGGATCTTGTTCATCAGGCCGATACCGCGCCCTTCCTGACGCAGATACAGCAATACGCCGCGCCCTTCGGTAGCAATGGCGCGCAGGGCGGCCTCAAGTTGTGAGCCGCAATCGCAACGCTGGCTGAACAGGGCGTCGCCTGTCAGGCATTCGGAATGCACGCGGCCAAGAACCGGCGCACCGTCCGCCACATCGCCCAGACTCAGGACGACATGTTCACGGCCGGTTGCCGACTCGATAAAGCCGTGCATGGCAAACTCTGCAAAGGGGGTGGGCAGTTTGGAAGCGGCGACAAATACGACGGGCACCGTGTGCTCCTGATCAGTATGAAGACTGGAAATTCGCAAGATTCGCATTGTAACAGCAGGTTCCTGCGGACGCTCAGGCTGAATTCTCGGGCGTTTAGATCATAAAGTTCGATAGATAGATGCAGTGCATCGCTTCACTGCGCACTGCCGAAATGCTGGTAGCCACGCGTATCGGGCGTGACATCCAGCCCTGCGCCGTCGACAACAATGACACCCTGGCCCTTCTCTACCCGGCCAATCACATGCACCGGCCAGCCTTCATCCAGCAAGCTGGCAAGGTGCCCGGACGGCAGCGTGAAAGCCAGAATGTAATCGTCGCCACCGCTAAGCGCAGCCTGCCGGGCAGACGGCAGATCGAACAACGTCAGCAACTGATCAGACATCGGCAGCCTGTCACGCTCGACGACCAGCCGGACGCCTGATGCACGGGCAATGTGTCCGCAATCAGCCAGCAGCCCATCGGAGATGTCCAGCGCCGACGTCGCCCTGCCCCGCAATGCCTGCCCCAGCGCCAGTTGAGGTTGCGGCGACCAGTAGCGGGCCAGCAACGCCTCGGCAATCGAAGCCTCGGTGCTGCGTTGCTTCAAGACCAGCGGCAACGCACCTGCGCCATCACCCAGCGCGCCGCCAACGCAGAGCAAGTCGCCCGCGCAAGCGCCGCTGCGCGTCAGGGCCGAGCCGGCTGGAACAGCGCCAAACACCGTCAGCGTCAGGCTCAAGGGCCCGCGTGTGGTATCGCCGCCGATCAAACGCAGCGAACAGCCCTGCGCCATGTGATTGAGGCCGCGAGCAAATGCCTGCAGCCAGTCGGCATCGACCTGCGGCAGGGTCAAGGCAAGGGTAAACGCGACAGGACGGGCGCCCATGGCCGCCAGATCACTGGCAGACACCGCCAGCGCACGCTGGCCGAGCAGGAAGGGGTCACAGACGTCAGGAAAATGCACCCCGGCAACCAGGGTATCGGTCGAGATCGCCAACTGCTCGCCGGGCGGTAACGCCAGCAGCGCGCAGTCGTCGCCGATCCCCAGAGCAACTTCCCCGCCTGCTTGCGCACAGCGCGCGGCGGCGAAGTAATTGCGGATCAGCTCGAACTCTCCCATAAAGGTCAGGCGCGAATCAGCGCTTGTGGGCCTTCACTTCGACTTCACGCAGGCGCGGTGCCAGCTTGTCCAGCACACCATTGACGAACTTGTGGCCGTCAGTAGAACCGTAGACTTTGGCCAGCTCGATGCCTTCGTTGATTACAACGCGGTAAGGCACGTCGATGCGCTTGAGCAGCTCGAAGGTGGACAGGCGCAGGACGGCCAGTTCAACCGGGTCGAGTTCTTCGATGGTCAGGTCGAGGCAAGGCGAGAGCGCGGTGTCGATCTCGGTCTTGTTGGTGGCCACACCGTGCAGCAGTTCACGGAAGTAGGCGCCGTCGACATTGCTGAAATCGTTGTCGACACGAAACTGTGCTTCGATCTCGTTCAACGCATGGCCAGCCATGTGCCACTGATAAAGGGCCTGAGTAGCCATCTGCCGCGCTTCGCGACGTTTGGCACTTTTGCCCTTGGCAGCTTCCGGCGATTTGGCGTCGCGCGGGTTGAACTGGTCGGTATCGTCGGAAATCACTTGGCCTCCAGCTGCGACAGCAGGCTTACCATTTCAATGGCGGACAGAGCAGCTTCAGCGCCCTTGTTACCGGCCTTGGTGCCGGAACGCTCGATGGCCTGCTCGATGGAGTCGACGGTCAGTACGCCGAAAGCGACCGGAACGCCGAACTCCATGGACACCTGAGACAAGCCTTTGACGCACTCGCCTGCAACGTATTCGAAGTGCGGAGTACCGCCACGGATCACCGCACCCAGCGCGACGATGGCCGCAAATTCGCTGCGCTGGGCAACTTTCTGCACGACCAGCGGAATTTCGAACGCACCCGGCGCACGGATGATGGTGATGTCGCTTTCGCTGACACCGTGGCGTACCAGCGCATCAACGGCACCGCTAACCAGGCTTTCCACGACGAAGCTGTTGAAACGGCCCACTACCAAGGCGTAGCGGCCTTGTGGGGCGATGAAGGTACCTTCGATGGTCTTCAAGGTCATTCGGTGAGTCTCGTATTAAAGAGCAAGCCCGCCTTGGGGCGGACTTTGAGGGATATTAGGCCACGAATCGCAACTGTCAGGCCAAAAGCTGCGAAAAAACCGTCTTTCGCACGCCCCGACCTGCCGGTATTTATTCGGAGGGCACGTATTCTACAACTTCCAGATCGAAACCGGATATCGCATTGAACTTCATCGGTGAACTCATCAGGCGCATTTTGCGCACGCCGAGGTCACGAAGGATCTGCGAACCGGCACCCACCGTGCTGTAAGTGGTCGGCGTCTTGATCGGTTGCTGCCCTGCCGTTTCGCGAATGTGAGCCAGCAGCACATCGCCATCCAGCGGATGACCGAGCAACAGTACGACGCCGCTGCCAGCCTCGGAAACCGCTCGCATGGCGGCGCGCAGGCTCCAGCGGCCGGGCTGGCTGACCATCAGCAGGTCGCGCAGCGGGTCCATGTTATGAACGCGCACGAGGGTTGGTTCTTCTGCGCAGATCTTGCCCAGGGTCAGCGCCAGGTGCACATCACCCTCGACCGAATCGCGATAGGTCACCAGGTTGAAACTGCCCAGTTCGCTGTCCATCGGCTGCTCGGCAATCCGCTGAACGGTACGTTCATGGATCATCCGGTAGTGAATCAGGTCGGCAATGGTGCCGATCTTGATGTCGTGTTGCCGGGCAAACTCTTCAAGTTCGGCGCGACGCGACATGGTGCCGTCGTCGTTCATGACTTCGCAGATCAGCCCCGTCGGTTCAAAACCGGCCATGCGCGCCAGGTCGCAGGCCGCTTCGGTATGACCGGCGCGAGCCAGAGTGCCACCGGCCTGAGCCATCAGCGGGAAGATGTGCCCCGGGCTGACGATGTCTTCGGCTTTGGCTTCTTTGGCAGCGGCGGCCTGAACGGTGCGTGCACGGTCGGCTGCGGAGATACCGGTGGTCACGCCTTCCGCGGCTTCAATGGAAACGGTGAACTTGGTGCCGAAGCCGCAGCCGTTACGCGGTGCCATCAGCGGCAGTTTGAGAGTTTCGCAGCGCTCGCGGGTCATCGGCATGCAGATCAGGCCACGGGCGAAGCGCGCCATGAAGTTGATGTGCTCGGGCTGCACGCATTCGGCGGCCATGATCAGGTCGCCTTCGTTCTCACGGTCTTCGTCATCCATGAGGATGACCATCTTGCCCTGGCGAATGTCTTCAACCAGTTCTTCGATAGTGTTGAGCGCCACGCGGCACCCCCTTGATTCAGGATTTGAGGTAGCCGTTTTCGGCCAGAAAGCTTTCGGTGATCGTGCCGTGGCCAGGCTCGGCGGCCTTGTCGCCCAGCAGCAGGCGCTCCAGATAACGCGCCAGCAGGTCGACCTCCAGGTTGACCTTACGGCCGGGCTGGTAGTCGGCCATGATCGTTTCGCTCCAGGTATGAGGCACGATGGTCAGTTCGAACTCGGCGCCGTTGACCGAGTTGACCGTCAGGCTGGTGCCGTCGACCGTGATAGAGCCTTTATGGGCGATGTATTTGGCCAGCTCGCGCGGGGCACGCACCGTAAACTGAATGGCGCGGGCGTTATCGGCACGGGAAACAATTTCGCCCACGCCGTCGACATGGCCGCTGACCAGATGACCGCCCAGACGCGTAGTCGGGGTCAGGGCCTTTTCCAGGTTGACCCGGCTGCCGCTCTTGAGGTCGACAAAGGCGGTGACGGTCAGGGTTTCACGGCTGACGTCAGCCCAGAAGCCGTCGCCGGGCAATTCGACGGCGGTCAGGCATACGCCATTGACGGCAATGCTGTCGCCGAGCTTGACGTCGCTCAGGTCGAGCTTGCCGGTTTCCACGTGAACGCGGACGTCGCCACCCTTGGGAGTCAGGGCGCGGATGCTGCCGATGGATTCGATAATGCCGGTAAACATGGGTCCTCCGGGAGAACAAGGGCTGCGCGCAAGGCGAAAGCCGGGAATTATACGCCGGGTGCGCGCACAGGGAGAGCGATGACTCGCCAGTCATTACCGACGGCACGCATTTGCACGATGTTCAGCTCCAGCGCTTCGCTCATCTGCGCCAGCGGCAGGTCGAGCAGCGGCCGGGCCGATGAGCCGAGAAACTTGCCGGCAATGAATATCTGAAACTCGTCGACCAGCCCGAGACGCGCAAAGGCACCCGCCAGCCGCGGACCGGCTTCGACCAGCACTTCATTGACGCCACGCGTGGCCAGTTCGCTCATCAGCTTGCGCAGGTCGACATGACCGGCGCTGTCAGCCAGTGCCAGCATCTCGTGGCCTTCTTCCTGATAGCGACCTCGCGCCGACGCCGCAGCACAGGTAACGACCAGCGCACTGCCCGCCTGAAAGAACGGCGCGTCCAGCGGCACGCGCAGACGACCGTCAATCAATACCCGCAGGGGCGGACGCGCAGCGGCCAGCGCGGTCAATTCTGCATTGAGCCCCAACTCATCGGGGCGCACGGTGAGACGAGCCTTGTCGGCCAGCACCGTATCGGCACCGGTCAGCACTACGCTCGACTGCGCGCGCAGACGCTGAACGGCAGAACGCGCCTCGGGACCGGTGATCCACTGGCTTTCGCCGCTGGCCATAGCGGTTCGGCCATCCAGGCTCATGGCCATCTTCACGCGTATGTAGGGCTGTCCGGTTTCCATGCGCTTGAGAAAGCCTTTGTTCAGCGCTCGCGCTTCGCTTTCCAGCACGCCGCATTGAACGCCGATACCGGCATTCATGAGGCGCAACAGGCCACGGCCGGAGACTTCGGGATTGGGGTCCTGCATCGCAGCGACAACCCGCGCCACTCCGGCTTCGATCAGTGCATCGGCACAGGGCGGTGTGCGCCCCTGATGGCTGCACGGTTCGAGGGTGACATAAGCGGTCGCGCCTCTGGCCAGCTCGCCAGCCTGGCGTAAGGCATGCACTTCGGCATGCGGCTCGCCAGCCCGGACATGCCAGCCCTCGCCGACGATCTGGCCGTCACGCACAATGACGCAGCCGACGCGCGGGTTGGGGTGCGTGGAGTAGAGCCCGTTACGCGCCAGTTCCAGCGCACGCGCCATGTAATGAACGTCGAGAGCCGCCTGTTCAGTCAGCAATGCACTTATTCCTTACCCGGCTCGCGGGCCAGACGGTCGATTTCTTCACGAAATTCGTTGAGGTCCTGAAAGCGGCGGTACACCGAAGCAAAGCGGATATAGGCCACTTCGTCGAGCTTCTGCAGCTCGGCCATGACCAGTTCGCCAACCACCAGCGATTTGACTTCGCGCTCGCCGGTCGCTCGCAGCTTGTGCTTGATGTGCACCAGTGCCGCCTCGAGGCGCTCGACACTTACCGGACGCTTTTCAAGCGCACGTTGCATACCGGCGCGCAGTTTTTCTTCATCGAAAGGCTGACGACTGCCATCCTGTTTGATCAGACGCGGCAAAACCAGCTCGGCAGTTTCGAACGTCGTGAAGCGCTCGCCGCAGGCCAGACACTCGCGTCGGCGGCGTACTTGCTCGCCTTCGGCGACGAGGCGGGAGTCGATGACTTTGGTGTCATTGGCACCGCAGAAGGGACAGTGCATGGTGGCTGGCAACGAAAGAATGAGGAGCGCCATGTTAGCGCATCCTGCTGGCAAGACAAGGCTGAGGGTTTACGGTATATAGACGCGCATTAAAGCGATGTGAAATTGCCTGCGCTCGGTAATACTGCATGCATGGCGTCACTCAGCCTTTCGATTTTTGTCTTGTGGAGCTCTTGATGACGTTACGCCCCGTTATTCTACTCGGCCTCATTGGCTTGCTGGCCGCGTGCAGCAGCAATGACGCGCCAAAACCGGCTGCTGCACCGCCCGTCGCCCCGGCAATCAAAGTGCCTGCCGGGCCCGGCCCGCTGCAACCGTACCAACGTGAACTCAGCGGGCAACTGCTCGGCGTACCGGCCGGGGCCGAGGTCGAGCTGGCGATGCTGGTGATCGACGAGCGCGGCCGTCCACAGAAGCTGCTGACCAACACCTTGCTGAAGGGCAACGGCCAGTCATTGCCGTTCCAGTTGCGCTTCAACCCGGAAGCCTTTCCGGTAGGCGGGCGTGTCGAACTGCGCGGCCGAGCGAGTCAGTCGGGGCAATTGATACTGCACCTGCCGTCGATGCGCATCGACCAGCCCACCACTCAGGCGCTGGGGCAATTGCAATTCGTCAAGGCGCCATGATTGCTCCGCGACACCTTCAAGACGCGCTGAGCGAACTGCTCGGCGACGCCCGGCTGGTTGTCACAACGCTGCCGGGCACTGAGCTGAAACTGTGGCTGATCGACGATGCCAACATGGACCGTGCCTTCAGCCCGGATGAAACGCGCCGTATTCTGGAAGAGCCACCGTACTGGAGCTTCTGCTGGGCCAGTGGCCTGGCTCTGGCGCGTTTTCTGGCCGAAAACCCGCACTGGGTGGAAGGCAAGCGGGTACTGGATTTCGGTGCAGGTTCGGGTGTGGCAGGTATTGCTGCGCTCAGGGCCGGAGCACTTGAAGTGGTGGCCTGTGATCTCGACCCGTTGGCGATCGCTGCCTGCCGGGCCAATGCCGAACTCAACCAGGTGCAGTTAAGCTACTCGACGGATTTTTTCGCCGAAGCGGATCGCTTTGATCTGATTCTGGTTGCCGACGTGCTGTACGACCGCGCCAACCTGCCGCTGCTGGATCAATTTCTGTCCCGGGGCCGCGAAGCACTGGTGGCAGACTCCCGCGTGCGCGACTTCAAGCACGCTGCCTACCGGCGCCTGACAATGCTGCATGCACACACCCTGCCGGACCTGGCAGAACCCCATGAGTTTCGGGATGTGAGCCTCTATCACGCGGCGCGGTGAGCGCTAAATAACAGCCCAGAATCGCTCAGCTAAACGGTTTCTGTAGGAGCGAACTTGTTCGCGAATACGGTTGTTCGAACGATAAATTTCCAGAGAATTTTCCGTCCCTTTCGCGAACAAGTTCGCTCCCACGGCCTTCGGCCAGAATCAAAAGCAAATGTGTGGATAGCGCTGAGCGTGCGGGGCAAGGATGATGCCCCACCGCCGACGCCGCTTTCAGCATTGCCCTGCGGGCTTTATAGTTGGCGGCATTCAGATTCTTCGAGACGTGCAATGAGCCAGGAAACTGCTTACATCTTCGACGCAACCGCCGCGAACTTTGATCAACTGGTGATCGACAAATCGTTCGACCAGCCTGTACTGGTCGATTTCTGGGCCGAGTGGTGTGCGCCCTGCAAGGTCTTGATGCCCCTGCTGCAGCAAATCACCGAGAGTTATCAGGGCGAATTGCTGCTGGCCAAGGTCAATTGCGACATCGAGCAGGACATTGTTGCGCGCTTCGGCATTCGCAGCCTGCCGACCGTGGTGCTGTTCAAGGACGGCCAGCCGGTGGATGGTTTTGCAGGAGCCCAGCCTGAATCGGAAATCCGCAAGATTCTCGAACAACATGTCGTCATGCCGCCTCCTCCGGCCGCCGATCCATTCAAGCAGGCGCAAGAGCTGTTTGCAGAAAGCCGTTTTGCCGAAGCCGAAGCACAGCTCAAGGTGCTGCTGGGCGAAGACAACACCAATGCCGCAGCGCTGATTCTGTATGCGCGCTGCCTGGCAGAACGTGGCGAGCTGAGCGAAGCCAAGGCGGTGCTGGATGCCGTCACTGGTGATGCACACAAAGCCGAGCTGGCGGGTGCCAAGGCGCAACTGACGTTCCTGGCACAAGCGGCCACTCTGCCGGATGTGGCCGAACTGAAAAGCCGCCTGGCGCAAAATTCTCAGGATGACGAAGCGGTGCATCAACTGGCGATTCAGCAATTGTCGCGTCAACAGTACGAAGCCGCGCTGGATGGCCTGCTCAAACTGTTCATTCGCAATCGCAATTACGCCGAGGGCCTGCCGCACAAGACGCTGCTGCAAGTGTTCGACCTGCTGGGCAATGAGCACCCACTAGTAACCGCATACCGTCGCAAGCTGTTCGCCGCGCTGTATTAAGGCAACTTGCCACCGGCACCGCACCGGTGCCGGTGGCTGAACCGCCAGGTCAGATCACGTCGCGGCGACCCAGCTGTACAGCGGCGCATCCCCGCCACTCTCGACCTTCACGTTCGCAGAGTGACGCAAGCGCACCAGTAAATGCTTGCCTGCCGCAGTACTGCCGGCCAGCCCTTCCAGTTGCCCCAGCAGATCCGGCCCACTCATCTGCCCGGCCTTTTGCAACAATTCCTGTGCGACCTGCCACAGCCTGTCGTCCTGATTAAGCGGCTTGCTCTCGACCACGGCGGCCGATACGTCGGGAGCTGCGGCCTTGAGCTGCGCGCCCAGTTGCGCCCAGTCGCCTTCGTCCAGTTCAAGGGTCAAATCCACCGGCCACTGGCCTACGGTTCCACGAATACGCAACATGATGTGTACCTGCTGACAGTCAGGCGTACATGCTCCCACAGGCTGGCGCGCATGCCCATGATCAACCGTAAAGCCACTGGCTGATGACCGGCTCTTTGCCGTTCATGAAGTTGCCAAGCGCCCGCACGTCATAGACATTTTCCCAATGCTCGACAATTCTGCCATCACGAAACCGCCACAGGCCGCAAAACGGCATGATGATCTTCCGGCCCTCGCAACTGGCGCGCATCTCCCCCAGCACCGAGCCATAGTGCTCGTTGGCAATGATGTCGTGGACATCCATGTACAGGGTCTGACGTGTGCGCCTGAGCAGATTGATCTCGTGGGAAAGCACTGCGTCCTTGCCAATGGCTATGGACAAGCCACCACCAGCGCCCTGATCGGCTTTGTGCAGCACAATGTCAGCGTCGGCGAACTCGGTAATTCGTGTTGGATCCTTGTACACCGCACGCAGGATTTCTCTATTCGGATGGAGCTTGTTCATGAGTATCTTCCCTGATGTCGCACTCGGCTGGCGATGAAAACCCTCCCGGCGCATCCGGCGCAGGTACGGCGATTTTCACTCTCCAGAGTAGGAGCTGCTGACGCGAAGGCTGAGACTACTTCAGCATAAGCACGGGCTGGGGTATTCCAGATAACACCCTCAGGTAACGTCCCATGGAGACCAGATCGTCCAGCGCTCGAACAAAAACCCGTCCACGCACACCGACACTTGTTATAAGATCACATAACAGATTTTTTCGAATATTACCCCCGGAGTCCGCTATGCGCCGTTTGCTACTCGCCCTGCCTTTCGCCCTGTTGCCACTCGTAGCTGCCCACGCATCCGAAGTACATGACCATGATCACGGCGATGAACACGGCAGTCTGGGTGCCCACGAGCATGGCGTCGGACGTCTGGATGTAGTGCTGGAAGGCAAGACGCTGGAGTTTGAATTCGACAGCCCGGCCATGAACATCGTCGGTTTCGAGCACGTTGCGACCTCGGATGAAGACAAAGCCAAAGTCGCCAAGGCGCGAGAGTTGCTACTCAAGCCAAACGCGTTGTTCAGCATCGCCGATGCCGCCAACTGCTCGGCCACTTCGGTGAAACTGGAAAGCCCGCTGTTCGGCGACAAGGATGACGATCACGATGAGCACGCAAAGGGCGGCGATGCCGATCATCATGAGCACAGCGAAATTCACGGCCACTACAAGTTCGTCTGTGACGCACCGGCCGTTCTGAAGAAGCTCGACCTGTCGCAAATCTTCAAAACCTTTCCCGACACCAAGAAGCTTCAGGTACAACTGATCTCGCCAGGCGGCCAGTCGGGCGCAGAAGTGATCGCAGCCAACCCAACGCTGAAATTCTGATCGCACTCTGCGGTACAACGACCGGGCCTGGCCCGGTCTTTTAATTTCCAACCGAGCGTGAGTCAGCCCATGACCCAAGCACTGATCGAGCTATCGAACCTGAGCTTCAACTGGCCAGGCCACCCACAGTTACTGGACATCCCCGAGTTTCGCCTGCAAACCGGCGAAACCCTGTTTCTCAAAGGCCCCAGCGGCAGCGGTAAAACCACCTTGCTGGGCCTGCTGGGCGGTGTGCAAAAGCCTGTCAGCGGCAGTATTCGACTGTTGAATCAGGACCTGTCGACACTGTCGGCGGCAGCACGTGATCGCTTCCGAGTCGATCACACCGGCTATATCTTTCAGCAGTTCAATTTGTTGCCGTTTCTGTCGGTGCGGGAAAACATCGAGCTGCCCTGCCACTTTTCCAGCGTCCGCGCCGAGCGTGCGAAGCAACGCCACGGCAGCGTCGAAAAAGCGACCACCACCCTGCTCGCCCACCTGGGACTGAAAGACCCGGCGATGCTGGCACGCCGCGCCGACTCATTGTCCATCGGCCAGCAACAACGCGTGGCCGCGGCCCGTGCGCTGATCGGTCAGCCTGAGCTGGTGATCGCCGACGAACCCACTTCGGCGCTGGACGCCGACTCTCGAGAAGCGTTCATTCGCCTGCTGTTCGCCGAATGCCGCGAGGCCGGGGCCAGCCTGCTGTTTGTCAGTCATGACCAGAGCCTGGCACCGCTGTTTGATCGCAATCTGTCGCTCAGCGACCTGAATCGCGCCGCCGTCGCCGTGGAGATTTGAGATGTATCTGTTTCGTCTGGCCATGGCCAGCCTGGCCAACCGCCGTTTCACCGCGTTTCTCACTGCCTTCGCCATTGCGCTGTCGGTGTGCCTGTTACTGGCCGTAGAGCGAGTGCGCACCGAAGCGCGCTCCAGCTTCGCCAGCACCATCAGCGGCACCGACCTGATCGTCGGCGCACGTTCCGGCTCGATCAACCTGTTGCTGTATTCGGTATTTCGCATCGGCAACGCCACCAACAACATTCGCTGGGACAGCTTTGAGCATTTTGCCCAGAGCAAACAGGTCAAATGGGCGATTCCGGTTTCGCTGGGCGACTCCCATCGTGGCTATCGGGTGATGGGCACCAACGAGGCGTATTTCGAGCATTATCAGTTCGGTCGCCAACAGCATCTGGAAATGGCCGAAGGACGCGAATTCAAGACCGATCCTTTCGAAGTGGTGCTGGGCTCGGAGGTCGCCAAGGCGCTGCATTATAAATTGGGCGACAAACTGGTATTGGCGCACGGTGTCGCGGCGATCAGCCTGGTCAAGCATGACGACAAACCGTTCACCGTGGTCGGCATACTCAAGCCGACCGGTACACCGGTGGACCGCACGCTGCATATCAGCCTGGGTGGCATGGAAGCCATTCATATCGACTGGCACAACGGCGCACCGGCGCGAGGCAACGAGCGTATCTCTGCCGATCAGGCACGCAATATGGACCTGACGCCGACTGCGATCACCGCCTTCATGCTGGGTCTGAATAGCAAGATCTCGACCTTCAGCCTGCAACGCGAAATCAACGAATACCGTGGCGAGCCCATGCTGGCGATTCTGCCCGGCGTGGCGCTGCAAGAGCTGTGGAGCCTGATGGGCACCGCGGAAAAGGCACTGTTCGTAATTTCGCTGTTCGTGGTGCTGACCGGTCTGATCGGCATGCTGACCGCGATTCTCACCAGTCTCAATGAACGACGCCGGGAAATGGCCATCCTGCGCTCGGTCGGGGCGCGGCCCTGGCATATCGCAAGTCTGCTTATACTCGAAGCCTTCGCCCTGGCTCTTGCGGGTGTCATCAGCGGCCTTGCACTGCTCTATATCGGCATCTTCGTGGCCCGCGACTACGTGCTCGACAACTACGGCCTGTACCTGTCGTCTATGCCACCTGGCCAATATGAATGGACCCTGCTCGGTGCCATTCTCGGTTGCGCGCTGTTGATGGGAACCGTGCCAGCCTGGCGAGCCTACAGGCAGTCACTGGCCGATGGACTGTCGATTCGTTTATGAGGACCTTCATGATGCGGCGCATGCTACTCACTCTGCTGCTCTCGGTTTCCACTCAACTGTGGGCCGCCGAGCCGCGTGAACTGACCTGGAATGACATGATTCCGCCCGATGCACCCGTGGTGAAGCCGGTAACGGCTCCGATACACGATATGTCCAAGCTGTCCGATGCACTGGCCATGGAGGCAGCGCCTGCGGCCCATCAACTGGCTCCGCATGCGCCAGTGGTCAAGGCACTGGATGGCAAGCTGGTGCGTTTACCGGGCTACATCGTGCCACTCGAGGTCAGTGAGGAAGGCAGAGTGACGGAGTTTTTGCTGGTGCCGTATTTCGGTGCCTGCATCCATGTGCCGCCGCCGCCAGCGAACCAGATCGTGCATGTCACGAGTGAGCTGGGTGTGAAGGTCGATGAGCTGTATCAGCCGTACTGGATCGAAGGACCGATGCAGGCCAAATCGTCTACCAGCGAACTGGCAGAAGCGGGTTATCAGATGCAGGCAGACAAGATATTTGTCTACGAGTTGCCGGATTCATAAGGATGAAGAGGTTCCCAGCGATTTCATTGAGCTGAGTCAAAGTCGCCGCTCGACAGCGCTTTAACATTATGCCCATAAATTTTGACTGATCTCTGGAGCCTCCATGAACAAGCACTTGCTACGCGCGTCTATTGTCGCGCTTGCCCTCACCGCCCCGGTCGCGGCACACGCGTACCAGTCCGGCGACTTCATCGTTCGCGCCGGTGTTGCGCACGTCCAGCCCAATGAAGACAGCGGCGAAGTGCGCCTCGACGGTGCCAAGGTTTCCGGCACTAAAGCGACTGTCGACGGCGAAAACCAGCTCGGCCTGACCTTCGCCTACATGCTGACCCAGCATGTAGGCATCGAGTTGCTGGCTGCTACACCGTTCAGCCACACCGTTTCAGTAAAAGGCCTGGGGCCAGGCCTAGACGGCAAGCTGGCTGATATCAAGCAACTGCCGCCGACACTTTCGTTGCAGTACTACCCGATGGAGCCTTCGTCGAAGTTCCAGCCGTATGCGGGCGTGGGTATCAACTACACCACCTTCTTCGATACCGACCTGACCGGCAACCGCAAGGATCAGGGTTTCAGCAACCTCAAGCTCAAGGACTCGGTTGGTCTGGCCGCTCAGCTGGGCATGGACTACATGATCACTGACAACGTACTGGTCAACGCCTCGGTCTGGTACGTCGACATCGATACCAAAGCGACCGTGGACGGCCCTTCTGCCCTGGCCGTCGGCAAGACCAAGGTCGATGTTGATATCGACCCGTGGGTGTACATGGTGGGCGTGGGTTACAAGTTCTGATCTGCACACCTTCAAACGCCACAGACACAAAGGCACCCTCAGCGGGTGCCTTTGTGTTTTGTGGTTTGAACTCTGCGTGCCGGATTCCTGATTATCGTGCCGTGATTTAACCCGCGCCCCGGTTCCTGGCTATCGTGCCGATGCTCCGCGTCGGTATGCAGTTCGTGACGCTCTGCGTCACAAATAGGCGCTGCACCGCACGCTCAAGAGCGGACGCAGAGCGTCCACAAATGCATTTCCACGCGGAGCATGGGGACGATCAGCACTTACAGTCGATGCGGGGCTCATTGCCCCATCAGCAACTCAAGCCCACGAACCAGTGGTGTCGGCTCATCAATGCTGAAGTGCTCCAGCAGACGCTGGTTACTGGCCCGGGAATGCTTGATGTCGCCCGAGCGCGGTGCCTGATAGCTGACTTCCGGCTGTTTGCCGACCACTTGCGAGAGCGCCGACAGCAGCTCGTTGAGCGACGTGGTCTTGTTCAGACCGACGTTGATCGCGCCCTCAATGGCGCTTTCCCGTGACAGGGCCTGTAGCAACAGCTTGAGCAGGTCGCCCACGTAGAAGAAATCGCGCGTTTGCTCGCCATCGCCAAACACGTTGATCGGCAGGCCTTTCTGGATGCGTTCGGCAAAGATGCTGATCACGCCCGAATACGGCGACGACGGATCCTGGCGCGGGCCGAAGATGTTGAAGAAGCGAAAGATCACCGGCTCCAGACCATGCTGACGGCGGTAGAAGTCCAGGTAGAACTCGCTGGCCAGCTTGTCCGATGCGTAAGGAGTCAGCGGTGCTTTGGTGGTGTCTTCGGTGATTGCTTCACCTTCGCCGTTGTTGCCGTATACCGCCGCGCTGGAAGCAAATATCACGCGTTTGATGCCCGCTTCGCGCATGGCCTCACAGACATTCAGTGTGCCGATGAAGTTGCTTTGATGAGTGCGCACCGGGTCGTCGACTGACGCCTGAACCGAGGCCACCGCCGCCAGATGCACGACGGCCTTACAGCCTTGCGCAGCGCGCTTGACCAGTTCGGCATCGGCTACGTCGCCTTCGATCAGTTCAACGCGCGGGTTGTCGAGCGGCAAATTGCTGCGCTTGCCCGCCGAGAGGTTGTCGAGGATGCGCACGCAATGCCCGTCGGCAAGCAATGCATCGGTCAGGTGCGAGCCGATGAAGCCGGCACCTCCCGTAATCAGAACAGGGGCGTCAGACATGTCGATAATACCGGTCCAGCAGGCTTGGCAAGCCGGCCCGCCAGGCGCGGGGCTTGATGCCGAAAGTGTGGAGAATTTTCTTGCAGGCCAGCACCGCGTGCTGCGGTTCCTCGGCTGCATCGGGACGCGCGGCGTGAGCCTGTGCGGTGGGCGATTCAATGGCCAGCGGGTGCAGCAGACGCGCTTCGGTGAGCACCGCCTGACCCAGCGCCAGTGGCGTGGTCGCTTCGTGTCCGGCGTAGTGGTACGTGCCCCACAGCGGCGCTTCGCAATCGAGTTGCTTGACGATTGAAATAATCACCCGCGCCGCATCATCGATCGGCGTCGGGTTGCCGCGTCGATCATCGGCCAGCAGCAGCTCTCCGGGTTCTTTGGCGCGCGAAAGAAAGCGGCCAAGCACGCCATCGGCGCTGTCATCCAGCAACCAGCCAAAACGCACAAGCACATGTTGCGGGCAGGTGGCGCGCACGCTTTGCTCAATACGCCACAGCGCCTGACCGCGCAGCCCCAAGGGCACTGGCTCGTCTTTTTCGCTGTAGGCGGTCGCGCGCGAGCCATCGAACACACGATAACTGGAAGGCTGGACCAGCGTGATGTTGTGGTGCTGACACAGTTCGGCCAGGCGCTCGACAGAGCGCTCCTGATGGGTCAGGCGCGCTGCGCTCACGGTCTCCGCCTGAAACCAGTCGAAGTAGTAAGCGAGGTTTATCAGGGCATCGGGGCGGGTGTCATCAAGCAGTTGCGTGAGGCTCGCCACGTCCCAGCCGTCTTGCGGTGGACGTGGTGCGAGGAAACCAATGTCTTCCTCGGCACCCAGACGAATCAGCGCCTGCCCGAGTGCATTCCCGCCGCCCAACAGCATAAGGCGCATTCGCATAGAGTCAGCAGGCTCGGTATCAGATAATCAAACGAACAATTGAAAAACGCCTGCAAACATAACACGTTGCCTGCCAACCCCCAACAGTTGCGCAGCCTGGCGGGTCAATGACGCCGCCACAACGCGTTGCAGCGTCTCATCGCGCCCCATTGATTACTGAGCTGCCGGCCCTGGCGGGCTGTTGCCCTTGGGCAGACCAAGCGGTGCAGGTGCCGGCGCGGAAGGTGTCGCAGCAGCTGGGTCCGAAGGCGCAGGAGGCCCCTCGGCTTCAACGCCAGCCTGCGGGTTGTTGAAGCCCGGTCCCATGACCATCTGTGGATAAGTCTGCGCAAAACGCACGTTCGGGTTTTTATCCACAAGGCGCTTGAGGCGCTCGTTGAAGGCGCGCCCCACTGCGTACTGCCCGCCGGAAGAGGTACGGAATTGCGCGGTCAACACCATGCCGTTGAGGTTCATGCTGTCGACGCCGAACACCTCCAGCGGTCCTTGCAGGTTGTGCTTGAGCAGAATGTCATCGCTGATCGACTGCCCGGTTTCGCGGATCAGCGCCAGCGCATCATCAATATCCGAGTCGTAAGTGAACTGCACCGAGAAGAAGGCATACGCGAACTGCCGTGACTGGTTGGTGACCGCCTTGATCTGCCCGAACGGCACGGAATGGACAAAACCCTTGCCATCACGCAGGCGCACGGTACGGATGGTCAGGCTTTCCACCGAACCGGAATGGCCGGTACTGAGCACCACCCAGTCGCCCACCGAGAAGGTGTCTTCGATGATGATGAACAGACCGGTGATCACGTCCTGCACCAGCTGTTGCGAACCGAAACCGATGGCCAGACCGACAACCCCGGCACCCGCCAGCAGCGGTGCAACGTTGATGCCCAGGTTGGCCATGGTGGTGATCGCGCAGATCACCACCAGAATGATTTTCACCGCGTTGCGCAGCAGCGGCAGAATGGTCTTGATTCGCGTGCTCGGTTGGCGGCCACTGCGATGGTTCGCTGGTGGTTTGAGGGCTTCCTGAATGGCCGTGTCGAGCACCACCCACAGCAGCCAGGTGACCACAAATATCAGGCCGATGCTGCTCAGCGAATCGCTGATCACGCGCCCCAGCGTATTGCGCTGGGCAAACTCGAACATCGAGAAGCCCCAGATACGCCCCAGTATCTCGATGAACCCGATGGCCAGCGCAATGCGCAACACCGCGTACACCAAGCTCAGCAGACGCGCCTTGTAAACATGCCCGCCGCGCCCCAGAGATTCGGTCGGTTTGAACAGGTGCTGGAACACTGTGCTCAAAAATACCGTGGCGATCAGCAGAATGGTGGTGAACAACGCACAACGCAGCGCTTCCTGACTGTCTTCACCGGCTCCGATCAGGTTGATCGCCGAAACCAGAATCATCAGCAGGATCGGCAGGTGCCACAGGTTGGAGAAGATTTTCAGCGACTGCTGCAGCGCTGGCCGTTGCAGGCGACTACTCAAGGAACGGTTACGAATCAGGTGCGCCACCGGGCGGCGCACCTTGATGATCAGCATGCAGAACACCACCGAGGCAAACAGCCCGGTGAACACTGCAACGCTGGTGGTGACGTTGCTGCCCAACTGACGGGCGATCTGCGGACTGGTCAGTGCATCGCTCAGCGCCGCCAGAAAACCGACCACAAACAGTGGCCTCGGCGCGTAGCGGCGAATCATGCGTACCGCAGCGCGCTTGTGCCCGGAGTTGAACATCACAATCACACAGAGCAGCACCGAGGTCGACACGATGCCGCTGCTGGTCGCATAGGCAAAGCACAGCGCCAGCGCACGGCCGACCGACGAAGGCATGAAGTGGCTGACGTAGAGAGTCAATGGCAGGCAGACAATGGCTGGCAAGGTGAACGGCAACACGTATTTGAGCAGCGCCTGACTGCGCTCGCGCACCCGCATGAATGGCGTTCGGCACAAGCGCACCGCCAGAAAACGACCCAAAGTGGTCAGAACGGCAAACGAGCCGATCCAGACAAACGACAAGGCGAGGAAGTCCCCGGCAACACTCCACGGAGAACGTGTAGTGCGCTTGTTGACCAGTTTCTCCAGTTCGTCGGCTGCACGGTCGGCGCGCAATTGCCAGGCGTCGAAGAGGTTGTCGTCAAGATTGAGCTTTTCCTGGACGTCATCAATGCTGGAACTGATGGCACCGAGCAACCCGCCCTGCACCAGAAGCTCCGGGGCCTCGGCCGCTGCTGGCTCCCCGCCGTCTGCCGGTTTCGCATCCGCCTTTTCAGCGGCCTTGTCATCCGCTTTCGCCGCGGGTTTGTCAGCTGCTTTGGCATCGGCTTTTTCTTTGCCATCGGCCTTTTCGGCCGCTTTGTCGTCGGTCGGCACCGCAGCGCCCATTGGCAGCGCAGGTACATCGGCTGCCTGGAGATTGAAACTGCCTGCGAATAGCAGCAGACCCGACAGGATCAAGATTTTCAGCTGAGACGCCACGCAGTTCTCTCCTTCGATGGACAAATACAACCATGCACAGGCCAAAGCGCGCTTTGATCCCAAGGAACTGATTCCCTTATGCCCGGCAAGTTCGGTTCCGGCAGGGAAATACGATGAGCCGATGTTTCAGAAAATTGCGCCAGAACAGTACGCTCATTCTTCCCGACTGAACTATGCAAAGCGCCAACTGCCGGAATTATCGGCAGCTGCCGAAGGCGTGCATGAGCCTGTGCGCCACAGCGCTTGACCGATCAACCCGACATCGAGAGGAATCTGCATGAGCACGTTCAACGCAAAAGATGGCACCGAGATCTATTACAAGGACTGGGGCACGGGCAAGCCGGTACTGTTCAGCCACGGCTGGCCGCTGGATGCGGACATGTGGGAATACCAGATGGAATACCTCAGCAGCCGGGGCTATCGCACCATTGCCTTCGACCGCCGAGGCTTCGGTCGCTCCAGCCAGCCGTGGACCGGTTATGACTACGACACCTTCGCTGACGATATCGCCGAGCTGATCGAACACCTCGATCTGCGCGAAGTGACGCTGGTGGGCTTCTCGATGGGCGGCGGCGATGTGACGCGCTATATCGCAAAATATGGTAGCGAGCGAGTTGCCAAACTGGCCTTGCTGGGCTCGGTCACACCGTTTTTCCTCAAGACTGACGACAATCCGGAAGGCGTCGACAAATCAGTGTTCGATGGCATCAAGGAAGGTCTGCTCAAGGACCGCGCGCAATTCATCAGTGATTTTGCCACGCCGTTCTACGGCCTGAACAAAGGCCAGAAGGTTTCCGAGGGCGTAAAAACCCAGACCTTGAATATCGCCCTGCTCGCCTCGCTCAAAGGCACGCTGGATTGCGTGACGGCGTTCTCCGCAACCGACTTCCGTGCGGACATGGCGAAAATCGATGTGCCGACCCTGGTGATTCATGGCGATGGTGATCAGGTTGTGCCGTTCGAAGCATCAGGCAAGCGCGCCGCCGAGCTGATCAAGGGTGCCGAGTTGAAGGTCTATTCCGGCGCGCCGCACGGTTTTGCCGTGACCCATGCCGAGACACTCAACAAAGACCTGCTGACGTTCGTGCAGGGCTGATATTTTTGTGTAACAGGGAGCCGATTACCGACTCCCGGCAGGCAGCGAATCAGTCGGCCTGAACGGTCAGCTGATTCTGCTCGCCCAGCCCCGCAATCCCCAGGCGCATGCGTTGCCCTGCGCGCAGGAAGACCGGCTCTGGCTTGACGCCCAGGCCCACACCCGGCGGCGTACCCGTGGAGATGACATCACCCGGTTGCAGGCTCATGCAACGGCTCAGGTAGGCGATCAGTTGCGGCACGCTGAAAATCAGCGTGCGCGTATTGCCATTCTGATAACGATGACCGTCGACCTCCAGCCACAGGTCGAGGGCGTGAGGGTCGGCAACCTCGTCGCGGGTCACCAGCCACGGGCCTATGGGGCCGAAGGTATCGAAGCCTTTACCCTTGTCCCAGGTTCCGCCGCGCTCAAGCTGCCACTCGCGCTCGGACACATCGTTGACCACGCAATAACCGGCAACGTGCTCCATGGCAACGGCTTCGTCGATATAACGCCCGCCCTTGCCGATGATTACGCCCAGCTCGACTTCCCAGTCAGTCTTGAGCGAACCGCGAGGAATTTCGACGTTATCATCCGGGCCGCAAATTGCGCTGGTCCACTTGTTGAATATGATGGGTTCCTTGGGCACTTCCATCCGCGATTCGGCTGCGTGGTCGGCGTAGTTCAGGCCTATGCAGATAAACTTGCCGACCTGCCCGACGCACGCCCCGATGCGCGGTCGGCCCGCAACCAGAGGCAGACTTTCGGGATCAAGCGCAGCCAGGCTGGCAAGGCCTGCCGGGCTCAACACCTCGCCAGCGATGTCCGTGACATGTGCGGACAGATCGCGGATCTGGTAGGCAGCATCAAGCAGACCTGGCTTTTCCTGGCCCTTTTCACCGTAACGAAGCAATTTCATCGAGTTCTCCCGTTTCTGTCCAAGGTGCAAACCGCGGATTCAGAGGGTGACGCCCTGTTGCCCGGCCTTCGGAAATACGTATTCACGATCGGGCTGAACCCACTGAATCTGGACAGATAGCATCGCAACGGACGCCTTGCCTAATGAAATTTACGACCAACTGCCCAGCACGCCGGTTGGCATTGACTGGCAGAAAAATCGGGATAACACGCCACTGGTCATAATTAATACACACAGTGAGTATTAATATCACCCCCAGTTCAAACGAGCCCTTTCGTTGAAACGAGCGCCCCTCGAAAACACGACGGACTCGTACGCCTTCAAGGGCCGGCTGAACTCATGTCAACGCTAATACGTCCTGCAGATTCCCCGTCGCAAGCGCGGCGCCCTGACGCCCCAGGAAAACCTTTTCATGAACAATCGATCGATACCGCGTGCTTCTCGATTCCCGATAACGCGCCTTGCGCTGCTGGTTTCATTGAATTCACTGTGCCTGATCAGCCCGTTCATTCAGGCCGACGACGATGTGCCCACCTCAGTGACGGCGCCCGCCAGCGACGACACCGCTGCCGTGACACTGGGCACGGTGTCGGTGATTGGCCAGGGCGAAACCCGGCAGGTGCAACGCGTCACGCAAAAGGACGTAAGCGCTTATTCCGCAGGTACCAGCCCGTTGAAAGTTCTGCAACGGCTACCGGGGGTCAACTTCCAGTCCGGCGACCCGCTGGGTCGTGAAGAAGGCAGCCAGCGCATCAGCCTGCGCGGTTTTGACATGCACCACTTGGGCTACACGCTGGACGGCGTCACGCTTGGCAACATGAGCTTCGGCAACTTCAACGGCCTGAGCATCACCCGGGCGATCATCGCGGAAAACATCGCTGCCAGCGAAGTGGCTCCAGGCATCGGGTCGCTGGGCACGGCATCGAACAGCGATCTGGGCGGCACCATCCAGTTCACCAGTTCCAATCCGGACAAGGAGTTCGGCGCGCGACTGTCACAGACCCTGGGCAGTTACGACACCTCGCGTACTTTCATGCGCGTCGACACGGGCGAATACAACGGTCTGTCCGCTTATGTGTCGGGAGAAAAGTACGACGCCGATGCCTGGAAAGGCCACGACAACCCGCAAAAATCCGACGCTGTGAACGCCAAGGTCAATTACAACTTCGGCGAAAACCGCGTGAGCTTTTTCCACAGCACCTCGTCTCACGACGAGGCCAATCTGCCCAGTCTGTCGAAGAGCATCATCCAGCGTCTGGGCTACAACTGGAGTTACTACACGCCGGACTGGACCCGCGCGGTCAATGCAGCCAACGGCATCTACACCGGCGGCGTAACCAGCGCAAGCGATGCGACCTACAACGCCAGCAGCCTGCGCGACGACGAACTGGACATCCTCAGCGGCAATTTCTCGCTGACCGATGATCTGGTGCTGGACGCCACGGCCTATCACCACCATGACTCGGGCCGGGGCAATTCGTATTATCCGTTCATCTTTACCAGCGGCTCGACCACTGTCCCCAGCAACTCGATTCGCAGCACGGTGTATGGCATTGATCGAACCGGCTTCCAGAGTTCGCTGACGTACTTCCTGGGCCAGCATGAAATTCAGGGCGGGTTCTGGATTCAATCGAACAAGAACGACATCGCCCGTTACCTGTTCGATACCACCAATGCGACGCCGCAAAACCACATCGTCAAAACCAATGGCCTGAGGCAAGCGGCTACGGTACTGGACCAGAGCTACAACGACCTGACCCGGCAGTTCTACCTGCGCGACACCTACACCCTGCTCGATGACCGCCTCAAGCTTGAGTTCGGCGCAAAGAATACCGTCACCACCTCCACTGCCGAAGGGAAAGGCGGCGGTTATGCCAGCGGCTCGCTGGAAGCACGGAACAGGTTTTTGCCGCAAGTGGGCGCGACCTACAAACTCAATGACAGCGATGAAGTGTTTACGTCTTATTCGGAAAACATGGCGGCCTTTCCGAGTGGCGGTTACAGCCCGTTCTTCACCACGCAGACTGCAGTGGATGCGCAGAACGGCTTCAAGGACCTCAAACCCGAAACATCGAAAACCGTTGAACTGGGCGTGCGCCGCAGCACAAAGCTGTACTCGGCATCCGCGGCGGTCTACAACACCAAATTCGACAATCGCCTGGTGGCCATCACCAACTGCACCGGCATCGTCATCTGCCAGAACGGCGTCGCCAACGTCGGCTCCGTCACCAGTCGGGGCCTGGAACTGTCATTCGGCCTGACGCCCGACGAGCACTGGCGCTGGTCCAACTCCATGTCCTACAACCACAGCACTTATGACGACGACTACGCCAGCGGCGGCAGCACCGTTCATGTGAAAGGCAAAACCGTCGTCGATACGCCCAAGCTGATGTATTCCAGCAACCTGGACTGGAATTGGGAGCACTGGAATGCCGGCATGCAGGGCAACTACATCAGCAAGCGCTATTACACTTACACCAACGACTCCAGTGTCAGCGGCTACTGGGTAGCGAACGCCAACCTCGGCTACGACTTCGGCAAACTCGGTGCCGTCAAAGACACCACCGTCTCGCTGAACATGGTCAACCTGTTCGACAAACGCTACATCTCCACCCTCAACACCGACGCCAGCGCAGCGACCGACCCTGCGGGCAATTTGCAGATTCTGCAGGTGGGCACGCCACGCAGTGCGTTTGTGACACTGGGCGTGAAGCTTTGATTTTGGAGACAGGCTCTTGTGGGAGCGAGCTTGCTCGCGAAGGCAATGTACCTGTCTCTGCACGACCGCGTGGGTTGCCAACCTCAATGGCGACGAATACCCCATCGTGCTGCATACTCCCCTGACATACAGCGCCTGACCTTCATCTGGACACCCCATGACACCCAACGCAGAACTCTATAACCCGTCCACCGAATATGCCGACAAGCTGATTTCGCGCATCGGACAAACACCTTCGTGGATCGCAAAACGCATTGGTGTGACTGACAAGCGCATTCGCTACATTCTGGATGGGGAAAGGACCGTCAAAGGCGAAACCACGCCGATTCAGATGACCTATACCGAGCAGTTTGCACTGGAGTGTCTTGTGGCAGAGGCTATAGCGCTGAGGATGTAGGACCCGCTGGCTATCAAGCATTGCCCTTGAATCTGAGGTTCCTGATAATCACGCCCTCAAATAACTCAGGCAAGGAAATGCAGTGAAAGGAAATCTAGTATTGGTGGCGTTGCTTGCCCAAGCTTGAGTGCGGTTAAGTCTTTACTACGAATAACTCTCATGCTCGCGGTTCTCAAGCAGGTATGTCCAACAGTTTCAGACTACGTGACGATTTAATCATAGAAGCACACTCTTCAATGATGACAGGCTTACTAAAAAGATAACCCTGCATTTGATCGCAGCCATACGTCACAAGCAGCGCTAACTGGTCGACTGTTTCGACGCCTTCTGCAATGACTTTAAGACCCAATTCGTGCGCCAACACGATGACCGCTCTGGTGATAGCGGCGTCCTCATGATTGCTCGTTATATCTTTTATGAACGCCCTGTCAATTTTGAGGGCGTCAAGAGGGAATCGTTTCAAGTAAGCCAAACTCGAATAGCCCGTTCCGAAATCATCGACCGAAAGGCTTATACCATGCGATTTTATATCTCGAAGTATTTCAACCGCCGACTCGGGATCGATCATCAGCATCGACTCGGTCAATTCGAACTCTAAAAGAGCGGGGTTGATACCGTACCCTTCAACGATATGTTTGACGGTCTCCGCCAGGCCTTTTACCTGAAGCTGCCTGACGGACAGATTGATGGC
Source organism: Pseudomonas syringae group sp. J248-6 (assembly GCF_032586995.1). Classification (NCBI taxonomy): domain Bacteria; kingdom Pseudomonadati; phylum Pseudomonadota; class Gammaproteobacteria; order Pseudomonadales; family Pseudomonadaceae; genus Pseudomonas; species Pseudomonas syringae group sp. J248-6. Next base: position 68,993 of record NZ_JAWHOP010000005.1, on the reverse strand, counting down.
GATCGGTACCTGCCTGATATTATTCTCTCCCCAGCTTTTTATGGTTTCACACACGTTGCGGATAATCCATTCGCCGACAGGAATAATCAGGCCAGTGTCTTCAAGAATAGGGATAAACTCAGCCGGAGAAACCATACCCTGCTCCGGGTGATTCCACCGCAACAAAGCCTCCAAACCACTTATCCTGCCATCGGTGAGGCTGACCTTTGGCTGAAAATGTAGAATAAACTCATCACGGTCAAGCGCACCCCGCAATAGCGTTTCAGTTTGCAAGCGCTTGACTAAACTTTCGTTCATCGTGGCCTTATAAAACTTATAATTATTACGGCCACTTTTTTTCGCATGGTACATGGCGGTATCCGCATTCTTCAGGATAACGCCAGTGTCTCGCCCATCAAACGGATAATTAGCGATGCCGACACTCGCTGAAACAAATACATCCTGACCGCCCAGATTGAATGGTTTCCCCAACGCTTCAACAACATGGGTCGCAAGGGTTTTTATAAGGCTTTCGGAATAAACATGATGGGTAACGACGATAGAAAACTCGTCGCCTCCCAGCCGCGCAACCACACTGTTTTCATCAATGCAGTCTTTCAAGCGTCGACCCGCCTGGATAAGCAATTGGTCGCCCACTGAATGCCCCATGGTGTCATTCACTGCTTTGAACCTGTCCAAATCGATGAATATGACACTGACTGCATCTGGCACTGACGTTTTCCGACTGATTATCTCGCGCAGATAATTGCTGAGAAACCAGCGATTAGGCAGATGGGTGAGCGAATCATTTTCGGCCAGATAGATTAGCTTTTTCTTGGCATCATACCGCTCAAGCGCGGCGGCCAACAGGTTAGCAAGTGTTTGAAGGTAGCTGACATCTTCACGTGTAAAGGAGTAGTCAGTGCTGGCATACACCCCAAGAACACCCTTGAAAACCTCCCTGCAGGATATCTCAATCTCTAGACCACTTCTAATACCGCAAGCCTCCACTGTTTCGTCCGGCAGCAGCGTGTACCTGTTATCAGGTGTATCAGAATTAATGACACACCCAGTGGAAGCAGCAGTACCGTTCAAAAAATCATTGTGATAACCACCGCGGACTTCCACGTGGTTCAAGCCAACCTCCGCGTTGAGGATGACCCCATGACTCACTCGATCAACGACTAATAAAGCCACCTTGCACAATGTTAATCCTTGCGCCGCGTTCAATGCTGCCAGTCCACCCAGCGCACTGACGTTTTCTTCTGTCAATGCCTGCTGACCAAACAAGGCAATAAGGTTTTGCCTTCTGGAGTTATCCAGAATCGCGACCTCAAACTCCTTTCGATCAGTAATATCGATATCGATGCAAATATATTTTTCAACGCCACCCATGTCATCGAGAATAGGTATTATGGTGCGTCGATGCCATGCATCCTTACCGGTACGACCCGAAAGCCTGAGCTCACCGTTCCACACCTCATTTTCAGGAGCCCATCGCCACGGTTCAGAAGTTGAAGAGATGCCGGTCCAGACTTCATCGATCGTCAACTCTAAAAGCTCGGCTCGCGAATGCTGTGAGCTTGTTACGAATCGTTCGTTAACGTAGGTGATACGTCCGGAGGCCGAAACTTCGCAAACGATTGAAACCTCGTCCAGGGCATTTTTATGCTGCACCAAGGTATTCATCAACGATTCGATACGCAGGCCAAAGTGATTGCGCATACTGGCGGCAGTGCGGTTTACCGCTTTTATAGCCTCCTGTATTTCCATGGGAGCATCAGCGACCAACATCGCTTCTGCTGCCACTGCACCTGAAGCAATTTCCGCCTCATAAGAGTGAAGTTTGCCTAGGTGAGCAAGCGAACGCTTGATCATGAACCCCATCAACATCAAACTTATCAACAGAAAAAATACCGCAAACAATGTAGCCTGGATCACAAGACTATAGAGTTCGGCAGCAATTCTCTCGGCATTAAAAGACAAACGCATCACGCCATAATCTTTTCCGCCAATAGTGATCGGGCGATTGACATCGAATAATCTTGCAGCGACTTCAGACTCTATCCACGCAGGCGCTCTTCCAACAGGCGCACTGGCTGCCTCAAGGCGAATCACGCCACCCGACAGGTCAATAAATATGGCCGACTTGAACGGCGAGCGAGCCAGGGTTTTTTCGAGGGTTCTTTTGATGGTGTCGTAATCGCCGATGACGACACTTTCTTCAACCGCTTGCGCCGCCACCTCAATGAGCATGTTAGCGGTGTCTTGTATCTCTTCAATATGCTGAAGCAGCTGGTTTTTATAAAACAGTCCCAGCCCTGTCGTCAAAAAAGTCAGTATCAGAATGGATAACATCGCCAGTATTCGCGACGTCAGTGATTTGGGCAGCAGGCTTTTAAAGAAATTCATTAACAGCCTCTCCAGCTAAAGTTGAAATTATTTACTTAAGGTTTGCTGGCAAACTGTTATAAAAATCACGATAGGACGCATAATCCGCTTCCGTCGCAGGAATGAAGGTAATCGGTGCCGGTGCATGGACCAGCTCGGTCGCCTCACGAAGAACCCTGCTACCGTCGGGATCGTTTTGCATATTAAAAAATGCGTTGGCTACCGCATCACGTTCTTTTTTAGAAACCCGAGGGGATGCCATGAGGGCCAAATCATTGAACGAGGCTGAACTCCACAGTACGCGGAACGACTTCCCTTCTCTCTCCGTGTAGCCGCTCACCAGCTGTGAATTGGCTCCCATCGCCTGAGCCTTACCACTGAGGAGTTGGCTGAAAGCACCGTCCATATTCCCTGCAAACACAGTAGACGTGTTGATCCCTTTCTTGACCAATTCCGAGTTTGTGACTTTATAAGCGATGAACGCTTCCGGTCCCGGATACACGACTTCCTTGCCTTCTAACTCTGAAAGGCTATGAATGGGCGAGTCGGCAGGTACCACGATTTGCCCCACGATAGCAGGCGCGTCACGGCGACCAAACACCTTCCAGCCCATCTTGTCGCGTTCCGGGCTAAAAAGATGGTTGGTGAACGCGAAGTCAACTTCTTGCGCGAGCACATAACTTGTCGTATCAGAGGAGGTCCGCCCTAATTTCAGCGTGAGGTTCACGCCGCTTTTTTCGGACACATACTTTATGATTGGATTCCAAAAACCGGCTGAAAGATTAAGATTGTACTGATTGACAGGCGAAAAGTTGTAGACTTTCAGCTCTTCAGACGCGGCCATATTCGACAAGGCAAAAGACAGGGCGATCATTATAGCTTTGCAGCCTAGGCGTAAGTTCACTTGTCCACTCCACAGGTATAATAACTTCTTAGTCAACGGTGATGAGCGCCAACTTAAGCCCAGCCATCTAATATGATCGGCCGAGGCTCTTGAATCTTAAGCAAAGACCGCATGAAGAAATATTAATTGGCCAGCCAATGCACCTGACTGCTGCATCCGCGCGATAGTCTCGAACTGTGCAGGCCGAGGTGTCTTTTGCTGCATGACCATTGCCTTGGTCGCAACGTGCAGTACCGGTCAAGGAGCGATCGCAGACAACAGATCAAACAAAAAACCGCTCCTTCAACGGCACCAGTGCCGCCCCGATAGCCGCCGCATCGCCATTGGTCTCACTCAGCAATAACTGAGGCCGAGGCGGTGGCGCGTTGTAGCGGTGGGCTCCCCAGAAAGCCGTCGCCGCAATCAGGCGTCTGCCCAGCTCTGGCGGCAATTGCCCGCCAAACACCACCGCCTGTGGATCGAACAGGCCCGCCAGCGCGTTAACCAGACGATCCAGGGTTGGTTTGACGCGTGCCAGCCAGGTGTCCACGCCGGGCCAGTCGGGGTCGAAGCGCAGGCGCAGGTCTTCGATTGAGTCCACCTGTATGCCGTTCTGATGCAATTCATCCAGCAGGTAACGCAAGGCCGGACGGTTTATCGACTCTTCGTCGCTGTAGAGGGTGATCTCGCCCGCGTTGCCGTGACTACCGAAATAAGGTTTGCCGTTGATCACCACGCCTGCACCGAAACCAAAGTTGAACGACAGGTAGATGAAGTTGCTGGCCCAGGCCCCCACGCCCACCAGGCTTTCACCGATGGCCGCAGTGGTGGCGTTGTTTTCCAGCCAGACCGGCATGCCGAAGCGCTCTTCGAGTATCGGTTGCAAGTCAATCAATGACCAATCGCGCAGCGGTTCGGGTGCGTTGATCTGGCGGTTCTCAAGAAAAAAACCGGCGATGGCGAAGCCCATACCAATCACTCGTTGCGCCTCGATGCCATTGCGCTGAAGCATGCGTTCGATGGTCTGATCCAGCGAATCCAGCGTGCTGTTACGGCTCAACGGCGGCGTACGCAAGGTGACCTGTTCCAGCACATTGCAGCCCAGATCAGCGACGCAGACCACTGCCGAGTCGGTATTGATCGATACGCCGATGACATACACCGCCTCGTTGACCAGCTCAATGCGCGGGCTGGGCTGACCACGGCCGTTCTTCACTCGCTCGCCGCTACGCAGCAGGCCTCGGCTGATCAGTTCTTCGATCAGGCGGTGCACCGACTGCTGAGCCAGGTCCATCTCGGTCGAAACCGTGGCGCGGGTGATCACGCCTCGACGGCGAAGGATATCCAGCAATTTGCGTTCATTCAGGCTCAGCGGTTGGTGCGCATGAAGTGGCGTATCGAGGTCGAGGGGCATGGAATCTACAAATCAGGGGAGGATTAAAACAGTGGGCGTGTAAAGCAGTGTATCGCCCGCCACTCATTGCACACTTCCATCATGAAAATTTAATAAAAGTCGCGCAGGTCACAAATACTACACACAAGCTGTATTAAATAGCACTGAGTTCTCGTGGGTGTCCTCATGCCTTTCATCAGTAAGACGCTTTCCATGCTGGCACTGCTGCCGCTCGCTGCTCAGGTCTTCGCCGCCCCCGCCGAGTTCTGGTATAGCCACGGCGGCGCGGCCGGAAGTGCCATCGCAGATTTGTGCAGAAGCTTCAATGCGCAGCGTGAGGATGGGGACCGCATGCGCTGTATCCGCCAGGGCAGTTATGAGCAGACGCTGCAGAAGACCGTCGCCGCGTACCGCGCAGGCATAGGCCCGGCGCTGGTCGAAATTTACGATGTGGCTACGCCTGACATGCTGCTGGGCGGTGCCACTCTGCCTGTCGAGGCCATCATGGCCGATCATCAAAGAGCCTATTCCGACGACACTTTTCTGCCAGCCTTGCGGCGCTATTACTCCGATGATCACGGCACTCTGGCGGCCCAGCCTTTTGCGGCGTCCACGGCCTTGCTCTATACGCACCGAAATGCCCTGGCCGCAGCCGGTATCAGCGAGCCACCCGCCACTTGGGAAGCATTTGCTACTGCCTTGCGGGCCTTGAAGAAAAACGGCCACACGTGCCCTGTCGTCAGCGAATTTTCGCCGTGGATCTGGCTGGAGCAGACCAGTGCAGCGCAAGGTACCGAAGTCGCGGTTCGCGCCGCTGGCACGGAGCGCTATCAGTTCGACAAAGGCGCCCACCTGCGGCTGATGAACGATCTGGCGCAATGGACCGCTGAAGGTCTGGTTGTGCACGAGGATTCGACGCGCAGCGGCCAGCAGGCGCTGGCGTTCGCCACCGACGACTGCGCCATGCTGATCGACTCTACCGGTGCCTGGAATATCGTGCACAGCACGCTCAAATCCGATATCGACGTCACAGCACTGCCGATTTACGCCAACACCCAACGCCGTACCAACGCTCCCGGGGGTTCCTCGCTGTGGGTGATGCGTGGGCATGCCGCGCGGGATTACCGGCTGGTCTCGGAGTTTCTGGCGTTCGTACTGCAACCGGATAATCAGTTGGTATTCAGTGCCCGGACCGGCTACCTGCCAGTCACTCAGGCGGCCGCAGCAAGATTGCAATCCGCAGGCAGAGAGCCGTCGGCCGTGATGGTCGGGCTTGCTGCACTTCACGACATCGACGGCCAGCCCTCTGCGCCTTTGCGCTGCGGTTTTATCACGCTGATGCGTCTTATCTGGTCGCAGGAAATGGAAAACGCGCTCGCCGGTCGCCAGAGCGTTGAGCACGCCCTGCGTCAGACAACGCTGCGCGCCAACGAATTGCTCAGCCTGTTTCAGCAGATGCATCAGGCCCAGGCCAGCAACGAGTCAGACGGGGCAACGCCATGAAGCCTCGTGCGCATTTTCCGCAACCGCGCCTGGCGCTGCTGTTTGCCCTGCCCCAATTGCTGGCACTCGGGTTGTTCTTTTATTGGCCTGCAGTCCAGGCAATCTGGTGGTCGTTTCATCTGGTGCCGCCCTTCGGCGGTAACGAAATCTTTGTCGGCCTGAGCAACTATTTGCGGGTATTGAGAGACCCTGGTGTGCTCGCGTCGCTAGGCTCGACGCTGGTGTTCAGCCTGTCGAGCGTTGTGCTTTCGATCCTCATCGCACTGGTGCTTGCGCTGTGCCTTGAACTGAAACTGCGCGGCAACGCAGTGTTTCGCAATCTGCTGATCTGGCCCTACGCCGTATCGGGCGCCACCATCGGCATTGTCTTTCACGTGCTGGCCAATCCGGTGATGGGCATTTTCGCCTGGCTCAACGCGATTGCCCCCGGAACCTGGGCACCCTACGCCAGCCCGATGCAGAGCATGTCGTTGCTGATCGTGGCGTATGCGTGGTGCCTGGTGCCGTTCAACTTCGTGATGTTGGTCGCCAGCTTGAAGTCCGTCCCCGATGACTACCTCGCCGCCGCCGCACTGGATGGGGCAGGCCCGTTGCGACGCATGCTCGACATACAGCTGCCGCTGATTGCGCCCTATCTGCTGTTCGTGTTTGTCATCGACCTGCTGGAAAGCCTGTCGAACAGCTTTGGGCTAGTCGACACCCTTACCCACGGCGGGCCCGGCGATACCACCAATGTGCTGGCCTACAAGATTTACACCGACGGTTTCATGGGCCTGGATCTGGCAGGTTCGTCGACACTGTCAGTGCTCATGTTGCTGGCAGTCGTAGCGCTTAGCATCGCTCAGTTCAAACTCTTGTCCCGCTTCCAGCGCCGTGGGGTGAAAGCATGATCGAGCGTCATCGTTTGCTCGATACGGGCGCTTATCTGCTGCTGACGCTCGGGTTGGTGTTCGCGTTGGGGCCGCTGTACGTCGCAGTCTGCTCGGCAACGGTCAGCAACCCACAACTGTTCGCCCACGGCCTTGCGCTGATACCCGGCGACCAACTGCTGGAGAATCTGCAACAAGTCACCCGACGTCTCGACCTGCTGCGCTTGCTGGGCAATAGCCTGCTGGTCGCCACGCTGGTGGTGATCGGCAAGCTGACACTTTCGGCGCTGACGGCATTTGCCGTGGTGTACTTTCGCAGCCGCTACACCTCGGTGATCTTCTTTGCCGTGCTGGGCGCTCTGCTGCTGCCGCTGGAAGTACGCATCATCCCCACGTATGCGGTGGCCAGCGACCTGCTCGGACCGCTACGCAATCTGTTGCAATGGCTGGGCATCCAGTGGCTGCCGGTGCCGACCATCAACCTGCTCGACAGCTACACAGGGCTCGCCTTGCCGCTGATCGCCTCAGCCACCGGCACCTTTCTGTTCCGGCAGTTTTACCAGACGCTGCCCGCCGAACTGGTCGAGGCCGCACGTATGGACGGTGCCGGGCCCTGGCGTTTTTTTGTCGACATTCTGCTGCCGCTGTCGAAGACCAACTTCGCGGCGCTCGGCACGCTGGTGTTCATCGGCGCGTGGAAAGACTACCTGTGGCCGCTGGTCGCGACCAATCGCGAGGACATGCGCACGCTGGTGCTGGGCGTCGCCAGCTTTCTGCCGACCGATGCAACCCAGGTCCCCGAATGGAACCTGCTGATGGCCGCCGCCGTGGTCAGCATGCTACCCCCCATCCTCGTCATTGCGCTCATGCAGCGATGGTTTGTCAAAGGTCTGATCGGAGTCGGTAAATGAACGCGCTCACCCCTATTGCCTGCGCGCCGGATATCGTCCTCAAGGGCCTGCACAAAACCTATGGCTCTGGGCACATCCTTCACGGGCTCGATCTGGTTTTCAAGGCGGGCGAGCTTAACGTCATCCTCGGCCCGTCCGGGTGTGGCAAGTCTACGTTGCTGCGCATGGTCGCCGGGCTGGAGGACGTCACCCAAGGGCAGATTCTGATGGGTGGCCGCGACGTGACGCGCCTGCCGCCCAAGGAACGTGGCTGCGCCATGGTGTTTCAGAACTACGCGCTCTATCCGCACATGAGCGTCGCCGACAACATCGGTTACGCGCTGAAGCTGGCACGCATCTCACGCAAGGAGCGCGAACAGCGTATTCGCGAGTGTGCCAGTTCGCTGGGGCTGGAGGAGTTGCTGCAACGCAAGCCCGGAGAGCTTTCCGGCGGTCAGCGTCAGCGCGTTGCGATCGGTCGGGCGCTGATCCGCAAACCGCCGGTGCTGCTATTCGATGAACCGCTGTGCAATCTGGACAGCGCGCTGCGCCATGAAATGCGCCTGTTGATTCGTAACCTGCACCAGCAGACCGGGGCGACGATTCTGTATGTCACCCACGATCAGACCGAGGCCATGACCCTGGCCGAGCGTGTGGTGATTCTCAACAAGGGCCATGTCGAGCAGATCGGCACGCCCACCGACATCTACGATCAGCCCGCCAGCACATTTGTCGCCAGCTTCATCGGCACCCCGCCCATGAACCTGCTGCCTGTGCACTGCCTGGACGACAACGTTCTGATCCTGGCCGACGGACAACGCCTGCCCATCAAACTCGGCATTGCCAGCAACCGGACAGGCAAATGGCTGATGGGCCTGCGCCCTGAGACCGTCGCGCTCGGCCAGACAGGCGTCACCGCCACCGTTGAATCTTCGGAAAATCTCGGCAGCCACAGCCTGCTGTATTGCCAGTTGGCCGGAACACGCTGTGTTGTCAGCCTCGCCGAACGGCAGCATCTGATGCCCGGCACCCAGGTTCGAATCGCCATCCATCCCGCGCCCTTGCTGTTCGATATCGAGAGCGGCCAACGCCAGCTCGTTTCCTTCTCCCAAACCACCAAGTGACCCGCCATGCTCAAACCTGCGCCCCTCGTCCGCTCGTCCCTGATTGCCCATCGTGGTGCCAAGGCTTACGTACCGGAAAATACCCTGCTGGCCCTGGAGAAAGCCGCCGAGTGCGGCGCCGAGTGGGTCGAGATCGACGTGAAGCTGACCCGCGATGGCCAGCCTGTCGTGATTCACGACGACTTGCTGGACCGAACCACCAACGGGCGCGGCGCTGTCGTGCTTCACGAACTTGAGGCCATCCGCAAACTGGACGCAGGCAGCTGGTTCGCACCTGAATTCGCGGGCTTGCAGATCCCGACCTTCGAAGAGATCGTGGCATGCGCGCTGCGCCTCAACCTGGGTTTGCAGGTCGAACTCAAACCGACCATTGGCGACGATATCGAGACGGCGGAAGTGGTGATGCCGATCCTCAAAAATCTGTGGCCCGCCGACAACGATCGGTTGTTCGTCTCCAGCTTTTCGGTGCGCTCACTAACGGCCGCGCGACGCTTGTGGAACGATGTACCGCTGGCCATCGCCTGCGTGGTTGCGCCTGCTGACCCGGTCGCTTTGCTGGCCGAATATGACTGCCGAATACTTCACGTACTTGACGACATGCTCGATGACCATCACCTTGTTCGCCTGAAAAGCAGCGGCGTCGAATTCGCCGTGGCTACCATCAACAGCCCGAAGCGTGCGCATTACCTGCTGGAACACGGCGCGCAGTCGATTCTCAGTGATTACCCGGACTTGTTGAACCTGCCGAACGGAGGCTGTCTGCAATGAACAAACGACTCAGCGTCGCCATGCACGCCGTAGAACAGGCCACCGGCCTGGCCATGGCGTATTTCAACGACCGCCACACCCTCGACATCACCACCAAAAGCGCACAAGACCTCGTCTCCCGCGCCGACTTCGAAGTGGAGCAACTGCTCCGTGCAGAGCTGAGCAAACACTTCCCCGACGATGCAATTCTTGGCGAAGAAATGGGCGGCGAATTCATCACCGACGGCTGGGTTATCGACCCTATCGACGGCACCGGCAACTACCTGCGTGGCACACCGCTGTGGGGAATCGCCGTCGCCTACATGTCCGCAGGTGAACCCGAAATCGGCGTCGTCGCCTACCCGGCATTGGGTTACACCCTGGCAGCGCGCACGGGCGATGGCCTGCTGCGCAACGGCATCCCTTTCGTCCGCCCGCAACCGCCAGAGCATTTGCGTATTGCCGGCGTAGGCGAAAACACCCGATGGGACGCTGAAGAGTTGGGACGACTACAACTGACCTTGCGCCAACAAGGCTGGGGCCTGGCAGGCTATCGCTGCGCAACCATCGGCCTGGCGTTCGCCGCGCTGGGGCAAACGGATGGGTACATGGAGAAATTCACCAGCCTGTGGGACATCGCGGCAGGCGCGGTTATTTGTCGAGAAGCTGGATTGCTGTGCACGATTGAAGGCGAGCAGAAGCAAGGATCAATGACCGTGATGGTCGGGCGTGAGGAGTTGATGGGGATCTTTGGTGCGTAATGCGCCGGGCTAGTCGACGCAGTTTTCTGACTGCGTTTGTCCGCTTGCTGGCGTGCCTGCCCTTCGTCAACAGCAGGCTGCTGGCGGCAGAACCCTTTCCCGCATTGCGCCAGCCTGCAGCCGAGAAAGGTATCCGGTTCGGCTTTGCGGTTGATCCGGTGAAGCTGAATGACGATGCGGCCTATCGGCAACTGGTCGCCCGTCAGGCCAGCATCGTAGTGCCAGAAAACGCCTTGAAGTGGCAGACCGTCCACCCCGAACCAGAGCGTTACAACTTCGCGCCCGCCGACGCAATCGCGGCGTTTGCGAAAGCGCATGACCAGCGTATGCGCGGCCACACTTTCTGCTGGTATCGCTCTTTGCCCGACTGGGTTCACCAGACCGTCACCCCGACGAACGCCGAAGCGGTGCTGACGGCGCACATCAGTACCGTCGCCAGCCATTATCGTGGCCTTATCAGCGCATGGGACGTCGTCAACGAAGCCATCCAGCTGGAGGACGGCCAGCCTGACGGGCTGCGCAATTCATTCTGGTATCAGATGCTCGGGCCTCGCTATCTGGACATAGCCTTCAAGGCTGCGCACAAGGCCGACCCGGACGCCCTGCTCTGCTACAACGATTACGGCCTGGAAAAGGATGCCCATTACGGCGAAAGCAAACGCACTGCCGTGCTCGCCCTGCTGCGCGGGCTCAAGCAGCGGGGCATTCCGATACACGGCCTTGGCATTCAGTCCCACCTGCGTGCAGGCGACACATTTGGTCCGGGCCTTTCCCGCTTTATCCTTGCAGTGCGTGATATGGGGTTGTCGATCCACATCACGGAACTGGACGTCGACGACAGCCACTTGACGGGGTCTATCGCAGAACGCGATGGATCAGTTGCAGCGACTTATAAGCGGTATCTCGACGTGGTGCTTGCCACGCGCTCGGTATCTACCGTTATTACGTGGGGTGTATGGGACAGCCCGCATGTTGCAGGCGCCACGGCCAGCAACGGGCCGTTGGCACAAAGGGCATTGGCGTTTGGCCCACGAGGTGAGGTGAAGCCGGCGAGCTGGGTGATCGCGCATTGTTTCGAAAACGCGCAAACACAAAAGGATGCGCGGTTTTAGGCGTACAGCAGCCTTCATGGCAGCAGTACCGCCAGAGCGGTTCAGCGCTTTCTGACGCCTGAAAACGACGAAGCCCCCAATAAACGGGGGCTCCGGTTCTGGACCTGAACAGCAGGTTCCAGCGATATCCTAGAACGGGAAAGGGTAGCTGAGACACCTGATTTAAAATTTTTTCCCTTACGCCTCAAGGGTTTGCTATGAATCTGTTATACCATTTTTGGAGCTAATGTAAAGTATTCAGCAAAAAGTAGGCCAAAATTTTACACGCATATCTGAAACCCGCTCCGCTAACCTCTAGCGTAGCTGAAGTCTCCCACGCTGCATCACCCTTCCCGCTGCGTGGTCAGCCACCAGTGGCCTGTCTTGGATGGCATTGACTCGTGCAGGGCACCTTTACAGCACCCAGCTAAGGGCGGGCCGACAGCAATTTTGACATCACCCTCTGAGCGCTCGGATTCTCGCAGTAAGGTCTACCTCCAGTTGCGCTATCCCTTCGCCATTTCCTAGATATCTAATGTGCCGTAGGTGCGTAATGTCGAATGGAATATCAGCGGGATTTTGAGTGATGATGATTACTTCCTTACCATAGGCGTGAGCAATGCCCATCTCGTAGAAGACGTTGGCATTCTTGCCGGTGCAATCACAAATTACTATGGCAGCTTCATCAATAAGAGCAACAACATCCTGAATAATCGCCGGGTGATCCCATCTGTTGTCAGCGCGACCACTCTCCATTTCATTTGCTGTAGCGGCTCGCTGAATCGCCTTCCAGACCTCGGTGAATCCAGCAAAAGGCATCATCGCTGACAGCAAATCAGGGCGAACGCGCTGAGCGGCAGGCAACTGGAACACTGTAGGCTGACGAACAGGCTGCCTCCACTCGGTGAGCAGCACCTTAAACAGATCAGCATCCTTTATCGCCCAATGACTGTGCTCAAATGGTCCAAATCCCCTACGTGGAATCTGAATCCCCAACGCAGGCGCAAGAGCGATTAGCTCACTCAGAGGGATCGGAGGAATGTCTGGGTCGTAGCGATACTCGACTACAACAGTGCCGCCCTGCACACGCGTGCTAGTGATCTCACCGACACGAGCTACCTGGTGATCAATTTCCTCCCTGGATTGCTCTGGGGAGAAAACAGCAGGCAGCCCTCTCATGAGATCGAAATTGGGGTGTTCCCCATTACGCCACTGCGCTCCCAAAGCTGCGTCGATATAAACACGTCCTAGGGGAACGTCGTCGCGCCTACCACTCCAGCCACCGCTCATAACAAGCAAGTTAAACATAGGCCACTTCCCTATCTAGAAATCATCCATCTAAAAACTAATGTGCTCTATCAAGTCCACAGCACGTCAGGTGCGCCGCCCCTCAACTGCACTTTTTATCGCTTTAATCTCATCATACCAAGTGCCAAATTGATAGATCGATTTGGTAGAGTAGTAATTTCGTACATCATCATGCTCAAGCGGGCTTAGATTGGCGTACAAATCTTTGAGCCTATCGGCTTCTGTCGAAAGCAATGGCACCAGCTTTACAAAGTCTCTAAAGTTTGAGACCTGCAAAGTCCTAATTTTGTACTGATGACGCTGCTCATTAAATACATAGCCGTTGGTGAGCCTTTCCACCAGACGCCTCAACAGTGCAGAAAGCTTGGACTTCTCATCAGGACTGATTTCAACTTGTGGCGTAATGTAACCATCAATTTGAATGCACAGCTCCTCCCATTTGTCTACGTACTCGGATACCGTCGCACAGTCCTCCAGAACCTGCACGGAGAAGGCACCACTTAGGCCTGAGCCATTTAAGGTAGCCTGAAGGTTCGCAAAGAAATCCCAATTGTGTGTCAGGACGATCAGCTGGGACTGCGCATTATCCTTCGCATAGTCGCGCAGGCGCTCACAAAAGTTAGAGATATAGTTGTAATCGAAGCTAGTGACGGGATCATCCAGAATTAGAACTTGGTGCGGTGCGACGCTCGCCTCACACATAAACAGGGCAAGCGCGTGAACCTTTAGCTCACCTTCGCTCAGCACGCGATTCACCAGCTCATCGCCGATCTTCGGAAGGACGATTGCATCGGCCCCTTGGTTCGCCAGGCGAACGCCAATTTGCTCAAGTGAGGCGCCGCAGAGGCGACGATACTCCCCATCCAAGTGCGGTAGAAACGACCCCAAGACGAGTGCTGTGTGCGCTTCCTTCTTTCGTGCGGTCAGCGCGGCCAAGCGTGATGTGAAGTTATAGGACTCCACCACCTGGGCGACGCGAGCGAAGGCAGTCGCATCTTGACATATCGTTTCGATTTGTGGCCGAACGGAGGATGCTGCCTCGTCGATATTCAGCACGCCAATTTCGTTTGTCAGCTTCTTAATTTCCTCGTTAAGAACTTGCAAACCACTCGACGCTAGCATCAAAGCTGAATCCGCCTTGCCATACTCTGCATTTACCGCTTCAACATAAGCACTCAGTTCGGCATAACGAGAATACGCAGCGAGCGCAGCCTGGTCAATAAATGGTGCTTGCAATGAAAGCTTTACTGACTTTATTAGATCTGCTGCTGCACGCAAGAAATCAACATTCAACACTCCAGAATATTGGGAATAATTTATCTCTGCAAAATTTTCGACCAAACCTTTCTTAGCCTGCTCAGACTGCTGCTGAGCATTTAACGCGACTAAGTCGGCTTGAACCGTTGAAATTAAGTGCTTATGGAAAGCCAAGAATAGAGCCTGAGCTTCACGCTCTAGCTTCTGACGGCACAGTGGACAATTATCAGCAGGAACAAATGGACGCAATGCAACAGCGGCAGACAACAGCCGTTGCTGGCCTGCCACATCCAATTCTTTGGAAAATACAGCACCTGCCAGTTCAACGCTTGCAGCCTGTTTTTGCTGGAGTGAGAGCAAAATTTGACTGTAGGCTGGATATGAAAAACCTTTGCATTGCCGAACGAAGTTTTCCAATGATTGCTTGACTTGGCCTAGCAAGCTTTTTTTCAAACTGAGGACTTGTTGACCCTCTGAGCTCGTCGCCCCCTTAAGCTGCTCTAGTCGCGCCTGTTTTTCTGACTTTTGTAGACGCTCGTCTTCACCATAGCTGACAGTTTCTACCCAGGAACGCATATGTTCGCAATTGGTTGCACTCCAGTCCTTAAAAAAACCTGAATTGGTATCTATGACAGCATGGACGCTCAGCTTAATTTCAGAAATCTTTCTGTCAGTATTCTGCCGATACTCCGAAATTTTTGAGTTAGCATATATCTGAAACTGCTTCAAATACTCGCGAACATACTCAAAGCACTCCAATCTGAACGCGCTCAACTCCACCACAGATTCTGGTGATATAGAACTGTTGATGTGTTTATGTGCTACTGCGGAGTCGAAATACTTCAACGCTTGAGCCTGACCACCAAAGCCGTCAAGCTCCGTCCAGTTTTGTGTGGAGTCCCCTCGTAGTTTATAACTAAAGGATGGAAGAACCTTACTGGAAGATCGAACGTTATTTAGGGGTTCTTTTGGCTTCTCAGGGTTAGCTAGAATTTTAAATGCCTGGCATAGGCTTGATTTCCCTGCACCATTCCGACCAAAGACTAAGGTTATACGTTTGGATAAATCCAACCTCAGCGTATTACCCAGTTTTTTGAATCCAGAGAAGTCCGACAGACTCTCCAGATGAAACGGTTGAACCGCGTTGCGTGAATTTACCTTCAGCGCAGGCGGAGTGGCTGCCGCAGGTGCATAGGTTTCTAATCCGCAAAAAAGTCTCCAGAGACGCTCAAGCTCATCAGAGGACAGTCTACCCCCCTCTGAGTTTATCGCGGCTTCACACACGGCGTGAAACCACGCTTCGTTGACCGAATCTCGGTGAGCTAAAAGGTAACCTGTAGCATCACTGTGCGGTGCCATTTTGACCTCCCTTTCTTGATTACCAAATCACTATAGGAGCACATTGCCATTAGCGCTATGGCTCACGGTCTCCCCCATGTGGTGGGATACTGCGCGGCGCAATGGCGATCTGCCGTTAGCCCCTCAACCCCTAGAGCATTTATGGCCGATATGACTTCAAGACACGAGAGAATGAGCGTTCTGAACGAAATGATTGGGATGACCATGCGGCATCTACAGCTGCTGGAGGGCTCCGTCGCCCAGTTTTTTGTGCTCACAGAAAAAGCAGAACAGGGCATGGGGGAAGAGAAAGGAAACGTGCTCCTAGAGAAGGCTCAGCGCGATACGTTCGGGGGAAGCGTTAAAAAGCTAATCGCAGCCAGAAGCTTGCCCGATGATGTCACCGGCAGATTCGAGGCGCTGGTGAAGGAAAGAAATTGGCTGGTACACACCTCCCTGGAAGAAAACCGCAAGGCATCAATCAATGACGGATGTTTCGAAGCGTTCCTTCTGCGGCTGGAAGCAATGGTGAACGAGACCAATGCGCTGATGAGGGAGCTGTTGGTTCGCGCGGAAGCGTTTGTGCTGAGGTGTGCGGGCTGATCAGATTGAAGCCAAAACCGCTGAGATCCTCAAGCTATGGAGAGGGTGATAGAGATCAGCCACTCAGAGATCAGTACACCCTTCAGGTGGCAGCCGATCATGCCACGTAGCCATTAGGCCCTGATCTCGATACATTCGCATCATGGACGACATGGATTTACGATCATGAGAAGGAAAGCTCGCATTCTGATTCTGTGCAAAACATACCCAACGCCCAGCGCTGCGCACTCGGAGACATCGTGCGTCGCAGGCATGGACCAAGACGGCAATCTGGTACGGCTCTATCCGGTCCCTTTTCGCCTGGTCACCGAAGAGCAGAAATTTGCGAAATGGCAGTGGATCGAAGCTTCGATTGAGAAAAGCCCCGGTGATCATCGGCCAGAAAGCCACAAGATAGGGGTTGATACGATCAGGGGACTGGAGACGGTTCCTCCAGAAAAAAATTGGGGCAAACGTCGCGAGATGTTGAACAAGCTGCCGGTCTACGACAGCTTTGAGTCTCTGGATAAGGCTCGCCTTGAGTCTGGTGTCACACTTGGACTGATTCGGCCTGGAAGAATTTTGGGCCTGAATATCAAAAAGGCATCTTCTGAAACCTGGACAGAGGAAGAGCTAGAGAAGCTCGAAAAGCTACAGCGCCAGCCAGGGCTGTTTGACCAAGACGATGTAAAGTCGAGCCTCAAGCGTCTAGAGAAGGTGCCTTTCGATTTTTACTACTCCTATGAGTGTACAGTGGATGGAGCGCCCACAGTTCGCATGCATAAGATTGTGGACTGGGAGGCGAGCCAGCTTTATCGGAATCTAAGGCGAGCCCATGGTGCGAATGGATGGGAGGCGCCTTTCAGGAATAAGCTGGAGACAGAGTTGCCCTCCAAGGATCTGATGCTCCTGATGGGGACAATTCACCGATTTCCCCATCAGTGGCTCATCATCAGCCTGATCTACCCACCTAAGCAACCGCCTGAAGCAGATCAGCAAATGTCTCTATTTTGAGCGGCAAGTGCCGGGTTACAGAGGTCGCATCCAGTTCCTTGACGGCCTCTGCAATCAAGCTCCGGTGGCAGTAATTTGGATCTGCCTCATAGCACACCATGCAGATACGCTGCCCTTTAGCATCAGCGGCCAAGCTGAGCAGAACGTCGTTTAGGGTTCTGACATACGCCCTAAAATCCTGGGCGTACTGCCCCCAATCCCCGTCAACCTTGTAACGGTTACGAATAGGCTTAGGGCAGCCCAACGGCGGGCTGTGCTCGTATGCAATACCGGCATCTGCCAAGCGCTGAGTAAATGCTTTCTTGGAAAAGCCCGGCTTGCGAGACACTGGGTATTCCCGTACGTCCAGTACCTTATCGATCTGCGCGTGTTTGAGATGTGCCAAGAAGGCATCGAAGGTCAGACCTTCGTAGCCTGCTGTGTAGAGAGCCATATGTCGTTTCCCAGATGCGTCCTGCAAAAATCAGCCAAAATAATCCCTTACTATAACACTGCCGTGCAGCTCTACCGTGACAGCCAGATAGGTGGTGGCAGTCTGGAGCAGGCTGATGCATGGTTGACCAGCTCTAAACCGTCACAAAACGCGGTGCATCCAGGAGCAGCGCAAGCGCTGAAGGATCCAGTGGTTGTAGGTGTGTTGTCCCAAGAAAAATGTCCCGCAAAATACGCTCAACTCTAAAGTGCTCACCGCAGCTCGCAGCGTGCTCAGCAAAATCTGGAGCGTTTGGCGAAGGCTATTATGGCCATGTAATAGCCAGCTGCCATCCTGCTGCTTTCGCTGAGTGACGACTTCGCTCATGATGTGTACCTGTCGTGCATAGATAAACAAGGAGGAATCACATGGCCAGTGACGTGAAATGGATCATTAAAAAAGCTGATGGCCAGCTGCTGCAAAGCTTTTCAATTGACCCTAGAGAAATCCGTATTGGATGGTTTTCCCCAGATGCACCAGGGAAAACAAATGAAGGAAAAAAAGGCCCGCTCACTTTGCGGGATGAAACGCGAGCCCTTGCCCTTCTGGCTGCGTTGGCCGCAAATCTTCCTTCGGAATTTCTGCACGCAGAAGTGACTACCACTTCGGTCATGGAAATGCAGGCCTCAAAATGATTACAGAAATTCCCACCAGTGATGATTTCGGTTCGGCTGCCTACGCTCAGTTAGATTTTGCTTGGGACATCGTCATCTCGTTTATGACGACTCTGGATGACGCAGGTCAGTACGTTGAGGTCGAACAAGATGACGAAGTACAGTTCTGGGAAGCAGCCAGGCAGCGGATCCTGACCTCACTAATAATTGCTCAACAGGGCGTCGAGCTGGCCATCAAAGGTAAACTGGTTGCATTCAGCCCATACCTGCTGATTGGGGCTCCGTCAGATTGGCCCAAGGACAAAACCGGCAAAGGGGTTGAGTTCTCGGAATTCAAGACCATTGACGCTCAGGACCTAATTAAGGCTTACAACATGGTGAGCCCTGCTCCCTTCGACCTAAAGTTCGTGGAACTTTTCGAGCGAGTTCGAAAACTTCGAAACTCAGCAATGCATTCCGTGAATGCGAAGCTAAAAATCTCACCAAAAGATGTAATCTTAATTATTCTCGAAACCCACGAGCAACTTTATCCTAGCCAAAGCTGGGTTAAGGCTAGAAGGGAGTTCCTATTTGCAGCACCAGCAGCTCAAGTTTATTTCGACAACGATCACCTTGACGGTATGCTAGTACGTGAATTCTGGGCAGTTTTTAATCTGCTATCCAAGTCTGAGGGAGAACGCTTCTTCAACGTTACTGCGAATGCCCGAAAGTATATTTGCCCGGCTTGCAAATATCATTCTCTAGAGATTGACGGTCCGATACCCCAGTATGCGGTACTACAACCAAATGAACCTGAATCCACGACGCTGTGGTGCTTCGTCTGTAACGATACGCATCTGGTAGATCGGGCTAACTGCTCTGACGCAGAATGCAAAGGCAATGTCATCAGTGAAGAGTACGGTTATTGCTGCACTTGTGGCGAAGACCAATAACTGATTTTTAATTGGGAAATTGCATTCCAGTTGCCCACGCATCGGCATGTCCACTGGAGAGCCATTTGCGTACCCGTCCGGTCAAGCCATCTAGGTAGCCGGGGTGGTGGCGCAGATCGCAGCAGCGATGAGCTGAAAGTGGCAGCTTCTGCAAGCGCACCTTTGACCTGTCTCCTGATCGTTAACGTATTTTATCGTTAACCTTTCACCTCGACGAAAAAATACGTTAACGATGCGCCTCTCTGTCCTGCGACTCGCGGGCTAGAGTCCCACGATGGAAGCCTGCCTGGCCGGTGCGCTTGTTCGATTACAACCATCGAGCAGGATTAGCCCTCGCCGGATCGCCGCTTCTTGAATTGTTCAAAACGATCCCGGTACGAGAACAGGTAGTCGAGAATCGCGTTGGTAAATTCAATAGTGTCTCTCGCGTCTGGCTGGCCGATGGAAACACCCACTCCATGGGCGGCCTCGTTGCCGACAACCCGCAGCGCATCGGACCACTCAAATAGACGCTCGTCGATCAGGCCTACCTCCTTCATTTTCTTTAATGAAAGGCTGAGATTTCTTTCCGTGACACCGTGCTCAGCGCATACTCCTTCAATTGTCTTGCGACACATAATTGCGGATGCTGTGTAGGCTTGAGATCGATAACATGCGCATGCTTCCTCGAAGGCGGCGCGGATCTCTTTTGGAGCATTGGGGTTGACTCTGATATCCGTTTGGGGGAAGACAACGAATGGCGTATCCCATTTATCGCCTTCTGCCATATTTCCGATATTTGTCTGTCGGACCAGTATGGGAGACTTGCAGGCAGTGCACGCCAGGAGCGTATAGCGGCAAGAGGGCTCCTTGCCCTCAAAGGGACGCCAATATCCACCAGTTGCTTCCGCCTCGACGTATTGTCGACATTCCGCGCATTGAATGATCATCAGTTTTGGCTACATCCTTTCGAATCTGAGTACACGTCCCTATCCCCTGCACTGATGCCTGTCAGCTGACACATCTCTCGGCCTTGCTTTGTGATGACGAAGCAGTGACCGAGAGCGGCTAGAGCCATGAGCCTCCGGAGCCGACGCCGGGCCTGGCTAAGAGGGAAAGTAGTCCGCATCTTTGTTCACCAAGAGATGATGGTTGTATCCCCAACGGCTGCCGCCCCCCACCCGCTGGCCTGTTCCGCGTAGCGGTTTCCGAGTGCTGAAACCGCGCCCTGCAATCTATAACCTGTAAGTGGTATGGGCGCTAGGCTATGCAGTTTTAACAGAAACGACTTCGACAAAACGGTATTTCTTGCGTGCGGCTTTCACTGCTTCCTGATCCGCAAGGAGCGTGCTCAGCGTATTGGCATCGTGTAAAAGCTCGTATGTTTGCCCTTCGTACTCATTTCCGACACGCAGAGTGACTCGCAGCCTTGGAGCGACGGGTCTTGGGGCTTTTGCCTTGGCCTTGGCCTGAACTGGAAGGTCGATACCGGCATCCATGGCAGGCAGCGCATCGGGCTTCGTGAGCGCATCGGCGTTACCGAAAAGCGCCCGACGCATCTCCTCTTCTAAATCATTCATGGTGCATCCCAATGAGCAGTCTACGGCTGATCCGATTCTACCAGTCTTGCTCATCACCCAAGGCGGGGATTTTGTCCGCTATGACGGTTTTGCGGTGCCACTGAGCGGTTCCCGTGCCGAGACGCAAGGCGTGGTGTTGTGCTATCAACTCCGCACAGTTGATCTTGAGGCCCATGGGGGCAAGCGTGTAGAGGCGGTCCCCGAAATGGTGATGAACGATGTACTGGCCCGCATTCAAGTGTTGATTGAGTAATGAAAACGCCGCCGATCTACGGCCCGTCATGTGAGGGCCTTGCCGATAGGAAAAGTTGTGGAGCGTAGAAATGGATGAAGAGGTAGTAGAGTTTTTGCGGGCTCAGCAGGCGGAGTATGAGGAACGTACCTATTTCCTCACCCACTCGCTAGGTGCTGAGAATCATTGGCTGTTTGCCCAAGCCTATGAAGCAATGACGCAAGGTCTGTACTTGCCAGCTTGCACAGGCTTTATCACGGGAATCGAGGCATCGATACGCAACACGATGGCGCAAATCAAAAAACCGAATCGTGTAGAAAATGTCGATGACGTTTCGACCCTAAGCAATGGTTTACTGCGAGCGGCACGGGCCCAGGGTTTACCAGTAGAATGTCTCATTTTTCCAGGCGAGGAGCACTTTGAAGCCAATCTCCAGACGAAGACCCATGTAGAAATTGTCAGAATTCGTCACAACCTGTGCCATGGAAACATTCTTGAATACGTGAACACTGAGTTGGGCGAGGGCAACGCATTCTTCACGCCAGAATGTTGCCGCGACCTAGCCCACATGCTCTACGCGATCTCGCGCAATTGGGCTGCGGGCCTTGGTCAGTTTAGAAAGCAGCTTTTTAGCCCAGCTTGACCAGAGAAAAGAGGCGCCATGACGATTTCACCACCCATCACTGAGCCAGTCGCTCAATTCGTTTGGCACTGTGTTGAAGGGCGAGTCTGGCCGATCACACTGATCGTGGGCAGCAACTGGGTTACAGCTACTGACCCACACACCTACGTGGTCAACGCGGACGAGCTAGCTACTTATGAACAAGTCCAAGCGATGCTGATAGAGGCTGGTGGCGTAGGGCAATGGCACCCAAGCGAATAGAAAGGGACAAATCTTGAACGCAATCAGAACAGAGCTTGAGGGAGTAGCGGTCGCGTGCCGAGCTGGGCTTATCAGCCTCGTTGATTCAAAAGGCTCAACCTTTAACGGATTTCCAAAAGGCGCGTGCGGAGTCGCTTCTGACATTTTGGGGCGAATAATTTGGGAAACGCTGCAATATGAGGGGGAGTACGTATGCGGTACACGTCACCCGAAGCTGAAAGGAGCGAGCCACGCATGGTTTGAGGTTGGCGGTTACATCATCGACGTTACACATGATCAGTTCCAAGCTACTGGACTATCCGGCTGGGTTTTCGAGGTTAACGATGGCTGGCATGCGCAGTTTCGATCCCTGGAGCGGCGTCAGGGATTTTGCAAACCATCCGGGTGGCCTGCGTACCCATCGGATGGCAACGAGGCTTCCCGGGAAGAAGCCAAGAAATTAGGCCTGATCTTTCAGCCGGATTGAATAGGAAAACGACTAGGCACACCCCAGGGCCCGGCCAAACCCGGGCCGAGGACGTAGCTAAGGGTGCGATTTTCGCGTACAGAAACGAGCAGGGAACGCCTCATCAAATGGACATTACCAACGCCGCTGGCGAACAGAAGCAGAGATTGTACGAACGCCTCTACGTCGCCGCAGAGGATCTGGGTCATGCGCGCCAATATGCCCAACATCTGCTAAAAAAAGGCTGGCACTCAGCACCTTGGCAGCGTCGGGGCTCTATCTATATGCAGCAATCCGCGTTTGTTACAGCGCTCGTTGTTAGCTACGCCAGAGCATTCACCAAAAGCTACGGATGGCAAATGCTTCCAGAAGGTACTTTGCCTGAAGATGAAGGCGCAATAGCTCTGCATAAGCGGTTGATGGACCTTCGCCACGAGGTATACGCACATTCGGACAGCAAGCATCATAAAGTTCAACCATGGCGCATTTATTCTGAAGCGCTAACAGACATACGCGGTGCACCATTTTTGCGTTTTACGGAGGATGAATGTGAGCAGATAACCCAATTGATCGACGAAATTCTGAAACGGCTCTTGCCGAGGATAATCACCATGAGAGCCGAAATCGCTGATGCATAGGAAAAGTCTCATGACACTCATGAAACAAACCTTGATTGGCTTGACGCTAGCTCTCGCGCTCGTGGGTTGCTCTGATCCCGAAGCAACCGTGAGTAGCTCCAGTAAGTACGTCGGCGTCTGGAGCAATGAGCGTAGCGGAGGCGGATTGAAGCTAGTTATCGATCAGGATGGCAATCACTTCACCGTCAAGGAGCTTTATGCAAAAAACAACGCGGTACTTGGGATAAGTGTCGGAGAGGTCGAAGACGGCTTCTTGAAAGCGAAGACTGGAATTGGTTTAAAAATTTTCTATTCAGCGAAAGATGACGCTCTGATCATCGAGCCTTCAATCACGATGTTCAACCGTCTACCATAATAACGGAAGTCACGTACCGCCCAAGCCAAGTCCTCGCACTGGGACGAGAACGTAGAAAACCATGCCTTCACTCCCCCATGATTGAGCAGGACAAGAACATGGCGACACAAAAAGTTGATGACCAGCACAATGTAACCATCAGACCAGTCGACAAAGTTGCTCCAGGGCATTACCAGTGTGAAGCCATTATTGGCCTAACGGATGGATCACTGACGAATTCACGCTTCATGGGAACAGGCTCGACAGCAGCGCAGGCTGAGCGGGATGCAATGAGCCAAGCAACATCGGCTATCCATGCTGGAAAAGTCCAGTATCGGATACCTCGCACAGGCGCCTAGGAAAACCGCCGCGAGTGCAGCGCTGACGTTGGGAGTAACTCGCAAACCGGCTTCGCCGAAAGATGCCAGTGGGGGTTACAGTGGCTGCTCTGCCTCGATAGATCTGTATATCGTCGAGCGATGAACCCCAAAAAGTTTGGCTACTTCCGCGATTGGTTTGCCTGCATCACAAAGCTCCCGAGCATGAGCGATCTGCGATGACGTGAGCGCCGGTTTCGGCTCGAAACGAACACCGCGAGCTTTAGCTGCTTGTCGTCCCTGACTGGTTCGCTCGACGATAAGTGACCTTTCAAAGTCTGCGATGCCAGCGAAGACGGTGAGGATCATTCTCCCCGCAGGAGTGGTGGTGTCGGCCCAGGGCTCTGCAACTGATCGCAGGCCCGCCCCTCGCTCACGTAGTAGCTCTGCAATTTGGAGAAGATCGGCAGTGGAGCGAGCAAGGCGATCAAGGCAAGTTACAAGAAGTACGTCACCTTCACGTAGGTGATCCAGCATCCGGGAAAGCTCGGGGCGCTCCCGTTTAGCCCCACTGATTTTTTCTTCAAAAATTCTAATGCACCCCTGCTCTGAGAGTTGGGCGGACTGCTGGTCAAGACTTTGCGTCACCGTGGATACTCTTGCATATCCTATCAAGTGGTTCATGAATAATACTGCGCAAGTTATGCCTCTAGCTTACCATACAATGCAACAATGTTATGCAACACCAAAAGAATCACCCAAAACAAAAAAATATGTCGCACAAGTATGAAGATGCGCAACATTTTCAACCCCTCACCAAATCAGCGCCTCAGACAATAAATCTCAGTATCTACTCACACATTTTTTGTGCGCCACACTATATTCCAAGACTTGATCAGTAATTTAAACTCTCCGACATCACTCAGAAGAGCGCGCTGGAAAATTAGCATCTGGGGCGTGTATACTCGGATAGACTTCACAACCGAGTCATACTAGCGAATAAAGGATTTAAATATGGCTTTTGACAACCAGACAAGGATCACAGCAATTCTAAGATGCGGCGGGGTATGTCCAAACCCATCTTGCAATAAATATTTACTAGGTCCAACCCAAAGCGATACGTCCCATGCAAGTATCGTCGAAGGGGCTCATATAATATCAAATCGCGTCAACGGCCCTCGCTATGCCATCATTGATAGCTATGACCATCTAGAAAACTGCATACCTCTTTGCAACAACTGCCACTTTGAGGTTGATCATGGCCAGAATGCATTTCACTACACAGCCATAATGCTTAGAAAATGGAGGGATGATGCTGAACAAATGGCACACTTAAGAAAAGGCACGCCAGTTCAAGTCCCGTACTACGACCCAGACAAAGCGCAAAAAATAAAGACAGACTTTAACATCAAGCTCGGCGAAATACTTGATGCGATGTGGAATGACAACTTTGCAAATACAGACGTAATTACCAGCAAGGGCATTCTAGGCATCGCTTATGGTAGCAGAGGCTTCAACTCTGGCGGCTGGAGCCATCATGCACCCACTCGTTCTCCAGATAACCGAATTGCATTTCTTCAAGACGACCTTGTCAATGCAATGCGCTATGTGATGGAAGTCTACCGAAAACGGCAATGGGGCTCATACACTTGGATTGGGGTTTACGACGTCGAGAGCTTTAAAGAAAGCCGATTTGAAAGCTCACACGGCCAGCAAGCCGACATGATATATCGAACCGAATTCGCAAACGCCTTAGAACGCTTCAAACACCTGGCCTATCAATTTATAAATCTTAATTAGCCAGCAACATATCTGGATGGGCAAACATTCAAAAAATATTTCACCACTTACGAAAAGCATAAGGTAATTTAGCTATCACCCTATCCCGGGTGGTAGCCGATTACTGCGCAAAGGCAGTAAAAGCAAGCATTTCAACACGAGCGTAGGCGGGTTGCAGAAGAAGGATAAAACTCCCACCGGATCGAAAAAGCACACCTGAATATAGCTGAAACCTGAAGCTTTGCGAAAAACTATACACCCCAACAACTCCCACTACTCCCTGCAGGAATATTAGAGAGGAATTTATATGTAATATTTCCCCGTCGACCTCAACGCCTGAAGCCGTTTGCCGATGCGATTACGCACATCGTTGAAGCGAACGAGATTCTCAGGAATGTCCCCAACCAAAAAATACCTATTGAAGTACTTATTGAGAAAATAATGCCTATTCCTTTTAGAAAATATGCGCTTTATATAGCCTTTACTCCACCTCAGCTGCTTTGCTTTCGCATACCGAAAATATCTTTTCATTCGCACGTCGCCAGCACGAATTGAACAATGCTGCTCAATGTAACCTACAACCAAGCGTTCAAACCATTCTTCCGCAACAGTGCAAACCCACCCTCCGTGGTTCAGCTTGTATTTTAATAATGATTTAAATGCCAGGGATACGCTTCTGCTAACCAAAAGATTGCTGTAAAACTCCCTAAACGCCTCCATTATCTCATACTCGTAAACTTTCGACGAAGGAGCAACCAAGCACCAGCATGGCGCGCGCTCAATAGCTCCCATTTTTTCAACAAAATAAAAACCAAAACAAGCAGAAAAAACGGCCATCAAATTAAAGCGCGTAGCAATATTTAATTTTACTAAAACCTCAGCAATTAGCTCCCAACTCAGGTCACTACCGTCACTGAAATCCAAACCGCTATTCGGATCACCATGACACTCTACATGGAGCAAGGGAATTGTGCCCGCATAGGCTTCGGCAACCAAGCTTTCGATTAGCGAAAGAAAATCAGAACCACTGCCACAATTAATCAACTGAATGGGCAAGTCAATATTTTCTACATCACAGATACTGGAAAGATAGCTGAGAAGGACATCCCCTGTTAAGGTATCCGCACCACCTAAAGACTGAACTATAACTATTTTATCAAAAGAGAAGCCAGAACTCATAAGACACCTTCCGAAACCAACACTAATAAAGATCCATTTAGCAAATAAATCTTATTGAAATATACATATCGACCTAGAAGCTCGCCCCCTCTAAAAACCAAGACATACGACTTACACCCTATCGCCTCCACTATGACCATTGACGTACAGTTGTTCCTCAATACCCTGAGTAAACCCCCTCAACAGTGCTATAAGCGCAAACACCTCCTCTTTCTGGATCGGTTTAATCACGCCCTGCTTGTCCTTACCGCCCCGATGGACAATATCATGTCTGATTTCTACAGCTTTATACAAGTCACTTAGGTCGTCGGGAAACTCCACCTGAAGAACCGAAAGATACATCATCTTAACCTTAGCTAAATTATGAAACAGCACATCTACCAGATAATTTCTCACCTCTGCCGCCAGAGAACTAGCCCGCAGGAATATTTCAGAAAGCTGAAACTTTCTTGATTTAAACTCAGGATCCGTTTCAACACAGCGCCTGAGCAATAGCTCATCACCTGTCACCTTATTAATAAATGTATCTGACAGATAAGTCTCCATAGATGTAATTGCTGACGCAAAGGAGATTTTTGCCACGCTGGAATCAAGCTTAACATCTGGCAATTTGACTTGAAGCAAAACCTCAAGCTCATACATTGACTCAATAAAATTAGAGTAGGGCTCCTTATTGTTTGATACGGAGTACACTTTGTACTCAAGATACCGGCGTGCAGCTTCGTGTTTGCTGCACTCAGCACACACCAAAAGGGCTCCATTGGCCTTGCTGCCATCGAGAAACTTAGGCTGAATATGCTCGCGCACTTTCAGCCCATCTGGGATTGCACATTGGCAGTGAAAGCAACGACTGCGTAAACTCATAGAACTCACTTATCTACCTTGTAAAAACCGTGCTCATCAATGGACAAGTCCCAGAGTTATCTGGACCCGCCTAGTCATAAATCTGAACCAAACAAAAATAACAGGAAAATTTCTGCATCAGTAATCATGATGACAGACAACTTCCAGACATTACTTCTTTCTACCAGTTGGTGTAGATCTGACAAGTTTAGGACGCAGTGGCTCATCAGACCGTTCTCGGTCGATTTTAGGCAACGGCTTATCTAACTGAGATTCATTCATTCCCTTATTGGCTGCATTATACTGCCAGCGAAGAAACCTTTCTAACAACGCTGCATTTTGTGTTTTCAGCGCTTCGATCTCGGACTCAAGTCTGGAGATACGCGCTGAAGCGATTGACAACCCTGAAGGAGCAGGCAGCTTTTTTTCAATCGGAGCATTACGCTTAGCCTGGTGGAACGCCATCTTTATCTCTGGGATCATAGACAGCGATTGACGTGTAGGCCGCTTGCCTACGAAAGCACTTACTCTATCGCAGACAGTTTCCCATTTCAGCTCCCCCTCCCAAGCATAGAGAGTGTTAGCAATAGCCCTGATATCTTCGCTGGTGAGATGTTTTGCCACGTTACATTTCCCCCATAAGCTTTGATATCCTGGTTGCCTCCTCCATTGCCTGAAGAAAGGCACATAAGTGACCTCCCAAATTGGTCACCGACGAGGCAGAGAGGCTTCGATTTCTGGCATGGGTTGTGAGGAACAGATTGGGATAGAACAAGGGCATGCCATGCAAATCAACGAGTATGCAGGCTCGCTCTCCGTCTGCGAAAACGAACTGCTTGGTTTTGGCTACTCTGACCGGCAAATCCATCAGTGTATTTTTTACATCTATCTCTAACTATGCTCCTATACCCTACAGCGGGCGAGAATTTAACGTTTCTCCGGGCATAAAAAAAGCCCCGAAGGCATAACCTTCGGGGCTTCTAAGGAAATATTTTACAATTAGGGTCTAAACCATATCCTAGAACGGAATATCATCATCAAAGCTATCAAAGTCAGCAGCTGGCTGCGGCGCTTGTTGTTGCGGCGCCGGGCGCGAGTCGCGTTGTGGCGGCTGCTGGTTGTAGTTTTGCTGAGGTGCGGACTGCTGCGGCGCCGATTGCTGAGGGCGCGACTGCTGTGGACGAGGTGCGGACTGGTTGTAGTTGCCGCCGCCCTGACCTTGTTGGGAGTCGCCTTGTGGACGGCCGCCCAGCAGTTGCATGGTGCCCTGCATGTCGACGACGATTTCAGTGGTGTAACGCTTGATACCGTCTTTTTCCCATTCGCGGGTCTGCAGCTTGCCTTCGATGTACACCTGCGAACCCTTGCGCAGGTATTCGCCAGCGATTTCGGCGACCTTGCCGAACATCGATACGCGATGCCATTCGGTCTTTTCGACTTTCTGACCGCTCTGCTTGTCAGTCCATTGTTCGCTGGTTGCCAGACTCAGGTTGGTCACGGCGTTACCGTTAGGCAAGTAGCGAACTTCGGGATCCTGGCCGCATGTACCGACCAATATGACTTTGTTAACCCCACGGGCCATAACGTTCTCCTAGGCTTCGCACGCTTCTGACGCTGGATTGACCAGCTTTTCGAGAGAGGCACGATCCAATAATTTTGTGTCGAGTTTTATGTAGATGGCCGCCTCTTCAGCAACCACCACTGCATCTGTCACGCCTGCTACGGACATCAAACGCTCTGCCAGGCCTGCTTCACGCTGCGCCTGCGGCGACAACGGCAGACGTAGGCTGGTCACGTAAGGCGGTTCTCGCATGGTCACTGCGAAGGCGAGCCAGACGGCGGCCATGGCTGCACCACCAAGGAACACCACATCGAGCCCACCGTGCTGGAACAACCAGCCGCCCAGTATCCCACCTGCGGCCGAACCAAGAAACTGGCTGGTGGAATAAACTCCCATCGCCGTGCCTTTTCCGCCAGCCGGTGAAACCTTGCTGATCAGCGACGGCAACGACGCTTCCAGCAGGTTGAACGCGGTGAAGAATACCACTGTCCCGATGACCAGTGCCCGCAACGTGTCGCCGTATGCCCAGAAGAATAGCTCAGCCAGCATTAAAACTGTGACGGCGCCCAGCAGAACGCGCTTCATTTGACGTTTCTTCTCGCCATAGATGATGAACGGGATCATCGCGAAGAAGGAAACCAGCAAGGCGGTCAGGTAGACCCACCAGTGCTCTTCCTTGGGCAAACCGGCTTTTTCGACCAGCGCCAGCGGCAAGGCCACGAAGCTGGACATGAGCATGGCGTGCAACACAAAGATACCTAAATCCAGGCGTAGCAGGTCGGGATGACGCAAGGTTGCCCCAAGGGCCTGTCTGGCAACGCCGGATTCGCGGTGCATCAACGGGCCATTGGCCTTGGGCACCACAAACGCGACGATCAGAAGCCCCAGCAAGGCCATACCGCCTGTGGCCAGGAACAATCCCGAAAGACCGAACATACCGGTGATCACTGGGCCGACCACCATGGCGATGGCGAACGACAGACCGATGGTCATGCCTATCATGGCCATGGCCTTGGTGCGATGCTGTTCGCGGGTCAGGTCAGAGAGCAAGGCCATGACCGCGGCAGAAATCGCACCGGCACCCTGCAGGATGCGCCCGGCGATGATTCCCCAGATCGAATCGGCATTTGCCGCCACCACGCTGCCAATCGCAAAAATGATCAGGCCGAGATAAATAACCGGTCGCCGTCCGATACGGTCGGAAATGATCCCGAACGGAATCTGCAGCACAGCCTGGGTCAGGCCATAAGCGCCAATCGCCAGACCGATCAGTGCAGGGCTCGCGCCCGCCAGGTCCATGCCGTAGGTTGCCAGAACCGGCAAAACCATGAACATGCCAAGCATGCGGAACGCGAACACCAGGGCCAGACCGCCTGCTGCGCGGGTCTCGCCGCTACTCATACGCTCGCTGTGGGTATCGTGCATGGAATAACCTCGTGTGAACCGGCGGCGATTCTACCAGTCCCATCGTTGTACAGCACATACGCGACGCTTTGCCGCGTAATGGCTCGGAGCCTTATACTCCGTCGTTTATGCCCGCCAAGCGAGGCCGCAGTGGACAAGATCCTGATACGTGGGGCACGAACCCACAACCTGAAAAATATTGACCTGACACTTCCCCGCGACAAACTGATCGTTATCACCGGACTCTCCGGTTCAGGCAAGTCTTCGCTGGCTTTCGATACGCTGTACGCCGAAGGGCAACGCCGCTATGTCGAATCGCTGTCGGCCTATGCCCGCCAGTTTCTGTCGATGATGGAAAAACCGGACGTCGACACGATCGAAGGTCTATCGCCAGCGATTTCCATCGAGCAGAAGTCTACTTCGCACAACCCGCGCTCGACTGTGGGGACGATCACCGAAATCTACGACTACCTGCGTCTTTTATACGCACGAGTCGGACAGCCTCGCTGCCCGGACCACGATATCCCGCTGGAAGCGCAGACCGTCAGCCAGATGGTCGATCTCGTGTTGACCCAGCCCGAAGGCAGCAAGTTGATGCTGCTTGCGCCGGTTATCCGTGAGCGCAAGGGTGAGCATCTCTCGGTCTTTGAAGAGCTGCGCGCGCAAGGTTTTGTCCGCGCGCGGGTCAACGGCAAGCTGTGCGAGCTGGATGAGCTGCCGAAGCTGGACAAGCAGAAGAAGCACTCGATTGATGTGGTCGTGGACCGTTTCAAGGTCCGCGCCGATCTGCAGCAGCGTTTGGCCGAGTCCTTTGAGACCGCCCTGAAGCTGGCCGACGGTATCGCCCTGGTTGCGCCAATGGACGACGAGCCGGGCGAGGAAGTGATCTTCTCCGCCCGCTTCGCCTGCCCGATCTGTGGCCATGCGATCAGCGAGCTGGAACCGAAGCTGTTCTCCTTCAACAACCCGGCCGGCGCATGCCCGACCTGTGACGGTCTGGGCGTAAAGCAGTTCTTTGATATCAAGCGACTGGTAAATGCCGAGTTGACGCTTGCCGAAGGCGCGATACGAGGCTGGGACAGGCGTAACGTCTATTACTTCCAGATGCTGGGGTCGTTATCCAAGCACTACGGTTTCAGTCTGGAAATGCCCTTCAAGCAGATCCCGGCCGACATGCAGAAGATCCTGCTCAACGGCAGCGGCTCGCAGAGTGTCGATTTCCGCTACCTGAATGACCGTGGCGATATCGTCAAGCGTGCGCACCCGTTCGAAGGCATCGTGCCGAATCTGGAACGTCGCTACCGGGAAACCGAATCAGCGACCGTGCGTGAAGAGCTGGCCAAGTTTCTGGGCACGCAGCCCTGCCCCGATTGCCGAGGCACCCGCTTGCGTCGTGAGGCGCGCCATGTGTGGGTAGGTGAAAAGACTTTGCCTGCGGTGACCAATCTGCCGATTGGCGATGCCACGCATTACTTCGAAACGCTCAAGCTGACCGGACGGCGCGGCGAAATTGCCGACAAGATTCTCAAGGAAATTCGTGAGCGTCTGCAGTTTCTGGTCAATGTCGGGCTGGATTACCTGACACTGGATCGCAGCGCGGACACTCTGTCCGGCGGTGAGGCTCAGCGTATCCGCCTGGCCAGCCAGATCGGTGCGGGTCTGGTCGGGGTGATGTACATCCTCGATGAGCCGTCCATTGGCCTGCACCAGCGCGATAACGATCGTTTGCTGGGCACGCTCAAGCACCTGCGCGACATAGGCAACACCGTGATTGTGGTGGAGCACGATGAAGATGCGATTCGCTTGGCCGACTATGTGGTCGACATCGGCCCGGGCGCGGGTGTGCATGGTGGTCATATCGTTGCCGAAGGTACGCCGGACGAAGTGATGTCGCATCCTGACTCGCTGACCGGCAAGTACCTGTCGGGCCGTGTGAAGATTGCTGTACCCGCCAAGCGCACGCCGCGTAACAAGAAGCTGTCGCTGACGCTCAAAGGTGCGCGTGGCAACAACCTGCAGAACGTCAATCTCGATATTCCGATTGGTCTGCTGACCTGCGTGACGGGTGTTTCCGGGTCGGGCAAGTCGACGCTGATCAACAACACACTGTTTCCGCTGAGCGCTACGGCGTTGAACGGTGCCACGACGCTTGAGGCGGCCGCCCACGACAGCATCAATGGCCTGCAGCATCTGGACAAGGTCGTCGACATTGACCAGAGCCCTATTGGTCGTACGCCGCGCTCCAACCCGGCGACCTATACCGGACTGTTCACGCCGATTCGTGAACTGTTTGCCGGTGTACCGGAATCGCGTTCACGGGGCTACGGTCCGGGACGGTTCTCGTTCAACGTCAAGGGCGGACGCTGCGAGGCGTGCCAGGGCGACGGGCTGATCAAGGTCGAGATGCACTTTCTGCCGGACATCTACGTGCCCTGCGATGTGTGCAAGAGCAAGCGTTACAACCGCGAAACGCTTGAGATCAAGTACAAAGGCAAGAACGTACACGAAGTGCTGGAGATGACCATCGAGGAAGCGCGTGAGTTCTTCGACGCCGTTCCTGCACTGGCGCGCAAGCTGCAAACCCTGATGGATGTAGGACTTTCCTATATCAAGCTGGGGCAATCGGCGACAACCCTGTCAGGCGGCGAGGCGCAGCGGGTCAAGCTGTCGCGTGAGCTGTCCAAGCGCGACACTGGCAAAACGCTGTACATCCTCGACGAGCCGACCACTGGCCTGCACTTCGCGGATATTCAGCAGTTGCTGGATGTATTGCATCGCCTACGCGACCACGGCAACACAGTGGTGGTGATCGAGCACAACCTGGATGTCATCAAGACGGCCGACTGGCTGGTGGACCTGGGGCCGGAAGGCGGTTCAAGAGGCGGGCAGATCATTGCGACCGGCACACCTGAACAGGTCGCCGAGATGGAGCAGTCTTACACCGGGCATTACCTGAAGCCTCTGTTGATCAGAGACAGGGCTTAACCGGCGTTGTGAAAACGGGTCTGGTTTCGGTCAGACCCAGGTACAAAAAAGCTCCTGTCACGCAAGTGCAGGAGCTTTTTTTATGGCTGCCGAATCAGAACTGCGATTGCAGGTAGTTTTGCAGGCCGATGGACTTGATCAAGCCCATCTGCTGTTCAAGCCAATAAGTGTGGTCTTCTTCCGTATCGGCCAGTTGCACACGCAGGATTTCACGGGTCACGTAGTCACCGTGCAGCTCACAGAGCTCAATGCCCTTGCACAGCGCAGCACGAACCTTGTATTCCAGACGCAGATCGCTGGCGAGCATCTCAGGCACTGTGGTGCCGACATCCAGATCATCCGGACGCATGCGTGGCGTGCCTTCAAGCATCAGGATACGACGCATCAGCGCATCAGCGTGTTGTGCCTCTTCTTCCATCTCGTGGTTGATACGCTCATAGAGCTTCGAAAAGCCCCAGTCTTCGTACATGCGTGAGTGAACGAAATATTGGTCACGAGCCGCCAGTTCGCCCGTGAGCAACGTGTTGAGATAATCGATTACTTCGGGGTGGCCTTGCATCGCACCAGACTCCTGCTTCAAAGCCGATAGTTTGAACCAAGCGCCGCGCGAGGTCACTGAGAAAAACGCAATAAACCGACGAAAAGTGGCGAAACTACGCCGTTAAGAAGCGAAAAACCGCCCAAATGAGGGCGGTTCTGTTTCTCACTTCGACTCAGCCCAGTTTTACACCCAAAGCGTTGGCGATGCCTTCCCCGTAGGCCGGGTCAGCCTTGTAGAAATGCTGCAACTGACGCTGCACGATGTCACTGGAAACACCCCCCATCGCGCCGGCAATGTTACTGATCAGCAGCGCTTTTTGATCAGCGCTCATCAGGTTGAACAACTTGCCCGCCTGACTGTAGTAATCGCCATCCACACGATGATCATGACGACCTGCGGCACCACTCAAAGCCAGCGCAGGTTCTGCGTAGCGGGGATCTTCCTTCGGCGCATCCGAATAGCTGTTTGGCTCATAGTTCGGAGCCGCCCCGCCATTGGTACCGAAGGCCATCGACCCGTCACGCTGGTAGCTATGCACTGGGGTTCTCGGTGCATTGATCGGCAATTGCTGATGATTGGTACCTACGCGATAGCGATGTGCATCGGCGTAAGCAAACACCCGCCCTTGCAGCATGCGGTCCGGTGACAAGCCAACCCCGGGCACCATATTGCTAGGACCAAACGCTGCTTGCTCAACCTCGGCAAAGTAGTTGAGCGGGTTACGGTTCAGCTCCAGTTCACCTACTTCAATCAGCGGATATTCCTTCTGCGACCAGGTCTTGGTCACGTCGAACGGGTTCTCGTGGTGGTTCGCAGCCTGGGCTTCGCTCATCAGCTGAATGCAGACCTGCCACTTGGGGAAGTCACCCCTCTCGATAGCAGTGAACAGATCGCGCTGGGCGTAATCGGGATCAGTACCCGCAATGCGCGCAGCCTCGGCTGGCGTGAGGTTCTTGATGCCCTGCCGGGTCTTGTAGTGCCACTTCACCCAATGACGCTCACCTGCTGCGCTGATCAGGCTGTACGTATGGCTACCAAAACCGTGCATGTGACGATAGCCGTCCGGAATGCCTCGGTCCGAGAACAGAATAGTGACCTGGTGCAGCGCTTCAGGCGAATGCGACCAGAAATCCCACATCATTTGCGGGCTTTTCAGGTTGGTTTGCGGAAGACGTTTCTGGGTGTGGATGAAGTCAGGAAATTTCAGAGGGTCACGGATAAAGAACACTGGCGTGTTGTTACCCACGATGTCCCAGTTACCTTCCTCGGTGTAAAACTTGATTGCAAAGCCGCGCGGATCACGTTCAGTATCCGCCGAACCACGCTCACCACCTACAGTGGAGAAACGCAGAAAAATCGGGGTCTGCTTGCCGACCGTGTCGAACAGCTTGGCGCTGCTGTATTGGCTGATATCACGGGTAACGGTGAACGTTCCATGAGCACCCGATCCTTTGGCGTGGACACGACGCTCCGGAATATTTTCACGGTTGAAATGAGCGAGCTTTTCGATCAGGTGGAAATCATCGAGCAGTAAAGGACCACGCGGGCCTGCCGAGCGAGAATTCTGATTGTCGGCGACTGGTGCACCGCTGGCGGTCGTAAGGGTCTTCTGACTCATGTAAGTCTTCCTCTGGTTGTATAGCCGGTTGATTGGCTTGAGAGGAAGTATTGTGGAAAACTATTGCAGCGTCGAATTCATTAAACCATGACTATCGATAGGTTTTTTAAATCCCAGACAACAAAAAACCGGGCGCAAGGCCCGGTTTCTTGTTCAAACTGATGTCTTATTCAGCGGCTTCTACAGAGCCACCGACAGGACGATCAACCAACTCGACGTACGCCATTGGCGCGTTGTCGCCAGCGCGGAAACCGCACTTGAGGATACGCAGGTAGCCGCCCTGACGGGTTGCATAGCGCTTGCCCAGATCGTTGAACAGCTTGCCGACGATTTCTTTCGAACGAGTACGGTCGAAAGCCAGACGACGGTTAGCAACGCTGTCTTCCTTGGCCAGGGTGATCAGCGGCTCGGCAACGCGACGCAGTTCCTTGGCTTTCGGCAGGGTAGTTTTGATCAGCTCGTGCTCGAACAGCGACACCGCCATGTTTTGAAACATGGCTTTACGGTGAGAGCTGGTACGGCTCAGGTGACGTCCACTTTTACGATGACGCATGGTTCATTCCTTACCAAACTCGCGTTCGGTGATTACGACGATCAGGCCGTAGCCTTGTCGTCCTTCTTAAGACTTGCCGGCGGCCAGTTGTCGAGGCGCATGCCGAGGGAGAGACCACGAGAAGCCAGAACGTCCTTGATCTCGGTCAAGGATTTCTTGCCCAGGTTCGGAGTCTTCAACAGCTCTACTTCGGTGCGCTGAATCAGATCGCCGATGTAGTAGATGTTCTCCGCCTTAAGGCAGTTGGCCGAACGCACGGTCAGTTCCAAATCGTCAACCGGACGAAGCAGGATCGGATCGATCTCGTCTTCCTGTTCGATTACCACTGGTTCGCTGTCGCCTTTGAGGTCCACGAACGCAGCCAACTGCTGTTGCAGGATGGTTGCAGCGCGACGGATAGCCTCTTCAGGGTCCAGAGTACCGTTGGTTTCCAGATCAATAACCAGCTTGTCCAGGTTAGTACGCTGCTCGACACGGGCGTTTTCAACCACGTATGCGATACGGCGAACCGGGCTGAACGAAGAATCAAGCTGCAAGCGACCAATGCTGCGGCTTTCGTCTTCATCGCTTTGACGCGAGTCTGCCGGCTCATAACCACGACCACGAGCTACGGTGAGCTTCATGTTCAAGACGCCGTTAGACGCCAGGTTAGCGATTACGTGATCGGGGTTAACGATCTCGACATCATGATCCAGCTGAATATCGGCAGCGGTAACCACCCCCGAACCCTTCTTCGACAAGGTCAGCGTAACTTCGTCTCGACCGTGCAGCTTGATAGCCAGACCTTTAAGGTTCAACAGGATTTCAATGACGTCTTCCTGTACACCTTCGATGGCGCTGTACTCATGGAGTACACCGTCAATCTCGGCCTCGACTACTGCACAGCCGGGCATGGAGGACAACAAAATGCGGCGAAGCGCGTTGCCCAGGGTATGGCCGAAACCACGCTCGAGAGGCTCGAGAGTGATCTTGGCGCGGGTTGGACTGACAACCTGCACATCAATATGGCGGGGTGTCAGGAACTCATTTACCGAAATCTGCATGGATGCACCTATTTTCTAGCCCTTACTTGGAGTAGAGCTCGACAATCAGGCTTTCGTTGATGTCGGCGGATAGATCACTGCGAGCTGGAACGTTCTTGAAAACGCCCGATTTCTTCTCAGTGTCTACTTCTACCCATTCTACGCGGCCACGTTGGGCACACAGATCGAGAGCCTGGACAATACGCAGCTGATTCTTAGCTTTTTCGCGGATAGCAACAACGTCGCCAGCACGAACCTGATAAGAAGGAACGTTAACGGTTTTGCCGTTTACGCTGACCGACTTGTGCGAAACCAATTGACGGGATTCGGCACGCGTCGAGCCGAAGCCCATGCGGTATACAACGTTGTCCAGACGGCATTCGAGCAGTTGCAGCAGGTTCTCGCCTGTTGCACCTTTCTTGCCGGCGGCTTCTTTGTAGTAGCCGCTGAACTGACGCTCGAGAACGCCGTAGATACGACGGACTTTTTGCTTTTCACGCAGCTGAGTACCGTAATCGGACTGGCGACCGCGGCGTTGGCCGTGGATACCTGGAGCTGCTTCGATGTTGCACTTGGATTCGATAGCGCGAACGCCGCTCTTCAGAAAGAGATCGGTGCCTTCACGACGAGCAAGTTTGCATTTTGGACCAATGTAACGAGCCATTTCTTACAGTCTCCTGGATTACACGCGGCGCTTCTTCGGCGGACGGCACCCGTTGTGCGGGATTGGCGTCACGTCGGTGATGCTGGCGATCTTATAGCCACAGCCGTTCAATGCACGGACAGCGGATTCACGACCTGGGCCTGGACCCTTGACATTGACGTCGAGGTTCTTCAGACCGTACTCCAGCGCAGCTTGACCAGCACGTTCAGCAGCTACTTGAGCAGCGAACGGAGTGGACTTGCGCGAACCACGGAAACCCGAACCGCCGGAGGTAGCCCACGAAAGAGCGTTACCTTGACGATCGGTAATGGTGACGATTGTGTTGTTAAACGACGCGTGGATGTGGGCGATGCCATCAACCACTGTCTTTTTAACTTTTTTACGAGGACGAGCAGCAGGTTTTGCCATGACTAAATTCCTGTCGTTGCGCTGGTGCGATTACTTGCGGATCGGCTTACGCGGACCTTTGCGAGTACGCGCGTTGGTCTTGGTACGCTGACCGCGTACTGGAAGACCACGACGATGACGCAGACCGCGGTAGCAGCCCAGGTCCATCAAGCGCTTGATTTTCATGTTGATTTCGCGACGCAGGTCACCTTCAGTGGTGAACTTCGCCACTTCGCCACGCAGCTGTTCAATCTGCTCGTCGCTCAGATCTTTGATTTTCACCGCCGGGTTTACACCGGTGGTTGCACAAATTTTCTGTGCAGTGGTGCGACCAACACCATAGATGTAGGTCAGCGAGATAACAGTATGCTTGTTATCTGGAATGTTAACGCCTGCAATACGGGCCATTCAGTGGGACTCCAATTGACAGCTACCTACGCCCCGGAAGCCAAGAAATAGGGCGCAAGATAATATCGCTGTAGTAACAAATAATCAACCCAGCAGCGCACTAGCTGCTGGGCTTAAGCACAAATCACAATCAGCCTTGGCGCTGCTTATGACGTGGTTCCGCGCTGCAAATTACTCGAACCACACCTTCGCGGCGAATAATCTTGCAGTTACGGCACAGCTTTTTCACCGATGCACGAACTTTCATCACCAACTCCTCGAACCTTAGGGGTGCTTCAG
This sequence comes from Pseudomonas syringae group sp. J248-6, assembly GCF_032586995.1. Lineage (NCBI taxonomy): Bacteria > Pseudomonadati > Pseudomonadota > Gammaproteobacteria > Pseudomonadales > Pseudomonadaceae > Pseudomonas > Pseudomonas syringae group sp. J248-6. Next base: position 30,214 of record NZ_JAWHOP010000005.1, on the reverse strand, counting down.
CGCAGCATACCGCCGCTGCCACCGTAGCCCTTCAGGTTGGCTTTCTTCATCAGGGATTCATACTGGTGCGAAACGAGGTGAGATTGCACTTGCGACATAAAGTCCATCACAACCACGACCACGATCAGCAACGAGGTCCCGCCAAGGTAGAACGGTACGTTTGCCGCAACCACCAGAAACTGGGGAAGCAGGCACACGGCCGTCATATATAGAGCACCGAACATGGTCAAGCGAGTCAAAACGCCATCAATATAGCGCGCCGACTGCTCGCCTGGACGAATACCCGGAATAAAGGCACCGGACTTCTTCAGGTTTTCCGCTACGTCTTTCGGATTGAACATCAACGCCGTATAGAAGAAGCAGAAGAAAATAATCCCTGCACTAAACAGCAGAATATTCAACGGCTGACCAGGAGCGATCGACTGCGAGATGTCCTGCAACCAGCCCAGACCTTCAGACTGACCAAACCAGGAACCCAACGAAGCCGGAAACAGCAAAATGCTGCTCGCGAAGATGGCTGGAATAACGCCAGCCATGTTCACTTTCAGCGGCAAGTGGCTTGTCTGTGCAGCGAAGACCTTGCGGCCCTGCTGACGCTTGGCGTAGTGAACAGCAATACGACGCTGACCACGCTCAATAAACACCACGAAACCGATGATCGCTACCGCCAGCAAACCGATAGCAACCAGAGCGAAGATGTTGATATCACCCTGACGCGCAGACTCGAAAGACTGCCCAATTGCTCTCGGAAGACCAGCGACGATACCTGCGAAGATCAACATCGAGATACCGTTGCCGACACCGCGCTCGGTAATCTGCTCGCCCAGCCACATCATGAACATCGCACCTGCCACGAAGGTAGTTACGGCCACAAAGTGGAAACCCAGGTCCCCAGAAAACGCGACGCCCTGACTCGCCAGGCCAACGGACATGCCGATAGCTTGAACAAGAGCCAGGACAACAGTGCCATAGCGGGTGTACTGGCTTATCTTGCGACGGCCAGCTTCACCTTCCTTCTTCAACTGCTCCAGTTGCGGGCTGACGGCGGTCATCAACTGCATGATGATCGATGCCGAAATGTACGGCATGATCCCCAATGCAAAGATGCTCATCCGTTCCAGCGCGCCACCGGAAAACATGTTGAACAAGCTAAGAATGGTCCCCTCATTCTGTCGAAACAGTTCTGCGAGTCGGTCAGGGTTAATACCTGGAACCGGGATGTGTGCGCCTATTCGGTAGACGATAATCGCTAGGAACAGAAAACGCAGACGAGCCCAGAGTTCAGACATACCGCCTTTGCCGAGCGCAGAGAGAGCACCTTGCTTAGCCATTTATTCCTCGAACTTGCCGCCAGCTGCTTCGATAGCCGCACGCGCACCTTTGGTGGCGGCGATACCCTTGATAGTGACAGCGCGAGTAACTTCGCCCGACAGCATGATTTTCACACGCTGAACGTTCTGGTTAATCACGTTGGCATCTTTCAGGGACTGCACAGTTACGATGTCGCCTTCCACTTTAGCCAGCTCGGACAGACGCACTTCTGCGCGGTCCATGGCTTTCAGGGAAACGAAACCGAATTTTGGCAGGCGACGATGCAGCGGCTGTTGGCCGCCCTCAAAGCCCGGAGCAATAGTGCCACCGGAGCGGGAGCTTTGACCTTTGTGGCCACGGCCACCGGTCTTGCCCAAACCGCTACCGATACCACGGCCCGGACGATGCTTTTCGCGACGGGAACCCGGCGCTGGACTCAGATCATTGAGTTTCATCGATTAACCCTCGACTCGCAGCATGTAGTAAGCCTTGTTGATCATCCCGCGATTTTCGGGAGTATCCAGGACTTCTACAGTGTGACCGATGCGACGCAGACCCAAACCCTTAATGCACAATCTGTGATTAGGGATGCGGCCGGTCATGCTTTTGATCAGCGTTACTTTAACGGTAGCCATGATCAGATGATCTCCTCAACACGCTTGCCACGTTTGGCAGCGATCGACTCAGGAGACTGCATGCCCTTCAAACCCTTGAAAGTGGCGTGAACCACGTTTACCGGGTTAGTCGAACCGTAGCACTTGGCCAATACGTTCTGGACACCAGCAACTTCCAGCACTGCGCGCATAGCGCCGCCAGCGATGATACCGGTACCTTCAGAAGCAGGCTGCATGTACACCTTCGAGGCGCCATGAGCAGACTTCATTGCGTACTGCAGGGTAGTGCCGTTCAGATCAACCTGAATCATGTTGCGACGAGCAGCTTCCATCGCCTTCTGGATAGCAGCAGGCACTTCACGTGACTTGCCACGGCCGAAGCCAACGCGCCCTTTACCATCACCCACTACGGTCAACGCAGTGAAAGTGAAGATACGGCCGCCTTTTACGGTTTTGGCCACGCGGTTAACTTGAACCAGCTTCTCGATGTAGCCTTCGTCGCGTTTTTGGTCGTGATTTGACATAACTTAGAACTCCAGCCCGCCTTCACGAGCAGCATCAGCCAGCGCTTTGACACGGCCGTGGTACTTGAAGCCAGAACGGTCGAAAGCGACTTGCGATACACCCGCGGCTTTCGCGCGCTCGGCGACCAGCTTGCCAACCTTAGTGGCCGCGTCGATGTTGCCAGTGGCGCCATCACGCAGTTCTTTGTCCAAAGTCGAGGCGCTTGCCAGGACTTTGCTGCCGTCGGCCGAGATGACCTGGGCATAAATGTGCTGCGAAGAGCGGTGCACGCAGAGACGCACGACTTCTAGCTCGTGCATTTTCAGGCGTGCTTTGCGAGCGCGACGCAGTCGGGTAACTTTTTTGACGGTCATTTGCTATGCCCTACTTCTTCTTGGCTTCTTTACGGCGGACGACTTCGTCTGCGTAACGCACACCTTTGCCTTTGTAAGGCTCAGGACGGCGGAAGTCGCGGATCTCAGCGGCCACTTGACCAACCAACTGCTTATCGATACCGCGAATCAGGATATCGGTCTGGCTGGGGGTCTCAGCGGTGATGCCATTCGGCAATTCGTAGTCCACTGGGTGCGAGAAGCCAAGTGCAAGGTTCAGTACCGTGCCTTTTGCTTGCGCCTTGTAACCAACACCGACCAGCTGGAGCTTGCGCTCGAAGCCTTGGCTCACGCCTTGGACCATGTTGTTTACCAGTGCACGAGTGGTGCCTGCCATTGCGCGGGTTTGTTGATCGCCATTGCGAGCAGCGAAACGCAGCTCACCAGCTTCTTCAACAATCTCAACGGACGAATGGATGTTCAGTTCTAGAGTGCCCTTGGCACCCTTCACCGAAAGCAGCTGGCCGACGAGTTTGACTTCGACGCCGGATGGCAGCTTAACGGGGTTCTTAGCGACGCGTGACATGCTTATCCCCCCTTAGAACACAGTGCAAAGCACTTCGCCACCGACACCGGCAGCGCGCGCAGCACGATCCGTCATCACACCTTTACTGGTGGAGACGATAGACACACCAAGACCGCCACGAACTTTCGGCAGATCATCGGAGGACTTGTACTGACGCAAGCCTGGGCGGCTGACGCGCTTAACCTCTTCGATGACCGGACGGCCTTCGAAGTACTTAAGCTCGATGGACAGCAAGGATTTAACTTCGCTGCTGATCTGATAACCCGCAATGTAGCCTTCGTCCTTCAGGACTTTTGCTACAGCAACCTTCAACGTGGAAGATGGCATGCTTACGACGGGCTTTTCAGCCATCTGGGCATTACGGATACGAGTTAGCATGTCCGCTAACGGGTCCTGCATACTCATGGGCTAGACGCTCCTAAAACAAAATAATTAGCCTTGCGGCTACAGCTTGATCGCAGAGAACTTCCGGGCAAGTAAAAACACGGGCTCAGGCGAGCCGGCAATTCTAGTCCTACGCCGGAAATGAATCAAGCCCCAAAAGGGGCTTGATTCAAATTCAGGCGCCATCCCGACCGGTGACTTGCGTAGCCGGCGGGAGGACGCGAGAGGTGTCGCCTTACCAGCTGGCTTTAACCAGACCTGGAACGTCGCCACGCATAGCTGCTTCACGCAGCTTGTTACGGCCAAGGCCGAACTTGCGGTAAACGCCGTGCGGACGACCAGTGATGCGGCAACGGTTACGCATGCGCGCAGCGCTTGCGTCACGTGGTTGCTTCTGCAGGGCTACGGTCGCTTCCCAACGTGCTTCTGGACTTGCGTTCAGATCAACGATGATAGCTTTCAGCTCTGCACGCTTCTTGGCGTACTTGGCAACGGTGAGCTGACGCTTCAGCTCACGGTTTTTCATGCTCTTCTTGGCCATTTTCCTACTCCAATCAGTTGCGGAACGGGAATTTGAAAGCACGCAGCAATGCGCGGCCTTCATCATCGTTCTTGGCAGTGGTGGTCAGGGTAATGTCCAGACCGCGGAGAGCATCGATCTTGTCGTAGTCGATTTCCGGGAAAATGATCTGCTCTTTTACGCCCATGCTGTAGTTACCACGACCATCGAAGGACTTGGCATTCAGGCCGCGGAAGTCGCGAACCCGAGGCAGGGAGATCGACAGCAGACGATCCAGGAATTCATACATACGATCGCGGCGCAGAGTCACTTTGACGCCGATCGGCCAACCTTCGCGGACTTTAAAGCCAGCGATGGATTTCCGAGCGTAAGTCACAACGACTTTTTGACCGGTGATCTTTTCCAGGTCAGCAACAGCGTGCTCGATGACTTTTTTGTCGCCGATCGCTTCGCCCAGACCCATGTTCAGGGTGATTTTGGTAACGCGCGGAACTTCCATCACGTTCGAAAGCTTAAGTTCTTCCTTAAGTTTCGGAGCGATTTCCTTCCGGTAAATCTCTTTTAGTCGTGCCATGGTCTTCTACCTAGCAGTGTTCAAGCATCAACCGCTTTTTGGGTCGACTTGAAGACACGAATTTTCTTGCCGTCTTCAACTTTGAAACCAACGCGGTCAGCCTTGTTGGTTGCGCCGTTGAAAATGGCGACGTTGGAAGCGTGCAGTGGCGCTTCTTTCTCGACGATACCGCCCTGTACGCCCGACATCGGGTTTGGCTTGGTATGACGCTTCACCAGGTTGATCCCACCAACGACCAGACGGTCGTCAGCGAGAACCTTGAGCACCTTACCGCGCTTACCTTTGTCTTTGCCGGCGATCACGATGATCTCGTCGTCACGACGAATCTTTTGCATGTCGGATCTCCTTAAAGCACTTCAGGGGCGAGCGAGACGATCTTCATGAACTTCTCAGTACGAAGTTCACGGGTCACTGGCCCAAAGATACGGGTACCGATCGGCTCTTGCTTGTTGTTCAACAGAACAGCAGCGTTGCCGTCAAAGCGGATGATGGAGCCGTCTGCACGACGAACACCGTGGCGAGTGCGGACTACAACTGCAGTCATCACTTGGCCTTTTTTCACCTTACCGCGCGGAATTGCTTCCTTGACGGTCACTTTGATGATGTCACCGATACCAGCGTAACGACGATGGGAGCCACCCAGCACCTTGATGCACATAACGCGGCGTGCGCCGCTGTTATCGGCCACATCGAGCATGGATTGAGTCTGAATCATATAATTTCTCCGACCCCTAGCCCTTAGACTTCCACAGCGCGTTCGAGGATATCAACCAACGCCCAAGACTTGGTCTTGGCTACCGGACGAGTTTCACGAATCGTGACCTTGTCGCCGATATGGCATTGGTTGGTTTCGTCGTGCGCGTGCAGCTTAGTCGAACGCTTAACGTATTTACCGTAGATCGGGTGCTTTACGCGACGCTCGATCAGAACGGTGATGGTCTTGTCCATCTTGTCGCTGACAACACGGCCAGTCAGCGTACGGACAGTTTTTTCGGCTTCAGCCATGATTACTTACCTGCCTGCTGGTTGAGCACAGTTTTCACGCGAGCGATGTCACGCTTAACTTGCGAGAGCAGATGAGACTGCCCCAACTGGCCAGTTGCTTTCTGCATACGCAGATTGAACTGGTCGCGCAGCAGGCCGAGCAGTTGCTCGTTCAGCTGCTGTGCTGATTTTTCACGAAGTTCATTCGCTTTCATCACATCACCGTCCGCTTAACAAAGGAGGTGGCGAGCGGCAGCTTTGCAGCAGCCAGGGCGAAAGCCTCACGCGCCAGCTCTTCAGTAACACCCTCGATTTCATACAGGACTTTGCCTGGCTGAATCTGGGCAACCCAGTACTCCACGTTACCCTTACCTTTACCCATCCGAACTTCGAGTGGCTTTTTGGTTACAGGCTTGTCCGGGAACACACGGATCCAGATCTTGCCGCCACGTTTAACGTGACGGGTCAGAGCACGACGCGCTGACTCGATCTGACGAGCGGTGAGACGACCACGAGCAACAGACTTCAGCGCGAACTCGCCGAAGCTGACTTTGCTACCGCGCAGTGCCAGACCACGGTTGTGGCCGGTCATCTGCTTGCGGAACTTCGTACGCTTTGGTTGCAACATTTGGCGTACCCCTTACTTAGCAGCTTTTTTACGAGGCGCTGGTGCTTGTGGTTTCAGTTCTTCTTGGCGACCACCAATTACTTCGCCTTTGAAGATCCAAACCTTTACACCGATCACACCGTAAGTGGTGTGAGCTTCGTAGTTGGCATAGTCGATGTCGGCACGCAGGGTGTGCAGTGGCACACGACCTTCGCGATACCATTCAGTACGTGCGATTTCAGCACCGCCGAGACGACCGCTCACTTGGATTTTGATGCCTTTGGCACCAATGCGCATGGCGTTCTGAACAGCGCGCTTCATAGCGCGACGGAACATTACGCGACGCTCCAGCTGCTGAGCTACGCTCTGCGCAACCAGCATACCGTCGAGCTCCGGCTTACGGATCTCTTCGATATTGATGTGCACAGGCACACCCATTTGCTTGGTCAGGTCCTGACGCAGTTTCTCAACATCTTCACCTTTCTTCCCGATAACGATACCTGGACGAGCGGTGTGGATGGTGATACGTGCTGTCTGAGCCGGACGATGGATATCGATACGGCTGACGGACGCGCTTTTTAATTTGTCTTGGAGGTACTCACGCACTTTCAGATCAGCGAACAAATAGTCCGCATAAGTCCGACCGTCTGCGTACCAGACGGAGGTGTGCTCCTTGACGATTCCCAGGCGAATGCCAATGGGATGTACTTTCTGACCCATCTCTTCGACTCCGTTACTTGTCAGCAACCTTGACAGTGATATGGCAAGACCGCTTGACGATGCGATCAGCACGGCCTTTAGCACGTGGCATGATGCGCTTCAGCGAACGCCCTTCGTTGACGAAAACGGTGGAGACCTTAAGGTCATCAACGTCTGCGCCTTCGTTATGCTCGGCGTTGGCTACAGCCGACTCCAGCACTTTCTTCAGGATCTCGGCGGCTTTCTTACTGCTGAAAGCCAACAGGTTGAGCGCTTCGCCCACCTTCTTCCCGCGGATCTGGTCGGCGACCAAGCGGGCTTTCTGGGCGGAGATTCGAGCGCCCGACAACTTAGCGGCTACTTCCATCGTTCCTTACCCCTTAACGCTTGGCTTTCTTGTCTGCCACGTGCCCACGATATGTGCGGGTACCGGCAAACTCGCCTAGTTTATGGCCGACCATGTCTTCGTTCACGAGAACTGGAACATGCTGGCGACCGTTATGCACTGCAATGGTCAGACCGACCATTTGTGGCAGGATCATCGAACGACGCGACCAGGTCTTAACTGGTTTGCGATCGTTCTTTTCCGCCGCCACTTCGATCTTCTTCAGTAGGTGAAGATCAATAAAAGGACCTTTTTTCAGAGAACGTGGCACTGTCGTATCCCTCTATTTACTTGCGACGACGGACGATCATTTTGTCGGTACGCTTATTACCACGAGTCTTCGCGCCCTTAGTCGGGAAGCCCCACGGCGATACCGGATGACGACCACCAGAGGTACGACCTTCACCACCACCATGTGGGTGGTCAACCGGGTTCATGGCAACACCACGAACGGTTGGGCGAACGCCACGCCAGCGTTTGGCACCCGCTTTACCCAGCGAACGAAGGCTGTGCTCGGAGTTCGAGACTTCACCCAGCGTTGCACGGCACTCAGACAGTACTTTACGCATTTCACCGGAGCGAAGACGCAGGGTAACGTACACACCTTCACGAGCGATCAGCTGTGCCGAGGCACCAGCGGAACGAGCGATCTGTGCGCCTTTACCTGGCTTCAGTTCGATGCCGTGTACGGTGCTACCAACTGGAATGTTGCGCAGTTGAAGAGCGTTGCCCGGCTTGATTGGTGCCAGAGCACCTGCAATCAGCTGGTCGCCAGCACTCACGCCTTTAGGGGCGATGATGTAGCGGCGCTCGCCGTCTGCGTAAAGCAGCAGAGCAATGTGAGCAGTACGGTTTGGATCGTATTCGATACGCTCGACGGTGGCAGCGATGCCATCCTTGTCGTTGCGACGGAAGTCGACCAGACGATAATGCTGCTTATGGCCACCACCGATATGACGGGTAGTAATACGACCATTGTTGTTACGACCACCAGACTTCGATTTTTTCTCGAGCAGCGGTGCGTGAGGAGCGCCTTTATGCAGCTCCTGGTTGACCACCTTGACCACAAAACGGCGGCCAGGGGAAGTCGGTTTGCATTTAACGATTGCCATGATGCACCCCTTCCTTACTCAGCACTGCTGCTGAAATCGAGATCTTGGCCTGGCTGAAGGGAGATAACTGCCTTCTTCCAGTCATTACGCTTGCCCAGACCGCGAGCAGTGCGCTTGCTCTTACCCAGAACATTCAGGGTAGTAACACGCTCTACTTTCACGCTGAACAGGCTTTCGACGGCCTTCTTGATTTCCAGCTTGGTTGCGTCAGTAGCAACCTTGAAAACGAACTGACCTTTTTTGTCTGCAAGAACCGTAGCCTTCTCGGAAACGTGCGGGCCAAGCAGAACTTTAAATACGCGTTCCTGGTTCATCCCAGCAGCTCCTCGAATTTCTTCACGGCCGACACAGTGATCAACACTTTGTCGTATGCGATCAGACTAACTGGATCGGAACCTTGAACGTCACGTACATCAACGTGCGGCAGGTTACGAGCAGCCAGGTACAGATTCTGGTCAACAGCGTCAGACACGATCAGGACGTCAGTCAGGCCCATGCCAGTCAGCTTGTTCAGCAAATCTTTGGTTTTCGGTGCTTCAACAGCGAAGTCCTGAACCACGACCAAACGATCAGTACGAACCAGTTCAGCAAGGATGGAGCGCAGAGCAGCGCGATACATCTTCTTGTTGAGCTTCTGAGTGTGATCCTGAGGACGAGCTGCGAAAGTGGTACCGCCGCCACGCCAGATTGGGCTACGGATAGTACCGGCACGAGCACGGCCAGTACCTTTCTGACGCCAAGGGCGCTTACCGCCACCACGAACGTCGGAACGGGTCTTTTGCTGCTTGCTACCCTGACGACCGCCAGCCATGTAGGCCACGACTGCCTGGTGAACCAGCGTCTCGTTGAATTCGCCGCCAAATGTCAGTTCGGAAACTTCGATTGCCTGAGCGTCATTTACATTTAATTGCATGTCAGCTTCCCCTTAACCGCGAGCCTTGGCTGCCGGACGTACAACCAGGTTGCCGCCAGTAGCGCCAGGAACAGCACCCTTGACCAACAACAGATTGCGTTCAGCGTCCACGCGCACTACTTCCAGGGACTGCACGGTCACGCGCTCAGCGCCCATATGACCGGACATTTTTTTGCCCTTGAATACACGACCAGGAGTCTGGCACTGGCCGATAGAGCCTGGGACGCGGTGGGAGACGGAGTTACCGTGGGTATTGTCTTGACCACGGAAATTCCAACGCTTGATCGTACCCTGGAAGCCTTTACCCTTGGACTGACCGGTTACATCAACCAGTTGACCAGCGGCGAAGATTTCAGCGTTGATCTGATCGCCAGCCTGGTAGTCGCCTTCTTCAAGACGGAATTCCATGACAGTACGACCGGCGGCAACGTTCGCCTTGGCGAAGTGGCCAGCCTGAGCGGCTGTAACACGCGAAGCGCGACGCTCGCCGACAGTGACTTGCACTGCACGATAGCCATCGGTTTCTTCGGTTTTGAACTGAGTGACGCGATTCGGCTCGATCTCAATGACCGTGACCGGAATGGAGACACCTTCTTCGGTGAAAATACGGGTCATACCGCATTTACGACCGACTACACCAATAGTCATGTTGTAAACCTCATGAGTGTACGGGGCTTTCACCCGCTATGGCCGCCCATTTCAGAGCGTTACACGACTAAGACCCAAGTCTTAGCCGAGGCTGATCTGAACTTCCACACCGGCCGCAAGATCAAGCTTCATAAGCGCATCAACGGTTTTTTCCGTTGGCTGAACAATGTCCAGAACACGCTTGTGAGTACGGATCTCATACTGGTCGCGCGCGTCTTTGTTGACGTGCGGAGAAACCAGAACGGTGAACCGCTCTTTACGAGTCGGCAGTGGAATCGGACCACGCACCTGTGCACCAGTACGTTTCGCGGTTTCCACGATTTCCTGGGTTGATTGGTCGATCAGGCGATGGTCAAAAGCCTTCAACCTGATACGGATTTGCTGGTTTTGCATTGGATTCAGACTCCAGATTGCTGTTCCCACCGAGCGCAATACGCCCGTTAAAAGGAGGCGCAATTCTATAGACGACCTCACTAGGTGTCAACCCAATAAAAAAGCCCCCGCGTTGCGGGGGCTCTTTTTGGGAATCAACGCTTACGCGATGATTTTGGCCACGACGCCAGCGCCGACGGTACGACCGCCTTCACGGATTGCGAAACGCAGACCATCTTCCATTGCGATTGGCTTGATCAGGGTAACGGAAACTTTAACGTTATCACCTGGCATAACCATTTCTACGCCTTCCGGCAGTTCGCAGCTACCAGTTACGTCGGTAGTACGGAAGTAGAACTGTGGACGGTAGCCTTTGAAGAACGGAGTGTGACGACCGCCTTCTTCTTTGCTCAGAACGTAGATTTCAGCTTCGAACTGAGTGTGCGGCTTGACGGTACCTGGCTTGACCAGAACCTGACCACGCTCAACGTCGTCACGCTTGGTACCACGCAGCAGAACGCCGCAGTTCTCGCCAGCACGACCTTCGTCGAGCAACTTACGGAACATTTCAACACCGGTGCAGGTGGTGACGGTAGTGTCACGCAGACCAACGATTTCCAGTGGATCCTGAACCTTGACGATACCGCGCTCAATACGACCAGTCACAACAGTACCGCGACCGGAGATCGAGAACACGTCTTCGATTGGCATCAGGAACGGCTTGTCGGTCAGACGAACTGGTTCTGGAATGTAGGAGTCCAGTGTTTCAACCAGTTTACGAACGGCAGTGGTGCCCATTTCGTTGTCATCTTTACCTTCCAGAGCCATACGAGCAGAACCGATGATGATCGGAGTGTCGTCGCCTGGGAAGTCGTAAGTGCTCAGCAGATCGCGCACTTCCATCTCAACCAGTTCCAGCAGCTCAGCGTCGTCTACCAGGTCGGCCTTGTTCAGGAAAACCACGATGTACGGAACGCCAACCTGACGGGACAGCAGGATGTGCTCACGGGTTTGTGGCATCGGACCATCAGCGGCCGAACAAACCAGAATAGCGCCGTCCATCTGGGCAGCACCGGTGATCATGTTCTTCACGTAGTCAGCGTGACCTGGGCAGTCAACGTGAGCGTAGTGACGGATCAACGATTTGTATTCGACGTGCGCGGTATTGATGGTAATACCACGAGCTTTCTCTTCAGGTGCGCTGTCGATCTTGTCGAATTCAACAGCAGCCGAACCGAAAACTTCGGAGCAGACGCGAGTCAGAGCAGCGGTCAGCGTGGTTTTACCGTGGTCAACGTGACCAATGGTGCCAACGTTGACGTGCGGGAGGGAACGATCAAATTTTTCTTTAGCCACGACAAATAACTCCTAGCCTAAAGGCGCTGAATCAGCCTTGTTTTTTGGTTACAGTTTCGACGATGTGCGACGGAGCTGTATTGTATTTTTTGAATTCCATAGAGTAGCTTGCGCGACCCTGAGACATGGAGCGAACGTCGGTCGCATAACCGAACATCTCACCCAACGGAACCTCGGCACGAATTACTTTGCCGGAAACCGTATCTTCCATACCCAAGATCATGCCGCGACGGCGGTTAAGGTCGCCCATCACGTCACCCATATAGTCTTCAGGCGTAACAACCTCTACCGCCATGATCGGCTCAAGCAACTCACCACCGCCCTTCTGGGCCAGTTGCTTGGTCGCCATGGAAGCAGCCACCTTAAACGCCATCTCGTTCGAGTCGACGTCATGGTAGGAACCATCAAACACGGTAGCCTTCAGGCCGATCAGCGGATAGCCGGCAACAACGCCGTTCTTCATCTGCTCTTCGATACCCTTCTGGATAGCCGGGATGTATTCCTTGGGAACAACACCACCTACCACTTCGTTTACGAATTGCAGACCTTCCTGACCTTCGTCAGCAGGTGCAAAACGGATCCAGCAGTGACCGAACTGGCCACGACCGCCGGATTGACGAACGAACTTGCCTTCGATTTCACAATTCTTCGTGATGCGCTCACGATAGGAAACCTGAGGCTTGCCGATGTTGGCTTCGACGTTGAACTCACGGCGCATCCGGTCAACCAGGATGTCCAGGTGCAGCTCGCCCATGCCAGAGATGATCGTTTGACCAGTCTCTTCATCAGTCTTGACGCGGAAAGAAGGGTCTTCCTGAGCAAGTTTGCCCAGAGCGATACCCATTTTTTCCTGGTCATCCTTGGTTTTTGGCTCAACGGCAACCGAAATAACCGGCTCCGGGAAGTCCATGCGAACCAGGATGATTGGCTTGTCAGCGTTGCACAAGGTCTCACCAGTGGTGACGTCCTTCATGCCGATCAAGGCCGCGATGTCACCAGCGCGAACTTCCTTGATTTCTTCGCGGGCGTTTGCGTGCATTTGCACCATACGACCCACACGCTCTTTCTTGCCTTTCACCGAGTTGATCACGCCGTCGCCGGATGCCAACACGCCCGAGTAAACGCGGACGAAAGTCAAGGTACCCACGAATGGGTCGGTAGCGATCTTGAACGCCAAAGCCGAGAACGGCTCGTTGTCGTCTGCATGACGCTCCATCAGGACTTCTTCGTTATCAGGATCGGAACCCTTGATAGCTGGAATGTCGGTCGGAGCCGGCAGGTAGTCGATCACGGCGTCGAGAACCAGGGGAACGCCCTTGTTCTTGAAGGAAGAACCGCAAACAGCAAGAACGATCTCACCAGCGATAGTACGCTGACGCAGAGCGGCCTTGATTTCCTCGTTGGTGAGCTCTTCACCTTCGAGGTATTTGTTCATCAGCTCTTCGCTGGCTTCGGCAGCAGCCTCAACCATGTTGCTGCGCCACTCATCAGCCAGTTCCTGCAGCTCGGCAGGGATAGGCTCACGACGTGGAACCATACCCTTGTCGGCATCGTTCCAGTAAACAGCTTCCATGGACATCAGATCGATCTGACCCTGGAAGTTGTCTTCGGCACCAATGGCCAACTGGATCGGTACCGGGGTGTGACCCAGGCGCTGCTTGATCTGAGCGATTACGCGCAGAAAGTTTGCACCAGCACGGTCCATCTTGTTCACGTAAACGATACGTGGAACACCGTACTTGTTGGCCTGACGCCATACGGTTTCGGACTGCGGCTCTACGCCGGAAGTGCCACAGAACACAACGACCGCGCCATCGAGTACACGCAGGGAACGCTCAACTTCAATGGTGAAGTCAACGTGGCCCGGGGTGTCAATAACGTTGAAACGGTATTGGTCTTTGTGTTGCTTCTCGGAACCCTGCCAGAAGGCAGTAATAGCAGCAGAAGTAATGGTAATACCACGCTCCTGCTCCTGAACCATCCAGTCCGTGGTCGCGGCGCCGTCATGCACCTCGCCCATTTTGTGGCTTTTGCCGGTGTAAAAAAGGACGCGCTCGGTGGTGGTGGTTTTACCAGCATCCACGTGAGCAACGATACCAATGTTACGGTAGCGGCCAATCGGAGTAGTACGAGCCATAAAGCCCTCGCAAAATTAGTGACGCTGAAATTAGAAGCGGTAGTGCGAGAAAGCCTTGTTGGCCTCAGCCATACGGTGCACGTCTTCACGCTTCTTGACCGCAGCACCTTTACCTTCGGCGGCGTCCAGCAGTTCGCCAGCCAAACGCAGCGCCATTGACTTCTCACCGCGCTTGCGCGCGAAGTCTACCAGCCAACGCATTGCCAGAGCATTACGACGGGACGGACGAACTTCGACAGGAACCTGGTAAGTGGCACCGCCTACACGGCGCGACTTTACTTCGACCAGCGGAGCGATGGCGTCGAGAGCTTTCTCGAAGATTTCCAGGGGGTCGCTGTTCTTGCGTTCTTTAACCTTTTCCAGCGCGCCATAAACGATACGCTCGGCAACGGCTTTCTTGCCGCTTTCCATAACGTGGTTCATGAACTTGGCCAGGATCTGGCTGCCGTATTTTGGATCGTCAAGCACTTCGCGCTTGGCTGCTACGCGTCTTCTTGGCATGGATAAGCCCTCAAACGGTCTTCAGGTTAGCTCGGGACCACCATCCTGCAAGGGATGCGCCCGACCTTACTCTTATCGACTCAGAAAAATAGAAATCTGCAATTTCACACAGAAGCCAAAAACTACTTAGGCTTCTTGGTACCGTATTTCGAGCGACCCTGGTTACGGCCTTTAACGCCGGAAGTATCCAGAGAACCACGAACGGTGTGATAACGAACACCTGGCAAGTCTTTTACACGACCGCCACGGATCAGTACCACGCTGTGCTCATGCAGGATGTGACCTTCACCACCGATGTACGAGGAAACCTCGAAACCGTTGGTCAGGCGCACACGGCAGACTTTACGCAATGCCGAGTTAGGTTTTTTCGGCGTGGTGGTATACACACGAGTGCACACACCGCGACGTTGCGGGCAGTTCTGCAGCGCAGGCACGTCGGATTTCTCGACGATACGCTTACGCGGCTGACGTACCAGCTGGTTGATAGTTGCCATCTACTAGCTCCACTGTTGTCTTGCGACGCTATTGTCTTACAAGAAAAGCAAATGACAGGGCACAAGCCCCGCCAAATTTAGGGGTACAAGAGTCTAAAGAGGATCCCGCCCCCAGTCAAGACAAAGCCCCGACATCCTCAAGAGGCAAACGACACGAAAACGTGCTGTCTGCCAGATGAAAATGCCGAGGCTTTAGTCTCAATTACCGCTGGAGTTCAACGCTTCAGTCAGAGCGGCTTCTACTTCGCTCGCGCTGACACGGGTCGGTTTGTCCATTTCACGACGACGCTTGCGCTCGCTGTGATAAGCCAGACCGGTACCGGCCGGGATCAGACGACCCACAACCACGTTTTCCTTCAGGCCGCGCAGATAATCGCGCTTGCCAGTCACAGCCGCCTCGGTCAGTACGCGGGTTGTCTCCTGGAAGGAGGCCGCGGAGATGAACGACTCGGTGGACAGCGATGCCTTGGTGATACCCAGCAACACGCGAGTGAACTTGGAGACAAACTTGTCTTCCGTGCTCAAACGCTCGTTTTCTACCAGTACGTGAGTCAATTCCATCTGGTCGCCCTTGATGAAACTGGAATCGCCAGACTCGGCAATTTCAACTTTGCGCAGCATCTGACGCAGAATCGTCTCGATGTGCTTGTCGTTGATCTTCACGCCTTGCAGACGGTATACGTCCTGAATCTCGTTAACGATGTACTTGGCCAGCGCACTCACACCCAACAGACGCAGGATGTCGTGTGGATCGCTAGGACCGTCGGAGATAACTTCGCCGCGGTTCACTTGCTCGCCTTCGAAGACGTTCAGGTGACGCCACTTCGGAATCAGCTCTTCGTACGGATCGCTACCGTCGTTCGGGGTAATGACCAGACGGCGCTTGCCTTTGGTTTCTTTACCGAATGCGATGGTACCGCTGACTTCTGCAAGGATCGACGCCTCTTTCGGACGACGGGCTTCGAACAGGTCGGCAACACGCGGCAGACCACCGGTGATGTCACGAGTCTTCGAAGTTTCCTGCGGAATACGAGCGATAACATCACCGATCGCGATCTGCGCACCGTCAGCCACACCGACCAGGGCGTTGGCTGGCAGGAAGTACTGAGCAGGTACGTCAGTACCCGGCAACAGCAGATCCTTGCCATCCAGACCAACCATCTTCACAGCAGGACGGATGTCCTTGCCGGCAGCCGGACGGTCTTTGGCATCAAGCACTTCAATGTTGGTCATACCGGTCAATTCGTCTGTCTGACGCTTGATCGTGATGCCTTCTTCCATGCCGACGTAGGTAACAGTACCTTTCATCTCGGTGACGATTGGGTGAGTGTGCGGATCCCACTTGGCCACGATAGAGCCAGCGTCGACCTTGTCGCCTTCCTTCACCGAAATCACTGCACCGTATGGCAGTTTGTAACGCTCACGCTCGCGACCGAAGTCATCAGCGATGGCCAGCTCACCGGAGCGGGATACCGCAACCAGGTGACCGTCAACACGCTCAACGTGCTTCAGGTTGTGAAGACGGACAGTACCGCCATTCTTCACCTGAACGCTGTCGGCTGCCGAGGTCCGGCTTGCCGCACCACCAATGTGGAACGTACGCATTGTCAGCTGGGTACCCGGCTCACCGATCGACTGTGCAGCGATTACGCCGACAGCTTCACCGATGTTGACCTGGTGACCGCGAGCCAGGTCGCGACCGTAGCACTTGGCACAGATGCCGTAGCGCGTTTCACAGCTGATTGGCGAGCGAACGATCACTTCGTCGATGCTGTTCAGCTCGATGAACTCGACCCACTTCTCGTCTACCAGCGTGCCAGCAGGAACGATGACGTCCTCTGTACCCGGCTTGAACACGTCACGGGCGATAACTCGACCCAGTACGCGCTCACCCAGCGGCTCTACAACGTCACCGCCTTCAATGTGCGGAGTCATCAGCAGACCGTGCTCGGTACCGCAATCCACCTCGGTAACCACCAGATCCTGAGCAACGTCTACCAGACGGCGAGTCAGATAACCGGAGTTAGCGGTTTTCAGTGCGGTATCCGCAAGACCCTTACGAGCACCGTGAGTGGAGATGAAGTACTGAAGTACGCTCAAACCTTCACGGAAGTTCGCAGTGATCGGCGTTTCGATGATGGAGCCGTCAGGCTTGGCCATCAAACCACGCATACCTGCCAGCTGGCGAATCTGGGCAGCAGAACCACGCGCACCGGAGTCAGCCATCATGTACATCGAGTTGAAGGATTCCTGGTCAACTTCGACGCCATGACGATCGATGACCTTCTCTTTCGAGAGGTTCGACATCATTGCCTTGGACACTTCGTCGTTGGCCTTGGACCAGAGGTCGATCACCTTGTTGTACTTCTCGCCCTGGGTTACCAGGCCGGAGGCGTACTGACTTTCGATCTCTTTAACTTCTTCGGTGGCCGCGTCGATGATGCGAGCTTTTTCATCCGGGATAACGAAGTCGTTAACGCCGATGGAAACACCCGAAATGGTCGAGTAGGCAAAACCGGTGTACATCAACTGGTCAGCGAAGATCACGGTCTCTTTCAAACCAACCACGCGATAGCACTGGTTGATCAGCTTGGAGATCGCCTTCTTCTTCATAGGCTGGTTGACGACGTCATACGACAGGCCGGCCGGAACCACCTGGAACAGCAACGCACGGCCAACAGTGGTGTCGACGATACGGGTGTTCTTGACGCTGCCACCATCACGGTCGTTGACCGTTTCGTGGATACGAACCTTGACCTTGGCATGCAGAGCCGCTTCGCCGGCGCGGAATACGCGGTCGACTTCCTGCAGATCCGCAAACACACGACCTTCGCCCTTGGCGTTGATCGCTTCACGAGTCATGTAATACAGACCCAGTACAACGTCCTGCGAAGGAACGATGATTGGCTCACCGTTGGCTGGCGACAGGATGTTGTTGGTCGACATCATCAGTGCACGCGCTTCGAGCTGAGCTTCCAGCGTCAGAGGTACGTGAACGGCCATCTGGTCGCCGTCGAAGTCGGCGTTGTACGCAGCACAGACCAGCGGGTGCAGCTGAATAGCCTTACCTTCGATCAATACTGGTTCAAACGCCTGGATGCCCAGACGGTGAAGAGTTGGCGCACGGTTCAGAAGCACTGGGTGTTCGCGAATGACTTCAGCAAGAACGTCCCAGACCTCTGGCAGCTCGCGCTCGACCATCTTCTTGGCAGCCTTGATGGTCGTGGCCAGGCCACGCATTTCCAGCTTGCCGAAGATGAACGGCTTGAACAGCTCGAGAGCCATTTTTTTCGGCAGACCGCACTGATGCAGACGCAGGGTCGGACCTACGGTAATTACCGAACGGCCCGAGTAGTCAACGCGCTTACCGAGCAAGTTCTGACGGAAACGACCTTGCTTACCCTTGATCATGTCAGCCAGGGACTTCAGAGGACGCTTGTTCGAACCTGTGATCGCACGACCGCGACGACCGTTGTCGAGCAATGCATCGACCGCTTCCTGCAGCATGCGCTTTTCGTTACGCACGATGATGTCGGGAGCAGACAGATCCAGCAGACGCTTCAGACGGTTGTTACGGTTGATCACCCGACGATACAGATCGTTGAGGTCGGACGTCGCGAAACGGCCACCGTCAAGCGGAACCAGAGGACGCAGATCTGGCGGCAGAACCGGCAGAACGGTCAGCACCATCCACTCAGGGAGGTTGCCGGAACCCTGGAAGGCTTCCATCAATTTCAGACGCTTGGACAGCTTCTTGATTTTGGTTTCGGAATTGGTTTGCGGAATTTCTTCACGCAGACGGCCAATTTCGTGCTCCAGATCAATAGCGTGCAGCAGTTCGCGGACAGCCTCGGCACCCATGCGGGCGTCGAAGTCATCACCGAACTCTTCGAGGGCTTCGAAGTATTGCTCGTCGTTCAGCAGCTGACCTTTTTCAAGGGTAGTCATGCCTGGATCGATAACGACATAGCTCTCGAAGTAGAGAACACGTTCGATATCACGCAGGGTCATGTCCATCAGCAAGCCGATACGGGACGGCAGCGATTTCAGGAACCAGATGTGAGCAACCGGCGAAGCCAGCTCGATGTGAGCCATGCGCTCGCGACGAACCTTGGCCAGTGCTACTTCAACACCGCATTTTTCGCAGATGACACCACGGTGCTTCAGGCGCTTGTACTTACCGCACAGGCACTCGTAATCTTTTACCGGGCCAAAGATCTTGGCGCAGAACAGACCGTCACGCTCAGGCTTGAACGTACGGTAGTTGATGGTTTCCGGCTTTTTAACTTCACCGAACGACCAAGAGCGGATCATCTCAGGCGATGCAAGTCCGATACGGATTGCGTCGAACTCTTCGACTTGACCCTGGTTTTTCAGCAAATTCAGTAGGTCTTTCAAGGCTTTTCCTCCTGGCGGAGCAGGGAGCAGGCAATACCGCCCTGCCCCCGATTCGCGTCACGTGTTATTCGGTTTCCAGATCGATATCGATACCGAGCGAACGGATTTCTTTGATCAACACGTTGAAAGACTCGGGCATGCCCGGCTCCATACGGTGATCGCCGTCCACGATGTTTTTGTACATCTTGGTACGACCGTTCACATCGTCCGACTTCACTGTGAGCATTTCCTGCAGAGTGTACGCCGCGCCGTATGCTTCCAGCGCCCACACTTCCATCTCCCCGAAACGCTGACCACCGAACTGTGCCTTACCACCCAGCGGCTGCTGGGTAACCAGGCTGTACGAACCAGTGGAACGCGCGTGCATCTTGTCGTCCACCAAGTGGTTCAGCTTCAGCATGTACATGTAGCCAACCGTTACAGCACGTTCAAACTTGTTGCCGGTACGACCGTCGAACAGCTGCATCTGGCCGCTTTCCGGCATATCTGCCAGCTTGAGCATTGCCTTGATTTCGCTTTCCTTGGCACCGTCGAAAACCGGGGTAGCCATCGGTACGCCGTTACGCAGGTTCTTGGCGAGGTCCAGGATTTCGTTGTCGCTGAGGTCTTCCAGAGTTTCCTGACGACCGCCGATTTCGTTGTAGATCTCGTTAAGGAACTTGCGCAGCTCAGCAACTTTACGCTGCTCTTCAAGCATGCGGTTGATCTTCTCGCCCAGACCTTTGGCCGCGAGGCCCAGGTGGGTTTCGAGAATCTGACCAACGTTCATACGCGAAGGTACGCCCAGCGGGTTGAGGACGATATCCACCGGCGTGCCATTGGCATCGTGCGGCATGTCTTCAACCGGCATGATCACGGAGACCACACCCTTGTTACCGTGACGACCGGCCATCTTGTCGCCCGGCTGGATGCGACGACGGATTGCCAGGTAGACCTTGACGATTTTCAGAACGCCTGGAGCCAGGTCATCGCCTTGCTGCAGTTTGCGTTTCTTGTCTTCGAACTTGTCATCCAGAAGACGGCGACGATCAACGATGTAGGCCTGAGCTTTCTCAAGCTGCTCATTCAGAGCGTCTTCAGCCATGCGCAGTTTGAACCACTGACCATGCTCAAGACCATCAAGCACTTCGTTGGTGATTTCCTGACCTTTCTTGAGGCCAGCACCGCCTTCGGCTACACGACCCACCAGCGCAGAGCGCAGACGTTCGAAAGTAGCGCCTTCGACAATACGGAACTCTTCGTTCAGATCCTTGCGGATCTCGTCGAGTTGCGACTTCTCGATGGACAGGGCACGTGCATCACGCTCGACGCCATCACGGGTGAAGACCTGAACGTCAATGACAGTACCCTTGGTGCCTGTAGGCACGCGCAGGGAGGTGTCTTTAACGTCGCTGGCTTTCTCACCGAAAATCGCGCGCAACAGTTTTTCTTCCGGAGTCAGCTGGGTCTCGCCTTTCGGAGTGACCTTACCGACCAGGATGTCGCCGGCGCCTACTTCGGCACCTACATAAACGATACCCGCTTCGTCCAGCTTGTTCAGAGCCGCTTCACCCACGTTCGGGATGTCGGCGGTGATCTCTTCAGGCCCAAGCTTGGTGTCACGTGCCACACAGGTCAGTTCCTGAATGTGGATCGTGGTGAAGCGGTCTTCCTGAACAACACGCTCAGAAAGACAGATCGAGTCTTCGAAGTTGAAACCGTTCCAGGCCATGAACGCGATGCGCATGTTCTGACCCAGAGCCAGCTCACCCATATCGGTGGACGGGCCGTCGGCCATGATGTCGCTACGCTGAACACGGTCACCCTTGCTGACCAGCGGACGCTGGTTGATGCAGGTGTTCTGGTTCGAACGGGTGTATTTGGTCAGGTTGTAGATATCTACACCTGCCTCACCTGTTTCTACTTCGTCATCGGCAACGCGAACAACGATACGGCTGGCGTCAACCGAGTCGATCACACCACCACGACGGGCCACGACGCAAACGCCGGAGTCACGGGCAACGTTGCGCTCCATGCCGGTACCTACCAGCGGCTTGTCGGCACGCAGGGTCGGTACAGCCTGACGCTGCATGTTGGAACCCATCAATGCGCGGTTGGCGTCATCGTGCTCGAGGAACGGAATCAGCGACGCGGCTACCGAGACAACCTGCTTGGGCGAAACGTCCATGAGGGTGACATCGGCTGGCGCCTTGACGGTGAATTCGTTCAAGTGACGCACAGCAACCAGCTCGTCGATCAGCTCTTGCTTGTCGTTCATTGCGGCCGAAGCCTGAGCAATGACGTGGTCCGCTTCTTCGATCGCCGAAAGGAAGACGATCTCTTCGGTGACCAGACCTTCCTTGACCACACGGTACGGACTCTCGAGGAAGCCGTACTGGTTGGTGCGGGCATAGGCCGCCAGGGAGTTGATCAGACCGATGTTCGGACCTTCAGGCGTCTCGATCGGGCAGACACGGCCGTAGTGAGTCGGGTGAACGTCTCGAACTTCAAAGCCGGCACGCTCACGAGTCAGACCGCCAGGGCCGAGTGCAGAAACACGACGCTTGTGAGTGATCTCGGAAAGCGGGTTGTTCTGGTCCATGAACTGGGAAAGCTGGCTGGAACCGAAGAACTCCTTGACCGCCGCCGCAACAGGCTTGGCGTTGATCAGGTCCTGAGGCATCAGGCCTTCGCTTTCTGCCATGGACAGACGCTCTTTGACAGCGCGCTCGACACGGACCAGACCTACACGGAACTGGTTCTCGGCCATCTCGCCAACGCAACGAACGCGACGGTTACCGAGGTGGTCGATGTCATCGACGATGCCTTTGCCGTTACGGATGTCAACGAGGGTCTTGAGGACCGCTACGATGTCTTCCTTGCACAACACACCCGAACCTTCGATTTCGGTACGACCGATACGACGGTTGAACTTCATCCGACCTACAGCAGAAAGGTCATAACGCTCAGGACTGAAGAACAGGTTGTTGAACAGCGTTTCGGCTGCATCCTTGGTCGGAGGCTCGCCAGGACGCATCATGCGATAGATCTCGACCAGCGCTTCCAGTTGGTTGCTGGTGGAGTCGATCTTCAGCGTGTCAGAGACGAACGGACCGCAGTCGATATCGTTGGTGTACAACGTCTCGATGCGAACGACCTGAGCCTTGGCGATCTTGGCCAGGATTTCAGTGTTCAGCTCGGTGTTGCACTCGGCAATGATCTCACCGGTTGCCGGATGCACGATGACCTTGGCAGTGGTACGACCCAAGACGTAGTCCAGAGGTACTTCCAGCTCTTTGATCCCGGCTTTTTCCAGCTGGTTGATGTGACGAGCGGTAATACGGCGACCCTGCTCGACAATGACCTTGCCCTTGTCGTCCAGAATATCCAGAACGGCAATTTCACCACGCAGGCGCTGAGGCACCAGTTCCAGGCTCAGGTTTTCGCCGCGCACATGGAATACGTTGGTGGTGTAGAAAGCATCGAGCACTTGCTCGGTGGTGTAACCCAGAGCGCGCAGAAGTACGGACGCAGGCAGCTTGCGACGACGGTCGATACGGACGAATACGCAGTCTTTCGGATCGAACTCGAAGTCCAGCCACGAACCACGGTAAGGAATGATACGAGCGGAGTAAAGCAGCTTACCGGAGCTGTGCGTCTTGCCACGGTCGTGGTCGAAGAATACGCCAGGCGAGCGGTGAAGCTGAGACACGATAACGCGCTCGGTGCCATTGATTACAAAGGTACCGTTTTCAGTCATCAGGGGGATTTCACCCATGTAGACTTCTTGCTCTTTGATGTCCTTGATCGCTTTGTTCGACGATTCTTTGTCGAAAATGATCAGACGGACCTTGACCCGCAGAGGTACTGCGTAAGTCACACCGCGCAGCACGCATTCCTTGACATCAAATGCCGGTTCGCCCAAGCGATAACCTACATACTCCAGCGCAGCATTGCCGGAGTAGCTGATGATCGGGAAAACGGATTTGAAGGCTGCATGCAGACCGACGTCGCGGAACTGATCTTTGGTCGCTCCCGCCTGCAGGAATTCGCGATACGAATCCAGCTGGATGGCCAAGAGATACGGCACATCCATTACGTCCGGCAACTTGCTAAAGTCCTTGCGGATACGTTTTTTCTCAGTATATGAGTAAGCCATCAGCGTTCCCCAGCTTGGTCACCTGCTTGTTTGGCTCCCTCCCGACGGAAGCAGCCAGAAAATCTTGCAAACCCCTTGGTTTGCGCCACCGCCATCGGTGGATACCGCACATTACAGACGTTGACAGCGCCAATCGTCTATAACGGAAAAAGGCCGGTGGCAAAAGCCACCAGCCATCAGCCTTTCGCTAATCGCGTGGGCTGGACACTCAAAGTCGGTGCTTATTTCAGCTCGACTTTAGCGCCTGCTTCTTCCAGAGTAGCTTTGGCTTTGTCAGCTGCGTCTTTGGCAACAGCTTCCAGAACCATTGCTGGCGCGCCGTCAACGACTGCCTTGGCTTCTTTCAGGCCCAGACCGGTCAGTTCACGTACTGCCTTGATGACGTTAACTTTCTTCTCGCCAGCTTCCAGCAGCATGACGTTGAATTCAGTTTGTTCTTCAACAACAGCAGCAGCAACAGCTGGACCAGCCGAACCGGCAGCAGCGGTAACGCCGAACTTCTCTTCGAACGCCTTGATCAGCTCTACAACCTGCAGAACGGACATTTCAGCTACGGCGTTAAGGATATCGTCTTGAGAGATGGACATGACTCAATTTCCTGAATTGGGGGACGGCCTACGCGACCATCAAAATAAACAAAAATACGCGAAAAGATCTGACTCAGCCTTAGGCTGCAGCTGCTTCTTTTTGGTCGCGAACAGCCGCCAGAGTACGAGCCAACTTGCTGGTAGCGCCTTGAATCACGCTCATCAGCTGAGAAATTGCTTCGTTACGGGTCGGCAGGCTTGCCAGTACATCGATCTGATTAGCTGCGAGGAACTTGCCCTCGAACGCAGCTGCCTTGATCTCGAACTTGTCCTGACCTTTGGCGAATTCCTTGAACAGACGGGCAGCAGCGCCAGGATGTTCGTTGGAGAACGCAATCAAGGTCGGGCCAGTGAACACGTCGTTGAGGACACTGAATTCAGTGTCAGCAACAGCGCGCTTGAGCAGGGTGTTACGTACAACGCGTACGTAAACGCCAGCTTCACGAGCCTCTTTACGGAGTCCGGTCATAGCGCCGACCGTCACACCGCGGGCATCAGCCACGACAGCGGACAGACCAGCTTTGGCAGCCTCGTTGACTTCAGCGACGATGGCCTTCTTGTCTTCGAGTTTAATTGCCACGGGTTTAACTCCTGCTTGTTACCGTTTCATCCGACCGGAGTCAGATGTCGTTTTGGTGTCTGATTCGGTAAGGAACCGGGAGCACCATCTGCGTAGGCTTGAGGTTTAAGACTTGCGTCGCCTACGGTCTTGGATAGCCCCCGCCAGGCAGGGACCCCAATCTTTCAAACGGTACGGCGTAAAACCGCACAGTTTCTGTCTTACGCTTCCAACGAACCCTGGTCGATGACCAGGCCTGGGCCCATAGTGGTGCTCAGGGTGATGCGCTTGACGTAAATACCTTTCGAAGAAGCAGGCTTGATACGCTTGAGATCAGCGATCAGGGCTTCAACGTTTTCCTTCAGCTTGACAGCGTCGAAACCGACCTTGCCAACGGAAGTGTGGATGATGCCGTTTTTGTCGGTGCGATAACGAACCTGACCAGCCTTGGCGTTCTTGACGGCGTTAGCCACGTCAGGAGTAACGGTGCCGACTTTCGGGTTAGGCATCAGACCACGAGGACCGAGAACCTGACCCAGCTGACCCACAACGCGCATTGCGTCCGGGGAAGCGATAACGACGTCATAGTTCAGATCGCCCGCTTTCATTTCAGCAGCCAGATCATCCATACCAACGCGATCAGCACCGGCAGCCAGAGCAGCTTCAGCAGCAGGACCCTGAGTGAACACTGCAACGCGTACAGTTTTACCAGTGCCGTGCGGCAGTACGGTAGCGCTACGAACAACCTGGTCGGACTTACGAGGATCAACACCCAGGTTAACAGCAACGTCTACAGACTCGCTGAACTTGACGGTCGACAGCTCGGTCAGCAGGGCTGCGGCGTCTACGAAATTGTAAGACTTACCAGCTTCGATCTTGCTGGCGATTGCCTTTTGACGCTTGGTCAGCTTAGCCATTACACACCCTCCACGTTAAGGCCCATGCTACGAGCGGAACCGGCGATGGTACGCACGGCCGCTTCCATGTCAGCTGCAGTCAGATCCGCATTTTTTGCTTTAGCGATATCTTCCAGCTGAGCACGAGTCACGGTGCCAACTTTAACGGTGTTCGGGCGAGCCGAGCCGCTGGTCAAGCCTGCAGCTTTCTTCAGCAGAACCGATGCAGGAGTACTTTTTGTTTCGAAAGTGAAGCTACGGTCGCTGTATACAGTGATGATCACTGGAGTCGGCAAGCCTGGCTCAATACCCTGAGTACGGGCGTTGAACGCTTTGCAGAATTCCATGATGTTCACACCGTGCTGACCCAGAGCAGGACCAACTGGCGGGCTTGGGTTAGCCTGAGCGGCTTTCACTTGCAGCTTGATGTATGCGGTTATCTTCTTGGCCATGAGGCACTCCAATTACGGGTTCAAGCGCCAATAAAGGCTCCCCGGTTACTTACGCGTATATCCCAGTGACGAAAAAACCCCACAGCCTTGGGCTGCGGGGTATGGGATTCCAGCTCAGTTATGCCTTTTCGACCTGACTGAACTCCAGCTCTACCGGGGTAGAGCGTCCGAAAATGAGCACCGCCACTTGAATCCGGCTCTTTTCGTAGTTAACTTCTTCAACCGTGCCGTTGAAATCAGCGAACGGACCGTCGGTGACACGAACAACCTCACCCGGCTCGAACAGAGTTTTCGGCTTCGGCTTGTCGCTACCGTCAGCAACACGACGCAGAATCGCTTCTGCTTCTTTGTCAGTGATCGGAGCAGGCTTATCTGCGGTACCGCCGATGAAGCCCATGACACGCGGGGTGTCCTTGACCAAGTGCCAAGTACCCTCATTCATGTCCATCTGGACAAGCACGTAACCTGGGAAGAACTTGCGTTCGCTTTTGCGCTTCTGGCCATTACGCATTTCAACCACTTCTTCAGTGGGAACCAGAATTTCGCCGAAGCCATCTTCCATGCCTGCCAGCTTCACACGCTCGATCAACGAGCGCATGACATGCTTCTCGTAACCCGAGTAAGCATGCACTACGTACCAACGCTTAGCCACGGGACACCCTTAGCCAACTATCAAGGAAACAAGCCAGCCGAGCAGGGAATCAAGCCCCCACAACAGCAACGCCATAACCAGCACAACTGCCACAACGATCAACGTGGTTTGAGTGGTTTCTTGGCGAGTAGGCCATACGACTTTACGAATCTCAGCGCGAGCTTCTTTCGCCAAAACGAAGAAGGCTTTACCCTTACCGGTCTGGAGCGCGACAAATGCAGCTGCAGCAGCAATCACAAGGAGAGCAAGAACGCGGTACAGGATCGGCTCAGCAGAATAATACTGATTACCGACAACACCCACGACAACCAAAACGACTACCAGGAGCCACTTCAGCATATCAAAGCGAGAGTCTGATGCTTCAGCCTTGGGATTCATCTACGGAGATCCTGTGAAAAGAAAGCCAGATTACATCTAGGAAATCTGGCAGGTCAGGAGGGAATCGAACCCCCAACCTACGGTTTTGGAGACCGTCGCTCTGCCAATTGAGCTACTGACCTAAAAGCAAAATCAGGCCGACCATTATGCGGACCTGACGAGAGTTTTTCAACACCTTATTCAGGGAGCGCCTTACAGGTGACGCACTCCGAACAAGCTTCAAGCGGATCACGCACAGCGCAACCACCTAAAACAAAGGCAGATATTTTCATATCTGCCTTTAGCAATGGAGCTCTTGAGCGGATTTGAACCGCTGACCTCACCCTTACCAAGGGTGTGCTCTACCAACTGAGCTACAAGAGCAAAACACAATGCATGAACCACAAACCTGGAGCGGGTAGCGGGAATCGAACCCGCATCATCAGCTTGGAAGGCTGAGGTTCTACCACTAAACTATACCCGCGCAATTTGCAGATCGCGCTAAATCTGGTGGAGGGGGAATGATTCGAACCTTCGAAGTCGTAGACGTCAGATTTACAGCCTGATCCCTTTGGCCGCTCGGGAACCCCTCCTAAGCGAGGCAGCATTCTCAACTCATGCTGCCCTTCTGTCAACCTTTTTCTCAGTAAAAACCTGAGGTTACATGCGTTGACTACTACCACCCCGTTCGCGAGACTTTCACCTCGCTGCGAAGCGGGCGCCATTCTATGTAAACTACTCAGCAGTTGCAATGCCCTCGCACGACATTATTTGATTTTTTAATTGTGGGAAATCCTGACTCAATTGATTGATCACACCTGCCTCCACAAGACGTCGACTTTCCGGGGCAATTCTTAACCAGTAGGCCGTCGCCCCGCTCGTTTGCAGTGACTGAAATTGAGACTGGATATCCAGACTGTTCAAGCGCTGCTCCACCAGCCGAGCATCCTCTTGCCTGGCAAAGCCACCGACATACAGACACCTCGTGTCAGCATCACGCGACGCGCGCCCCGCATCCGACTCGCTAAGCAGACGAATATCCTGCTGGGAAGCGCGATGCAACGACAGTGGCATGACCTCTTTGGCCCTGAGCGGAGCCTCCTGCTGATGCCAGAGGTAATAAAAGGCATTAAGCATCAACAGCAGAAGAAATAACCAACGCATAGAGACCTCAACGCAAAGGGCAAGCCAGAGCCAGACCCACGAAGACCAGATCAGGAACAATACGAGCCCCCGGCAGTACATCCGCAACCAGCGCAGCATCCCCGCCAGTCACAAAAATAGCAAAATCGTTGCCCCAGTACCCCTGCGCTATCTCAATCTGAGTCAATGCAAAACCGCGAAGCATCAACGAGCAGCCGCGCTCTACAGCCTCTGCAGTCGCACGCCCAGGAACAAGACGGGCCAGGGCTTTTTCAGCCTCTGTGTCGTCATATCTGATGCGACGGGTATGGGTACGCAACTGATTGCGCATCAAGGGCATTCCAGGACAGATGAAGCCACCGAGATGGGCGCCACCGGCGTCGACAAAATCAGACGTCACAGCGGTTCCCAGATCGATCACCAGGCACGCACTCCTGGCGAGATGGTAAGCACCTACAAAAGCCAGCCAGCGGTCCAGCCCCAGACGCGCAAAGTCGTCATAGCCATTAATCACGCCAGCAAGCTCTTGAGCAGGTTCCGCGCAGACAGGCGCAACGGAAAAGGTGTCAGCCAGCAAAGAGACAAGCCTCGCGGTTTCTTCGGCGCTACGCACACTCACCAGACGGCAGTCAGTGAATGATGTGTCAGGCAGATTGCTCAAGTGCGTCAGCAAGGCAGCATCGGAGTCCACAACCCCGCCGCTAATCACTGTTGCATCACCTTTCGCTGTTATCCGCCACTTGATGAAGCTGTTGCCACAGTCGAGCTCAAGAATCATCTCGCAACCTCAGGCTGAGCTCGCCACCACTAAAGCTCTTTTC
Source organism: Pseudomonas syringae group sp. J248-6 (assembly GCF_032586995.1). Lineage (NCBI taxonomy): Bacteria > Pseudomonadati > Pseudomonadota > Gammaproteobacteria > Pseudomonadales > Pseudomonadaceae > Pseudomonas > Pseudomonas syringae group sp. J248-6. The sequence continues at coordinate 1,178 of NZ_JAWHOP010000005.1, read as the reverse complement.
TACCCCATTCACTTCCAAACGCAACGCTCCAAGCGAATCGACTCCCAAGACCACCCCTTCAACTGCCTCAGCTCCTGAAAGCAATCTGACGGTAGCTCCCTGCCACAAATGCCCGCGCTCCCACTCATCCTGAAAAGCCACGAAGCCTTCCTTGCGATGAACTGCCAGAAGAGACTCAAGCTGACTGCTTATAAGGGCTGCAATCCGATTTCGATCAGCAAGGCTGCCGGTTTCGAGTCGAATCGACGTCCATAGCTGATCCACTTCGCTCGATGACCGCATGTTCACGTTCACCCCTATTCCGATGATCACATGACAAACATCTGCCGGATCACCAACAAGCTCAAGCAAAATGCCGGCAATCTTCTGCCTCCCTACCAGCACATCATTAGGCCATTTCAGGCCAGCTCCTTGAACCCCAATATCACGCAGTACTTTCATCACAGCCAATCCGACCAACAGGCTGAGACCTTCCAGCTGACGCATTCCACCATCAATGCGCAGGACCAGACTGTAATACAGGTTCTCGGCAAATGGACTTACCCACTTTCGACCACGCCTGCCCCTTCCTGAGGTTTGCTGCTCGGCCACCACCAGCAAAGGCATGGGAGCCCCTTGAGCAATCAGGCGCGCGGCCTCTGCATTGGTTGAGTCGATAGTGTCGTAGGTGCGTACAGACCAGTTGGCAGGGAGTCCACACTGGGCTATGCCAGCGGGGCTTAAAAGCGAAATAGGCGTTGCCAGTCGATAACCCCGTCCGCGCACTTTGTGCACCTCTATGCCGAGGTCAGCTTCAAGTTGCTGAAGCTGCTTCCAGACCGCACTGCGGCTTATGCCGAGGGCACTGCCTAATACCTGTCCAGAATGAAATGCACCATCGGCAAGAAGCGTTAACAAGGTCAGCATTTGGAGTCGCCTGGCAATGAGGCACGCATAATAGCCACGCAGGAGCATGCTGCATAGAAACGAAAATGTATTTTCATGGTGGCTTTTGTGCAGCAGAAAAACAAAAACCCTCAACGCGTAAGCGATGAGGGTTTCTGGAATTTAATCTTGACGATGACCTACTCTCACATGGGGAAACCACACACTACCATCGGCGATACATCGTTTCACTACTGAGTTCGGGATGGGATCAGGAGGTTCCAATGTTCTATGGTCGTCAAGAAATTCGGGTA
>NZ_JAWHOP010000004.1:299769-370948 GCF_032586995.1 Pseudomonas syringae group sp. J248-6 | reverse complement strand
CCCTTTCTCCGATCCGGAACGGCCACCAAAACGCCCTGCAGGCGTTTTGATAGCGCACGCTCAGATCAAAAAATAAAGATTGAATCCTCACAGAAAATGTTATTTAAATAACAAAAATAAAAGCCGCCGAAGCTTCCGTCGGCGCTGTTGAGGTCAAAATAACAATGAGCAAGATTGCAGTCATCGGCAGCAACATGGTCGACCTGATCACTTACATCGAACGCATGCCCGCCCAGGGCGAAACGCTCGAAGCACCGCGGTTTGCCATGGGCTGCGGTGGCAAGGGCGCCAACCAGGCCGCGGCCGCGGCGCTGCTGGGTGCCGACGTATTGATGCTCAGCAAGGTCGGCGACGATGCTTTTGCCGATACCACCCTGGCCAATTTTCAACGGCTGGGCATTGATACGCGCTTTGTCGAACGGGTGCCGGGCGTGTCGAGCGGCGTGGCGCCGATCTTCGTCCAGGAGAACTCCCACAACAGCATCCTCATCGTCAAAGGCGCCAATGCCCACCTGAGCCCGGCCGATATCGACCGCGCCGAGGCGCAGCTGCACGATTGCGCGTTGATTGTGCTGCAACTGGAAGTCGAGCTGGCGACCGTCTACCACGCCATCGCCTTCGCTCACCGGCATGCCATCCCGGTGCTGCTCAACCCCGCCCCGGCCTTGGCGGGCCTGAGCCGCGAGCACTTGGCGCAGCTGGATTTCCTGATCCCCAACGAGAGCGAGCTGGCACTGATCAGCGGCCAGCCGGTGACGTGCGCCGAGGAAGCGGCTCAGGCTGCACGCCAATTGGTCGCGCTTGGCGTGCGCCACGTCATCGTCACCCTGGGCGAACAAGGGGCGTTGTACGTCGGCAACGAAGGCGAATGGCAGGTGCCAGGGGTCAAGGTTCAGGCGCGTGACACCACCGGTGCCGGTGACGCCTTCATTGGCTGCTTCGCCCGACACTGGAGCCAGGACGGCAATATTCGCCAGGCCATGCAGCAGGCGGTGGCCTACTCCGCCTGCTCGGTCACCGGCCTCGGCACTCAATCTTCTTACCCCGATGCGTCCACGTTTGCGCGATTCCTCGATGCATCGGCCAACTGACACTCACCAGCATCTCGCGGAGAACAATAATGAATAAGCCTGCGCTGCAACAAACCCCGGACGGGTTCTACCTGAACCGCACGCCGTGGTTCGCCTTCCTCCTGCTCTGCAGTATCTTCGCCCTTTGGGCGGCGGCCGCGAGCATGAACGACGTGCTGATCGCGCACTTCAAGAAAGCCTTCATGCTCAGCGATTTCCAGACCGCTTTCGTCCAGTCGGCGTTCTACCTGGGCTACTTTTTCGTCGCCATTCCGGCGGCACTGGTGGTGCGCCGCTTCAGCTACAAGACCACCATCCTCATCGGCCTGATGCTGTACCTGTTTGGCTGCGCCCTGTTCTTTCCGGCGGCGTCGACCGCCAAGTACGGCATGTTCCTGATGGCGCTGTTCGTCATCGCCGCCGGCCTGTCGTTTCTCGAGACCGCGTGCAACACCTATTCGACACTGATGGGGCCGCGGGAAACCGGCACACGACGCCTGAACATCTCGCAGACCTTCCACCCGTTCGGCGCCATGACCGGCGTGTACGTCGGCAGTTTCGTGATGTTCAAGGACACCGACGCCACCAGCGAACAGCTGGCCCAGATGAGCGCCAGTGAGGCAGCGGCGCAGCAATTGCAAATGATTCAGTCGACCCTGCTGCCGTACAAATGGATGATCGCAGTACTCATATTGATGTTCATTCTGATCGCCATCACCCGCTTCCCCGCGTGCAAGGGCAACGGCACCATCAGCGAACCGCGGACGAGCATCGGTCAGAGCCTTGGCCGTCTGCGACGCAATCCACGCTTCTGCTTCGGTGTACTGGCGCAGTTCCTCTACGTCGGCGCGCAGGTCGGGGTGTGGAGCTTCACTATTCGCCTGGCCATGCAAATGGGCGGCATGAACGAGCGCAGTGCCTCGTGGTTCCTGCTGACCACCTTTGCCGCCTATTTTATCGGCAAGATGATCGCCAACCTGCTGATGCGCAAAATGCACCCGGCCAAAGTTCTCGCGGTGTATGGCGTGCTGTGCATCGTGCTGCTGGCCTACACCATTCTGGTGCCGAACATCACCGCGGTGTATGCCGCCGTGGGGGTCAGCGTGTTTCTCGGGCCTTGCTGGCCGACCATCTATGGCCTGACCATTGATGGGCTCGGCGAGGACACCGGTGTCGGCGGCTCGTTGCTGGTGATGAGCATCGTCGGCGGTGGCGTGATGCCGATCTTCCAGGGCCTGCTCAGCGATGCCAATGGCGGCAACATGCAGATTGCCTATAGCGTGCCGCTGCTGTGCTTCGTGGTCATCGTGATGTACGCAGTGCACTGCATGCGTCAGCCGCAACCGGTACTGGGTGGCTCGGCCACGGCGGTGGCGCAATGAGTAGCGAAACGTTGCGCCTGCCGCTCTACCCACAGCTCTGGGACCAGGCCAGCCGGCTGCTGCTCGAATCCGCGAATTTCAGCGTGCGTGCCTGGACCTACCCCAGCGGGGTCAAGGCGCTGTCACTCGAAAACAGCCGCGGCAAGCTGGTGATCCTGCCCTGGCAAGGGCAAATGATCTGGTCGGCCGAATTCGACGGCGTTGATTTGACCATGCTCAATATGTTCACCCAGCCGCGGCCCAGTGCCAGCGTGATCGGCACCTACGGCTGTTTCATGTTTCACAGCGGCCTGCTGCGCAACGGTTGCCCGGGGCCCGAGGATGATCATGCGCTGCACGGCGAAATGCCCTGCGCACCGATGGACGATGCCTGGCTGCAAGCAGGCGAAGACGAGCACGGCGCTTATCTGCGCCTCGGCGGCACCTGTGAATATGTGCAGGGCTTCGGCGACCATTACCGGGCCAGCCCGAGCGTGACCCTGCGCCCGGCCAGCGGGCTGTTCGAGATCGGCATGCAGGTGGTCAACCTGGCCGGCAAGCCCATGGACCTGATGTACATGGCGCACATGAACTACGCCTACGTCGAAGACGCCCTCCTCACCCAGCCGCTTGGCTGCGAGCGTACAAGGGTGCGCACCAGCGTGCCGGCCCATGTGCGGCCGACGCCGACCTGGAGCGCCTATATCGCCGAACTCAGCCAGGACCCGGCTCGCCTCAAGGTGCTCGACTCGCCCGCGCTGTATGACCCAGAGATCGTCTGCTTCTTCGACGACGTGCGCAGCGACGCCCAGGGACAGGCGCACTTCTTCCTGGATCATCCCGACGGCGCGGCGTTCTACACCCGCTACAGCCCCCGGCAATTTGAACATGCCGCGCGCTGGATCCTGCATAACACCGATCAGCAGGTGGCGGCCTTCGTCTTGCCCGCCACCTGCGAACCGGAGGGCTACCGCGCTGAACTCGCCAAAGGCAACGTGCGCAGCCTCGCGCCCGGTGCCAGCGCCGAGTTCAGCGTGACCACCGGTTACCTGAACGCAGCCGAACGCCGGGCGCTGCAACCGTGATGCCTCTAGATTACAAGCTGCGCCCCGCCAGCCTCGATGGCCTCGCGGTAGCTACGCGGGATTTTCTTATCGCTGACCACGCAATGGAAATCGCTCAAGGCACCGAAATGCGCAGTGCGTACGGCATCGAATTTGGAATGATCGGCCAGCAACAGACTTTGCCGGGCCTGGCGCATGACCTTCTGCTTGACCTCCACCTCGTGAAAATTGAAGCAGGTGACGCCGCAATCCAGGCTGACCCCGGCCGCCGAAACAAAGGCCCAGGTCAGGCGCACGCCATCAAGGATGCTGGTTTCGGCGTGGCTCTCGAACACCTGGTTCTTGCGGTGGAATACACCGCCGCACAGGACGATGCTGCAGTTGGGTTTCTGCTGCAGCTTGAGCAGCACGTTGAGCGAGTTGCACACCGCGGTGAACTCCAGCTCGTCGGGAATGAAGTCGACCACGAAGGGAATCGTCGTGCCACAGTCGAAAAAAACCGTGTCGCCAGGACTGATGAAAGCAGCGGCCAGCTTGCCGATGCGGCGCTTCTCCTCGACATGGCGGGTGTCCTGCTCGCTGACCCGGTAATCCCCCGGTTCAGGATCATTGTGGGCGCGGGTGATGTAGCCGCCCAGCAGCCTTAACTGCCCGGGGTGCCGGCTGAGGTCGCGACGCAAGGTCATTTCGGACACCTCGAGCAGCGCCGCCATCTCCCGCAGATGGATGGCTTTCTGATCCTGAAGGGCCTGTTGAATCTGTTTGATGCGGTCGGTTTTCTTGACGTCCACGGGCATCCCGGCAATCCGTTGTTGGTGTCGCTAGAGTAACACCAAGTGTTAATTTTATAACTTACGGGTATCCACCCAAGTGTTTTTAATGATGACAGGAATACTTTGATGAATTCACTCGAACCCGCTGCACTGGCCCAAGCCATCGATCACACCTTGCTGGCCGCGGATGCCAGCCGAGAGCAGATTGCCACACTTTGCGCCGAAGCCCGGGAACACGGCTTCTACTCGGTGTGCGTGAACTCCAGCCAGGTGCCTTTTGCCGCTCGACAACTGGCCGGGGCTGCCGTGAAAGTCTGTGCGGTGGTGGGCTTTCCGCTGGGCGCCGGGCTGAGTGCCAGCAAAGCGTCGGAAGCAGCCCTGACGATCGCCGCAGGAGCTCAGGAAATCGACATGGTGCTGAACATCGGCTGGCTCAAGGACGGCCTGTTCGATGAGGTCCGCGATGATATCGCCGCGGTGCTACAGGCCTGTGGCAAGGTACCGCTCAAAGTGATCCTGGAAACCTGCCTGCTCGATGAGGCGCAAAAGGTCCGCGCCTGCGAGATCTGCCGCGAGCTGGGCGTGGCATTCGTCAAGACCTCCACCGGTTTCAGCCGCAGTGGCGCGACGCTCGAGGATGTGGCGCTGATGCGCCGGGTGGTCGGCCCTGACATCGGCGTCAAGGCGTCTGGCGGAGTGCGTGACGTAGCCACGGCCAGAGCGATGATTGAAGCCGGCGCAACACGCCTGGGCACCAGTTCCGGGATTGCGATCGTGACAGGCGCGGGTACGGGGGCGGGCTATTGAGTCTGCGGGCTTTGAACATCAAAGCCCGCTGCACTTAGCTCAGATCAATCACGCCAGTCATGGCCGTGAAATGGCTTTGCTTGTGCTGAACCTTGTCGAGAACCTCCGCAGGGGTCGACTCGCGAAAGACCACCATGTGCCCGACGTCCTTGCCGCCTTCGGTAACGCGTTCGATATCGTTGATCATCCAGGTGGTCAACTCTTCGGCAGTAATGCCCAGTTCGGCCGCCACTCGCTGGTGAAGGCGCTCGGCGTCGTGTTGATTGAGTTGATCGCTGTTCATGGGGCTGGCTCCTTAAAGGGGTGTTAAGTTCAGTCCCCGTGGGGGCTTCACAGTTCAGTCGGGTTTGAGCGGGATGCGAATGAGCTGTCATTTCGGCTTTGCACCAGGCTCCCTACACTCCGGGTATTTGCATATTTATCTTGCGCTGGGAGGCTTCAGGGAATCTGTAAACCGAGAAAGAAATCAGCCGGAAGGCCATATCAATTCCATGACTGCGATACTGACTCATGGCCGGTAAACTTCAGCTACAGGCAATATCAGCTTTGGATCGAAAGCTGCCCTTGAGAAAAAGCAGCTTTCTGCCAGGAGCAGAAAGGGACATGAAAATAAGCTACTCATTATTCCTGTGCTTACGACAGAATATGACCTTCCCTTAGATTTTTAGGCTTTGCACATCATGGACGACTCTCGTTTCAAACCGGAGCAGGTGGCGTCGCGATCTGGTAATGCTCAGGTGGATAAGGATGTGAGGCAGTGGTTAGTGGGCCTTCCAATCGCTGACAGGCTCGTTTTTCTAAAGCAATTATGGCCACTGAACTTCCGGTACTCACTCAGACTGCTCCAAGCTGCACAGCTACCAACGCAGGAAAATGAGTACATGTTCAGGTACTGGCTGCGTGCTGGCCATCACAATACGGCACAGGAACTCATCAAGCGGTTACAGCCGGTTCTTGGAGAAAGAAAATTCTGGCAGATTGCTTCACAAGAGACGCTTTCACCGACGATGCGCGAATTCATGAATTACTACGGCCATGGACGCCTAGACTCACGACCCGAATAAACCTTAGCCTCCAGAAAATCCGTTTTCGGCGCAACCGGATACCACGGCCATTGGCGAGAGGCAAAAGAAGGCCGTTAGCAATCGTGGAGGGAGGAGATGAACGAAGAATTCAGCTATGTCTGGCTATTGCCGCTGCTTGAGAAACCCTTCGAAACAGCTGCACTCGATTTGCCAGATGCGATAAGAGCACTTAGCAAAAAATATACCCTACCAGCCGACATAGCGTTGCAGCCACTGGTGATAACAGCCTTGTCGTCGCATTCCGAATATTGGTCGGGGCTGGCGCTTAAGTGGCTCGAGGATGGCTTTCCTATAGACGTTGCGCTGACCGCGCGCTTGGCTCATTGCGCCGAGGACAAAACGCTGTCTCAGTCTCGCCGCCATAGAGCACGTAGGCTTGTCGGTCGGAAAAAATCACGGAGCTGAATCCTATGTCTGGCTGCTATCGGCCAGAATCTGCCATTGCACGCCACGATTGAGACATCGGATGATCCAGCGCGCCTACACCGCAACCGTCTCAAAACATGTCAGCTTGTACAGCGTGGATCAACCTAAATATCCATTGAAAGCATGCTGTCACATCGCTACGATAAGTGCTGGGGCTCAGGACCCGCATTTCTGAGATGCATACGTCTCAGCTTGTAGTGCTTTTACCTTTGACGCTCTCGCGTCGCGCCGCCGTGAAGTTCTCGCGATTGTTGGGGTCCTGAGTTACCCTCCAAATTCCATAGGAGCATGAACCTGCAATGGATGCGTCTCTTTTTCCTTTTCCCATCGCACCAAAATGCAAGGTGGCAAACAACAAAGAGTTGGCCGCATTGCTAGGTATAACAACGGCAAAACTAACTTATTACGCCTATCATTTGGCCGACGATGAGAAGTACAAAGAGTTTACCATTAAGAAACGCAATGGAGGCGATAGGTTAATTGAAGCCCCTATTAAAGGGCTCAAAGACATCCAAGAATCAATCGCAGACATCCTGGAAGAAAACTACAAGCCCCGAGCGTGCGTATTCGCTTATGTGAAGGATAGAGGAATTGTCGAACATGCAGCAACTCACATCGGCCAGCGTTGGTTGCTACGACTAGACCTAAAGGATTTTTTTCACACAATTAGTTTTATTCGAATTGCCGGAATACTTCGCCGCAGTCCGTACAATTTCGCAGAAGCCCCAGCAAAAACAACGGCTCTGTTATGTACAAAGGGCCAGCGATTACCCCAAGGCTCACCAGCCAGCCCAGTAATCAGCAACATTCTATGCAAAGGACTAGACTATAAACTCAAAGAACTCGCAGCCTTAAATAAGTGCTATTACACTCGCTACGCAGACGACATATTCATTTCCAACAATGGTAGTAAGTTTCCGCCATCCATTGCCATCCGCGACGAAGACGGTTCAGCCGAATTAAGCGACACTCTCAAAAAAATAATCATCGACGCAGGATTTGAAGTAAACCTCGACAAAACCATATTGCGCAAAAGGTCTGAGCGCCAGTTAGTTACCGGAGTGGTCGTAAATCGCAAGTCCAACGTGCCTAAGGAACTTATTAAATCGATTCGTGCAGCGCTTTATGCTTGGGAACAGCATGGGCTCGAAGCAGCGGAAGATTATTGGAAACGTAAAATAGATAAAAGCAATCGATTTGACGGCGAGTCGCCTCAAATGAAATTGGTCCTCCGCGGAAAAATAACTCATGTCGGCCATGTCAAAGGGTATTCAGATGGCACATTTCTAACGCTTGTGAAACGCCTACAGGCGCTAGACAGCGACTATCATATAGACGAACAGAAAATATCACGCACAATCACAGGCGAGATACATATTTACACCGAGGGTGTTACTGATACGAAGCATTTTCAAGCAGCTTTACGCGCATTTCAACGGAGTGGTGAGTTTGCCGGGCTAAATCTAATTTTTAGAAACTCGAAAAAAACTGGAAGTTCGGGCCTTAAAGCCTTATGTGAAAACCTTTGTGAAACGCTTCAGCGACATCTTACAATATGCATTTTTGATCGAGATGAACGCCCCATAATTAATGAGATGAGTGGGTCTCCAGGGAACTATAGGGACCACACTAACAACGTATTTAGCCTCATAATACCCACGCCGGAATTTAGGGATCCAAGTGATCTAATTTGCATTGAACACCTGTACCAAGACGCTCAGATCTACACCCCCGATAGTCAGGGTCGGAGATTGTACTCCAAAGATGAGTTTGACTCTTTAGGTTGCCACAAAGACAACCCTCAATTATTTTGCAGAGTCAGCAAGCAGTCCTTGATATACGATGATCAAGTCATCAACTTGCAGGAAAAGAAAAACATAGCATTGCCTAAAAATAAGTTTGCCGATTATATTTTTAATGGGGCACCACCGTTCAGCAATGTTGACTTCAGTGGATTTCGCGGAACCTTCACTCAGATCGTAGCGATTGCCGCTTCGTACAGTAGATGAGTTGGGATTAGCTCTAATACGCTGAATGTAAAAAACTGAAGCTTACATGCTGGTTTTTACTCCAAGACAAACCACTCATATGCGCTTAGTTTTTTGGCGTTGAGAGATTTCCTAAGCGGGTGGCCTGATCCTTATTTCCGATCGAGTACGTCAAGGAACCCTCTGGACTGGAGTTCTTGCTGACGTTGATGAGCGTAGTCGGAGGTGGTTGAGATACAAAAGTGAACAGATGAAAGGCGTAGGTCATTCTTAAAGTGATTGTAGCTGCTCGTTTTTGGCTCACGGCAATCTGAAGCTGAACGTCCGCCAGTGGCCGATTACCGCCTGTCACGACCCACCGGTTTGGGTCGACAAAAGCTCGCCGCTCCGGGGATCAGGGAGTCATGAATCCTTGGTATGTACCCGATGCGGGTGGGGTTGAAGGCGGAGGTGGCGGAGCCTTTATTGATGGTCTATTCAACCTGGCCTTTGCCTTTTCCGCCTTGCGCTGTTGGCGCTTCTGAGCTTCCTCAAATTCTCGCATCGGATGCGTTACGAAATGCTGCTTGTAGGCCTTCAATAAGCCGACGTCTTTGCTGGCCTCAGCTTCAGCAAGCACGTAGTCGGCGTCACGTATCTGGATATCGAGTTTTGGGTTCTTCGCCTTTGCGGCATTGACCAGCGCAATGGAAGCCTCAGAGAGCTTGCCGGTGGTCCATAGCTCGAATCGGTGAGCGGTGCTCGCCCATTCCGAATGCGTTTTTACGAATCCCCTGATCACCGGAATGCGCTTGCTGAGCCACTTCTCTACTTCTTCATCCCCCAGCGTGCTAATCGGGTGTATACCTTTGCACTCGATAAAAACCACTTCGTGATTAGGCCGTTGCGCCAAAACGTCGATCTCCGCCTCCGCTCCGATACTGTCTTTGACGATCCGGTTCATCTCTTGGGAATACCCTAGGAATGTGGACCTTGCGATTTGGGCTACTGCGAACTCGAACAAGCAGCCACGCAACGTTGATGCGGCGCCTTCAATCCGAGAGAGGTCGTTAAAGATCTTGTCTAGGGCATCCGGATGCTGGATGAGCTTCGCGGTGTCGGTCAGCACCGCACAGAGACTTTTTAGCGCCTGCGCCACATCGCGGCCAAAAAGGCTTTCGGTGGTCGCCGGTATGATGCCTTTTTCTCTAAGGAGGTCGAATGCTTCATCGGAATACCTTTCAGCGACGAACACCTGAAGGCATTTACCCACTTTCTTGAGACTACGCAACGTGACGCATTTGTTTAAGAAGCCTGCAAGTTGGTCAACGCCAACAATGCCATTGAGCGCGAGGTCGCAGACAAGGAAGCCTGGTTTCAAAACGGCCTCAACGTAGTCCCGCATCGGAAACAGATAAGAAGGACCGGCCAAGTCCCAATTGAATGTTCCGACCTTAGGTAACGCTTCCAGGCTCTCGTCTTCTCGGGTTTTCACAGCGTCGTAGCTGACCATTCCCAAATTTCGAGACCAGTCCCTGACAGCCAACAGTGCCACCTTTTCAGCAATAAGACGGCCCTTCATTTTCGCCCAAACAGATGGCAAATCTAGCATTTGTTGCTGATCGCATCTCACCACGCACATCTCCCCACCTGGTACTAACACCTCCTTCACGAGGGTCGCTTTTACCAGTCTCTCCAGCAGGCTTTCTGCGGAAATGTGCTTTTTCTGAGCAACGGGCGCGCCGCAGGCGATGAGAAAATGCGCTCGGGGCATCATGTTGCCCCGAAGCTCTAAAGCCTTTAGCGCAGCAAAGTATGTGCTCCTTGTCTTCTTTAAGGCTGCCATCAGGTTATCGAAGAAATATGGAGATCCATATTCCTCCTGAAGGTAAATGAAGCGTGCCCGATGCGGGAAGATGACGTGGTTGAGCCGGGTAACGCCAAGGCCGCCACGCTCGACCCGTTTCCGGGCTGCCTCAGCATTCAACCCATGCGTTGTCTCAAGCAACTTGGACAAATCGCTGCTAAGCATGGGACCATTTTGCTTCAGGAGGTCGGTAAGAGCAGTGTCGGCCATCGTCGTTCTCGGCTTATGTCACACAGCGCTATTTATACTCCTTGTAAACAAGGGTCCACAGCTCTTTTCGCGCTCGTTGTCCGACTTAGGAAAATCGGGCCTTCCGAGCAGGCAAAACCGGTTTTTCTAAGGAAATGTCACAATGACGTTTATGTCACCTAAATCGCCCTGAGATTTTTGACTTGGCCGATCAAGCCTTGCAAATCACATCGTTTTACGGCGTGCTCGAAATTACCAGGGTAGAGTACCAATGACGTGCGGCTTGCCAAGCGGACACGATGGTGCTGAATGGCAGCTATCGGCCAATAGCGTTAAGTCAGAAGTTGTAAGAATGCAGTTCAGAATCTGAAAATTCAGCTCGATAATCACTGTGCGTCAGTGCCACTCCTTAAAACAGTGTATGCACTGACGCGCACGCCAAGTCCTCAACTGCCCTCCGCAGAATGAGCAGCGGGCAATTTTTTGCTCGCACAGAGGCCTCATCCGATGGCGGAAATATCCCCAGACAACATCCGGATCAATATTTTCTCGGCGGACTATCTCATCTACTACTGCCTGATCACCCTTCTCGTGGAACACCCCGATGATCGCTAGCGTCTCAATTGACGGACAGTAAGCAGTAATTGATTCGCCGCATCGATTACAAACACGTTGACCATAGTCAGTAGTCATAAATTCGTTTCAGTGCCTCGAACTGGAGATGACCTTTTTACTAGACGCGGGGTGCAGTGACAACGTCCGCTTTGGGTCGATAGCAGCCGCTACATTGGTAACTTCTGCGAAAGCTGCGAAGCCCGGACGTCTGAGACACTTGCTGACGTTCACTCACCTGCGCGTCCGATATCCTCCCGGGTAGGCATTGTCCAATCCGAAGCTCTTCGTTCATGAACCGAGTCAATATGATCAGACCCACAGGCGAACGCCAACAGGTAAGAAGCAAATGCGGTTGCCGCCAGTGCCAATCTTCCCAACGGAGCCGCATCCTTAGAAAAACTACACGGTCCAATTGCAATCCGGCCTCCTCGAAGGTAAGCGAAGACCGCTTGCATGAACCACGCCTGCACTGCAGCACCGCCCAGAAGTGGCTCCAGTCGCCAGAAAAACGCAACACTGCACTGCCCAATGACGCGATAGCCATCAATGCCGGTATCAGGTACCGATGGCGCTTTAGAATTCCGGTGTTGCTGGCTTCTCTCTCCATCGACCTTTTCCCGCTCCAATCAAAATTGAAATGCTCCAATCATGGAACCTGCGATGTTTCTGATAACATCCGCCCACATTCAATTAGCAACACCAGCATCGACACACGGAGAGTGAAAATGAAACGCCTGCACTGGCTCCTCGCTGGAAGCTGCGCCGCGCTTCTAGCAGCTTGCAGCAATCCAGTTCCCTTTGGAACACCTGAAGATTTGGCCCGTATGAGGCAAGATCTCAACTTGGCGTATTTGCCGTCGACCGTGCTCCCTCTGAAATGGGCCTATTTTGACTATGGCGTTCAACAAGAAGGGGTGGACACAGTTGATACTCTCGCGCTGGTCCAACCCGGCTTACTCACACTGGTCGGGTATGAGAACGGCCACTACGTCCGGCAAGCTGAAATTACCAGCGCGTCAACCGACTGCATGTACATTTTCAAGGGTGATGTCAGCGCACAGCCGGTGTGGTTACTGAAAGCTGATCGCCCCGTATTTTTGACTACCGGCAACAGCAGAGGGCTTATCGACGTCATTCGACGTAAAACACTGATTGATCAGATGACGGCGGCAGGCTTCGTTCGCCACCTTGATGCCCAAGGAATGGCCTATCAGCCAACCGGAATCACCGAAAGCAATCTCGTAATGATGACAGGCTATGGGCAACGCGTTGAGTTAATGGAGCAGAACAAGACTTACAACGTCTGTAAAAAACAAAGCTAAAGACCCGAGGCGGCCTTTTTCGAGGGTCAGCAACCGGCCGATTCTTTTGAAAAAGTCGGCCATGGTTTTCACGGCAGAAAAGTACGTGTCTGAGTTTGAAATCTTTGCTTGGAGTAGAGAGTTCCGGGTTCAGATTTCGCGTAGATGCGCGCAAAAAAGGCATTTTCAGCAGTCAGTACATACGCAGCCTGGAAGGACCGACTTTTTCAACACAATCGGCCAGAAGCAGTCGCTCAGTCCTGCAAGGAAACTCGGACCCTTTTGATCTCTAGGCTGGTGTCGTGTTCGCCCGGGATGCAAGGGGCACTAAAGTTTTCCAGCGAATAGCAGATACCATTCATAGACACGATGACGATCAGTGCGTTATCACCCGCCACATTCGCAGGAAGCGCTTGAGCCATGAGCAATGGATTGCTGGAAGTACACATGCTCGTCCCCTCGTACGAACGCAAAATTTCAGCCGCATTTTTTTGTACAAAATGTGGACTGTGCTGCAAAAATCTGAACAAAGCGATTGCTTATGCACATCTGGATCGTGGGGATGGAACCTGCGTGAATTTTGACAGCACCAGTCACAACTGCAAAATCTATGAAACCCGCCCATTAATTTGTCGGGTAGATGATTTCTATGAGCAAAACCTGTCTGCGCATATGAGCAAAAGCGAATATATCGCGGCCAATCTGAAAGCATGCGTGGATGCGCAGCATGCACACAAAGTCAATAATTCTCCAACACATCGAGAGAGAGTTTAAATGCCACTTCCAATTATTTTGTGGGGCGCGGCCGCTGCTTTGGCAGCAACCGGTGTATTCAAAGGTGTTGAGGCATCTGGCAACTTTGACAAGGCCAAAGAGATCGGTGAAAACGCAGAGGCTAAATTTAAAAAAGCTTCACAAGTGCTGGATGGTGCTCGTGAGGAAACCCAAGCCGCGCTGACTGCGCTGGGCAAATTAAAAGTCCACACATTCAGCCATCAAATTAAATACCTCGTTGAAGCGTTTAAAAAAAGAAAGGACACTAAAAGCACCCTGAAAGGTTTCAATGAGGACTTCACCGTAGAGCAATTGAAAGCCTACGAGAAGCTGGTATTGAACTCTCTGGAGATTGAGAGAGGTCTCGCTTCTGGAGTAGGTGGCGGAGCATTGGCCGCTATCGGGGCCTATGGTTCGGTAGGGGCATTGGCCAGCGCCTCCACAGGCGCGGCGATTTCCGGGCTCTCAGGCGCGGCGGCCACCAACGCGACCTTGGCGTGGCTTGGCGGAGGCGCATTGAGCGCCGGCGGTTTTGGCATGGCCGGCGGCATGATCGCCTTGGGCGGAATTGTGCTTGGTCCTGCTCTCGCCATCGGTGGATTCATGATGGCGAGCAAAGCTGAAGAAGCTTTGACTAAAGCCCATGCTTACCAAGCCAAAGTCGAAACTGCTGTTGCAGAAATGGAAGTTCTGAAAACAGCACTGAAGGCGATTAGAACGAATGCGGCCGAGATGGCTGCAACCATTACCGAGCTTGTAAAGCGCTTTGAGGCAGTCAAAGTCAACGACGATAGCGACAGCGCCGCGTTCGAGAGAATGGTGGTGTTGGGTACGGGCCTGAAAAAAGTACTTGATGTGCCAATCATCGCGGCAGATGGTTCCGCCGCCAAGAACATTAAAGGCACGATTTCCGGAATATTGACCCTGAGCTGATACCATGAAAAAGCACATTCAAACTATCATAAAAAAAGCGCCTGACATTCCCATGCAAGCGGCGCAGTCTTCCTTCGAAATGCTAGTATCATCTTGGACGGAATATAAAAAAGTCGCAGAAGTTGAAGGCACTAAAAGAGCCGCCATCTCGGTATTCAAAGACGTCAAGTTAGAACAGATCGGTGCTCAAAGAGCCGTTCTGGAGCAGTACTTGGCGAAGACCTTCGAAGAGCGGGCAACAACGATTCATAGCTTCTTCGAGGTGCTCGACAAGGGCATTGAAACTGGCGACAGCTCCCTGATAAGCAATGCAATCGGCGCAATCGTCGATATTACCAAGCAGTCTCCCCTTGCGGGTGCGCGCGAGCTTATAGGTGCTTTCTACGATCCTGAGGTCAAGACGATCGAGATCTAGGTACTGTGTGAAAGGTTACTTCGCGCAGCCTCTAGTCGCAGCGACCGCAAGGCCATCCTACCGGTTATGAAGTACAGCTCAGGGTCGATTTCTGCCTGTCGTGACTGGCAGAAATGGGCCAAAAACGGACCTTAGCCAAATTGCTCTGACCAATGACTATTTCCAGCAATATCGAAGCTGACGCCGCATCGCGAGCCACTAACGTTGTGGGCCCCCTGATTACTTTGCTGTTGGCTGAAATCAGGCCGATCCTCAACCGTTACAGTTTGGTGGACGCTCGCCGAGCTATGATCTGACGAACTGTTTCAATCGGTTCCAAGGACAAGCCGATAGTCGCTCCACTTGGTACTTTAAGACCGGGGGCCGATGATTGGCTCGCGCTGGTCACCGCGCGCTGGGAAATCACCCCAATGGCCTCTCCCCCCTCATTAACAATCGGTCCACCACTCGCGCCGCTGTTAACACCGTTGTCCATGTAAAACAAACTGAAATCGGCAGTGATGGCCTGTGCTGAGTTACTGGCATGAATTCGCACATGATTGCCGACCACAGCGCGTTTGGTCATTGGCCCCATCATGTCGGCGATGTACCCGGACTGCATTGCGCTCAGGAAATCCTGCATTCCCGGGAAATCTTTTTTAGCTATTTTATCGAGGTTGAACGGTAACGAGAGGTCATCGGAGAAACCAGACAGAAAAACCATTTCCCCCAGTCTAGGAGGTGAGAGGCTGGCGGGGAGAAAGCTGAAGACCTCGGATTGTGTTTCCTTGGGAGCGAGGACCGCAATGTCGAGCTGCACGTTTTCAGAAAACGCTTCGACACAGATCTCCAAGGAGCAAAATTTCACGAGGTACTCCAGCACGGGGCGCCCAGAAAATTTGATAAAAATTTTGGCATTGGGATCGGTGTAGTCCTTCACCTGTATCGGCATTCGTCCTGTCACAACATGTGCCGCGGTAATGACTTCACCATCAGGGGTGAACGCAAAACAGGTGCCCTGACTGATCGTCTCGCCATCCAAGACAATTGTGACGTAGCCGCAACTTCGCTTCATGGCTTCATATATCTGATTGTACATTCAACTCTATTCCTAGTTTCTGTGCAGACTGACAGTGCTAGAGCCGGCATATAGCCGCTCTGTTCAAAATCTCGACCGTAACAGGCGCTGATCAGGCCTAAGTCGTTACTCCACATTCGAGTGCGGCTGACTGCGCGGATGCCTCATAGCCATGTGTTGGTCCAACGTAACCGCTCATAGATGAGCTCCATTCAGACGGCCTTACGTCCTGGTAACCTTAAAAGTGAGTCGCCCCGGCTTCTGTAGATCTCGATGACCGCTCCTGGCCGATAGCGGTCGGGCGCCACCGGCAGATTCAAGCCCAAGCGGAGACGCCTGCGACTCGACGCAATCCAGTCGACATTGCAAAGGCGATGTAGAACATATCAATCCTCGCCCACCAGCCTTCTGCGAAGAACGCCGCACAGGCCTTTTCTAAATCCATGCGGGTGAGCTTTTCGAACGTCTCCCAGCATAGTTCACTAGTTGGCAACGCCTGCGCGGCTGTATGAACTGAGGTAAACGGTGAGACATGACTTGCTAGCACCGTGATCGCGGCTCCCATCATTTTTGAGGATCCATCTGCAAATGTGGCTCCTGCCATTGGGCGCCGGTGGTTGTGCATCATATTGGTATTCGAACCGCGAGCATCGGGGCTTTCGTTATGTGAGGGAATCCAACCTCAGGCCCGACTCAAGGTTCGTTTCCCTGGAAAGCATCAAGTCATTGTCTTGGTGATGGACTCGCGAGGGTAGACGCTCCGGTATCGCACCAAGCCATTGACGATTACTTGAGCCCCCTCCTTCACCGTCATATCGATAAACCACAAAGCCCCTGAATTCTGAAAGGAATTCCGGGGCTTTGTGGTTTCTGACGTTTCGAAAAGCGGCTATCAGACGCCGCATGGGCGGATAGCCGCTATAAGCCTGGAAACGATAGGTCTTTGTGAGAGCAATCAAATAACCACAATCAAAATCCGCCCCCAGCCCCCTACGCCAACCGCCTCATGGACAAATCCATCAGCCCCATCAGGTCTCTCTGTTCTCTCAGCGAAAGCACCAGCCGCGCGATGGATCGGCTGCTCTCTACCTCGGACAAGGACAGCCCCTTTACATACAGCTGGATATCACCTGACTCGGGGTGGAGAAGCTTCACGGAAAAGGTTTCGTCCGACGCGACGACGCACTCGCACTTTGACGGCAGAAAGGCCGTTTCAAGAACGCGTTGAATATCGGGTTTTGAAAACATGGTGCGTCCTCTGCAAAGGGCTGAATCGTGATGTAAAGAGTAGACGAGTTTCAGGTGAATAGGTTTCCGACCTGCGCAACTGCTGCACACGGCGCGGCGGACTTTTTGTGGCGACTGCCCGGGACTGTTTTTTCTGATCAAGGTAACTGCCTGCAACGCATCACGTTGTCTGGTCTAAAGTACCCTCTTCTGAACTCCCCGAGCGTCGACCGACATGAATGAACGCGCACGTGAACTGGCGTCTCGTCTGATTCGCAATTTCAATGAGGCCCCACTCCAACATGAGGTTCGTGAACCTCTCTATGAAAGCTCGGCAGCCCGCCTGGGCACAGGCACGGCGGCACAAAAGCTCGGGGCCTCGATTGATATCGTCGCGCCGGGCAAGCGCTCGTGCCCTTATCATTTTCATCATGCGCAGGAAGAGATGTTCGTGATCATCGAGGGCGAAGGCAGTTTGCGTGTCGCAGGCGAGATGCTGCCGATCCGGACGGGTGACATCGTGTTTATCCCGGCGGGCTCCGAATACCCTCATCAGATAATCAACACCTCGCAGGCGCCGCTGAAGTACCTGTCGATCAGCACCCGGGAAACGCCGGAGGTCTGTGAATACCCGGACTCGGGGAAGTATCAGGCGATGGTTTCAGTGCAGGGAACCCGGGTGTTTAGCGCCAACCAGCGGACCACTGAAAACCTCGATTACTGGGAAGGCGAGCCCTGATTTCAATTGTTCATAAATTGTATCCGGCAGTTCACGCTTTTTTCACGTTCGCGGGTTTATTGTTAACTCAATTCCCAGCAAGACCTTAAGCCCGCTACCCCCCATCGCGGGCTTTTCTTTGTCTGCGATTTGAGCACATGGCACCCCACATGCGCCCAGAGACATCAGGAACACGACTGCTTTCACAGGCGTCGGGCAGATAGGGAACATCATGCAGAAAATGGTTTCCAAGCCCTACTTCCCGGAAGAAAAACCTCCCACATGAAATACACCCTGAAAAAACTGGTCCTCACCGTTGCGTGTCTGACGGCGGCTCCGGCCTTCGCTGCATGCCAGATGGCACCCGTTTCCTATGACATGCCTTCACAACGCCTGGATGAGGCGCTGCAACAACTGGCGCATAGATCCGGCTGCCCGGTTACCGTCGACCTGGGCGCTGACAGCAGCAGAAAGGTCAAGAAATTCAAGGGTACGTTCACGCCGGATCAGGCGCTTTGGCTGGTGTTGAAGAAAACCGGGCTGGAGGGCTATGTCGAAAACGACGGGCTTACCGTTGATCGTCGAGGCCAGGATTTTGTAAACCAGCGAGCAAATGAGCTACGCACGGCTATCGATGAGGCTGGCGCACGGATGGAGGCGAGAAAGAAGAAGCGCTTCCTTCATCAACTGGACACTATCGAGTCCGGCGCGAAGAAAGTGGTCCTTGAACAGAGCTTCGTCAGTGCCGCAGAGATGGCGAGTTACAAGCGTGACTTCGACGAGTTGTCGAGCCAGATACCTGACAGCAAGTGAACCTCCGATAATTGCGCTAACATTCGTCGCTTTTGACCAGACGGCCGCACGCGCTGTGGGATATCGATGAGAAAAACTGCCTTATTCATAGTGGCGCTGGCACTGCAACCGCTGGCTTATGGCGCAGGTGATGCAGAAGCCGGAAAAGCAGTCTTTACCCGCCTCTGCTCCGGCTGTCACAAGATCGGCCCTTCTGCACGCAACGCATTTGGCCCACCCCTCAACGGCATTATTGGCCGTCAGGCAGGGCAACAGGAAGGCTACGTCTATACCGACGCAATGAAAAACTCGGGGCTGGTCTGGACGCGTGAAGAGTTGCGCACGTATATCAAGGACCCAGGCGAAGTCGTGCCTGGCACGCGGATGAAACTGTGGTGGATGGGCAACGATGAGCGAATGGAAGACCTGCTCGAATACCTGGACGCAAACAAATAATACGGACAGGTAAATAAACCGCCC
The DNA here is from genome assembly GCF_032586995.1 of Pseudomonas syringae group sp. J248-6. Classification (NCBI taxonomy): domain Bacteria; kingdom Pseudomonadati; phylum Pseudomonadota; class Gammaproteobacteria; order Pseudomonadales; family Pseudomonadaceae; genus Pseudomonas; species Pseudomonas syringae group sp. J248-6. Next base: position 352,027 of record NZ_JAWHOP010000004.1, on the reverse strand, counting down.
TCGGTGTTTACCGAGGGCAGTCGCTCAGTTACTTGTCCGGGGTGTACGGCGGGTAATCATCCTTGCTGCCCTTGTCAGTGGCTGGAGTCTTGGCGGGCCCGATCGGATCGATTTGCGGGTCCTGGGTTTTCGGTGACTCTTCGTCAAAACCCGGATCATTCTTGTCTTCGTTGCTGCTGCCTGGCTTGGTGCCGGTCATATGCGCCTCCACTGGTTAAATTCAGAACCTGATAGTCAGAAAGCGGATCAACATAGCCGTGCGATATGTCTGACGAACGGGGCCTTGCAGCAAGAGGATATGGCGGCGTTCAGAGGCAAATGGTAGCCTTGCGCCATGTAAGGAGAGAACCATGAAAAGGCTTTCAATCACGCTGGCAGTGGCAGCGCTGCTGGGCGCAGGCACGGCATACGGTGAGATCTTCAAATGCACATCAGCGCAGGGACAGGTGAGCTATGCATCTATCCCCTGTGACAACGCTGCACAGAGCGCGCTGCAGCGCCAGGGCCCGCCGAACATGCGGCGCGAGGGTGAGCCTCTCGATTATGTTCACCAGACCAATCTCAAGGCCACTGAATACCTGAAGATCAGCGGCCGCACCCACGTGACGGTTTACGAAACGGAACGCTACAAGGCGTATCAACGAAACCGCCCGCCACCGCCGAACATCCCTTCGCAGTGCCAGAGCCCACGTTACGACAACCAGTGTTTTGATCCGTCGGGTGGGATGTCTTCAAAAAAACAAGCGGCTCGCCAGGACGCCGCTCGATAAGCTATGGCGCGGTTTTCACATCGGCACGCACTTCGCTGATCTGTATCTCCGGGATCAGGTCGGTGTAGTTGGTGATGTCGGCATTGATCTGCTTTGAATGCGGCCCCATGCCGGCTTCAAAGTCTTCTATGGAATCGCAATAGATGTGGCACATGCCGATATACCGAGGCTCCGAGCCCGGCGTTGCTCCGCCTATGCCTCTGTCGACGCTGTAGCCCTTGCAGTAACTGCCCATCAGCTCTTGCACCAGCGGCAAGTGTTTGTCGCGATAGTAATCGTGGTCGAAACGGGCACCCTCTTCATACGCATACAGCACACTGACTTTAATCATCTCGATAGGCTCCTGAGTGAAGGATCAATACATTCGTCTGAGCACTCTAGCGATTATTGCGGCCGGGTGCTGACATCAATGACGTGCTCCCTCACAATCACGCCGTCTTGCCCCCTGCCCTGAAAAGCAGCCTGGCTATCGAACCATTTTGAGGAACCCCGCATGAATACGCTTGAGTGGAACGAGGCCGCGCTGGCGAAATACCTCGCGACCCATCCGACCCTGAAGGACGAAATCAGCGCGTTGAGCCCGAAAGAGCAAAAGCAGCAATTACAGTGGGCTTTTGAAGACGAGGCCGAGAGCCAGGGCATCGAGACCTGGGAACTGGCGCTGGAACTGATTGCCGAGTCGCCCGAACAGTTGCAGAGCATGCGCCTTGAAGCACACCGCCAGGTAGCCGAAGCGCTGGGCATGGACTGGGAAGAATATTGCGGCTTCAACGATATCCAGCCGTGACCCGAGCCGCCGTTGAGGGTAAATCGGCCATTGATTGGCGATCTACCGAGTGACTCATCAGTCAGCGCTTTACCTGTTCCTTATGGGTGAGTAACGTCTGCTCACTTCAATAAAGGAATCACGTCATGAGTGATCTGGTCTCGTACCATCTGGACGACGGTGTCGCCACGCTGACCCTGAACAACGGCAAGGTCAATGCCATTTCCCCGGACGTAATCATCGCGTTCAATGCTGCGCTGGATCAGGCCGAACAGGACCGGGCAATAGTGATCGTCACCGGACAGCCCGGGATTCTCTCGGGTGGCTACGATCTCAAGGTGATGACCTCGAGCGCCGAAGCGGCGATCAATCTGGTTGCTCAGGGCTCCACCCTGGCGCGCAGAATGCTGTCGCACCCCTTCCCGATCATTGTCGCCTGCCCCGGCCACGCCGTTGCCAAGGGTGCCTTTTTGCTGCTGTCCGCCGATTATCGAATCGGTGTCGCAGGGCCATTCAGTATCGGATTGAACGAAGTACAGATCGGCATGCCCATGCACCACGCCGGCATCGAACTGGCGCGTGACCGGTTGCGTAAATCAGCCTTCAATCGCTCGGTGATCAACGCCGAAATGTTCGACCCTGAAGGAGCGATGGCCGCCGGCTTCCTGGACAAGGTGGTCAGCGTCGATGAGCTGCAAGGCACCGCACTTGCGGTCGCCGCACAGTTGAAGAAGATCAACATGAGCGCGCACAAGAAGACCAAACTCAAGGTCAGAAAAGCCTTGCTCGATACACTGGATGCAGCTATCGAGCAGGATCGGCAACACATGCTGTGATACCCAATCGAAGCCCGCCCGCGTGGGCTTTTGTTTACCGGCGAACTCATACGCATTTGATCAATCTGATCAGCTACCGCGCATGTTTTTTGCGCCACTGACATATTGAAGAAGCGATAGCGCCATGGGTCGAGTTGTTGCAGCAGCGGTGTACAGCAAAGGCAAAAAAGTCCGCGATATAACCCTTGATGAGGGTGCCGCCTGGGCCGCCAAACCCGATCATTTCGTCTGGATCGGCCTGGAGCAGCCCAGTAATGAGGAACTGACCAGCCTGAAAGAACAGTTCAACCTGCATGAACTGGCCCTTGAAGATGCCATGGAGGTTCACAGCCGTCCAAAGCTGGAAACCTTTGGCGATGCGCTGTTTATCGTGACCTACGCGCCGGTACGCGAAAACGGCAAGCTGCTGTTCATCGAAACCCATATCTTCGCGGGCAAGGGCTACATCATCACCTCACGCAACGGCCACTCCAAGTCCTACGGGCTGGTGCGTCAGCGCTGCGAAGCACGACCACTGCTGCTGGAACACGGCGAAGACTTCGTGCTGTACGCCCTTCTGGACTTCGTGACCGAGAACTATCAACCGGTGACCGAAGCCATCCATACCGAACTTGAGCTGTTGGAGCAAAGTGTCATCGGCGGCTCATTGCGCGAGTCCGACATCCAGCACATTCATGCACTGCGCCGTGATCTTTTACGCATGCGCCGTTACGTAGCGCCGATGGTGGAAGTGGGTGAAGAACTGCAAAGACTCAGTTTCCCTTTCATCGACAAGAACATGCGCCCCTACTTTCGCGACGTGGAAATTCACGTCAAGCGGCAGATGGAAGACCTGGGCAACCTGTGTGACATCGCCAGCCAGACAATCGAAATCGGCCTGTTGCTGGAGTCCTCGCGGCAAAGCATCGTGCAGCGCAAGTTCGCTGGCTGGGCAGCGATTCTGGCCTTTCCAACCGCAATTGCCGGCATCTATGGCATGAACTTCGAGAACATGCCGGAGCTCAAGTGGGAATACGGCTACTTCATCGTGCTGGGCGTCATTCTGGGCGGGTGTACGGCGCTGTTCGCCAGCTTCAAGCGCTCTGGCTGGCTATAGCACCGCCACCGCATTCCCGTTCAGACGGCCATGCGCCGGGTCAGACGGACTGTTTTTCCGGCTTGTGCGCCACAAAGCGCATCATCCATTCTGCCACCGTCGCCCCGTGATGCTCGTGATCCAGGCTGGCAACACCCTGCCGGTAAACCTGCTCGCCCAGCGCTTCCTGACGAAGATCAAGCAAGGTCCGGGAAAACTCGTGAATGAACTCGGGATGGCCTTGGAAACACAGCACCTGATCATTGATATGGTAGGCCGCAAATGGACAGAACTCGCTGGACGCAATCACCGTTGCGTTCTCGGGCAGCGCGGTCACCTGATCCTGATGGCTGATCAGCAACGTGAGCTTGTCCATTGCTGGCGTCATCCACGGTCTGGCGGGTGCCAATTGATAGTGATGAATACCGACGCCCCAACCCTGTACGGCACGCTCGGTCCTGCCGCCCAGCAGCAAGGCCAGCAACTGGTGACCGAAGCAGATACCAAGCAGTTTTTCGCCGCGCTGATACAGCCCCAGCAGGTAGGCTTTCAGGGTCTGAATCCACGGGTCGGTGCCAAATGAGTCTGCCTTGCTGCCGGTCACCAGATAAGCATCGAACTGCTCGTCTGCAGTTGGATAGTCCCCTTGCACCACGTTGTAAACGGTCAATTCTGCAGCAATCGGCTGGCGAGCGAAGAGTAATTCGAACATCCGCCCGTACCCCTGATATTGCTCGACCAGTTCCGGTCGCAGGTTGTCGGTTTCCAGAATACAGATGCGTAAAGACATAAAAGAGGCCCTGAAGCAATGATGAGGCAATAGCGCACGGGCAGAGCCTGCCTTGAAGGCTTCGGCAAATCAAGCAGCACCCCTCGCCTTATCAGAGGTTTAATGCGCGTAGGAAAAGTCTGGCCCAGACGAACGGTGCAAAGCTGACCGATGTGAATGAAGCGTCTAGCAAAGGCCTGTGCCTCTGGCGAGCAGTTGATTGATAACGTTAAGTTGGATAAGTAGACTTTTAAATTCCCAACCGTTCTAAGGCGTGGGGCACCTCGGCTCTATTGTTAAATCTGTAACAGGAAGCGCGCAAAATCCTTTCAGCGTACGGGCCAGCGGTCAAATGACCGGGCCCACCTGTTCAACGCGCAACCTTGCCAGCGGCCGACTCTCTGCGTTGCAGAATCGACCTGCTTCTGTCGCTCAGGAATAACAAAAAAAGGCGGTCAGCCATGTTCAAGTTCAAACACTCCAAAGTACGTCAGGCGGGATTAATCCTCTTTACCACTGCGCTGTTATTGATCGTGCCTAACCTGAACAGGTTGTTCGGCTGATCTGACACGCTTTCAGTCAGTGTGTAACTGTGCCACTCTTTCCACTCGACTGAAGGAGACGCGCCTATGCGCCAATGGATTGCTGTTTTTGCACTTGTCAGCAGCTTCGCAGCCCACGCGGGCATGGTAGATCAGGCTGCCGCGGTGGCTGCGCTCAAGGAAGGCAAACTGGCGATGGATGTACGCAGCCAGACCGACTATGACGCTGGCACAGTATTGAATGCAGTGCGGGTCGATGACCGGCGGCTGGTCAATCAGATGAAGCAGGTGCTCAACGACCGCAATGCGGTGTTCGTCATTTTCAGCAGCACCGACAGCAAAGCCGACAAGGCTCAGGAAAAGCTCAGGGCGGCGGGCTATTTCAGCGTCATCAATGGCGGTAATTACGAAGAGCTGCACAACGCGCTCTACAGCACCACCGACGACCCCGCTGAATAAGCAATGACCGGAGATTCAATTCCGGCCATTTCAGTGACGCGCAGATCAGTGCTTACGCGCTACTGATGCTGCGCCTGGACCTGCACTCGGGTTTTCACTTTTGGCGTACCGGTCATGGGCGAAACCACGACCTTGGCGTGCATCTGTTCAGACCCGCCACCCCGGCGCATGCCGCGCACCGGACAAGCATCCAGATAGTCCAGCCCTACCGCCAGCTTCAAATGACGTTCGGGAATGGCCAGCTGGTTAGTGACATCGAAGCTGTACCAGGCGTCGTCTATCCAGGCTTCGGCCCAGGCGTGACTGGACAAATGTTCGCTGTCTTCGCTGCACAGATAACCGGACACATAACGCGCCGGAACCCCAAGACTGCGGGCGCAGGCCAGGAAGGCGTGGGTATGGTCCTGACAGACTCCCGAGCGTCCGGCGAAGGCTTGAGCGGCACTGGTGTCGACTTCGGTCGCCCCCTGCGTGTAGGTCATGTGCTGGTTGAGCGCCTGCATCAGGTCGATCAATGCGCTGCGGTCAGCGCGCTTGCGACACTCCCTGGCCGCGAAACTGCGAATCGCTTCGTCAGGCTCGGTCAGCCGGGTAACGCGCAAAAACGGTAATGCCGACTGGCTTTCGTGCTCGGCCTCGCGGGTTTCGTCGATTTCCACCTGCCCGCGCGCGCCGATGATGATCGCCTCGTGCGGCTCTTCCAGGCTCAGGACATGCAGGATATTGCCGAAAGGATCAATCTGCGCGCGCACCGGGCGCGGCAACGTCAATTGCCAGCTGAGCACCTGCTGGCGCTCACTGTCGTGAGGCGTGAGGCGCAGATACTGGATACTTGAACGCACCTGATCATCGTAGTGATAGGTGGTCTCATGGCTTATGGAAAGTCTCATGCAGCCTCCAGGTACGAAGTGTGGATGGCATCACCCAGTTGGGCCAGCATTGGAATGAATTCGTTCAACCACTCATGCAGGCCCTCGTCCAGAATCTCGTCGATACTGGTGTAGCGCAATCTTGCGTCCATCTCGGCGGCCATGCGCTGCGCAGGTCGGCCATTGACGCCGGGCAGACTGGCCAGAATGACGTCCATCTCTTCCAGACAGGCGCGCAACGAGCGCGGAATGTCGGCACGCAGCAGCAACAGTTCGGCAACCTGACGCGCACCTGGCGCATCCCGATAGACTTCAGTGTAAGCCTCGAACGAGGACAGTGCGCGCAACAAGGCGCTCCACTGGTAGTACCCGGCAGCCGAGTTGTCCGCCGCGGCATTGGCCTGTGGCCCGCGCAGTTCGAGCATCTCATAGCGGGCATCGAGCATGCGCATGGTGTTGTCAGCGCGCTCGATGAACGTGCCCAGACGAATGAAACGGAACGCATCGTTACGCATGATGGTGCCGTAGGTCGCACCACGGAACAGGTGCGAACGCTCCTTGACCCACTCGCAAAAGCGACTCATGCCGTAACGGGTCAGGCCCTGTTGAGCAATGCCGCGAATTTCCAGCCAGGTGGAGTTGATGTTCTCCCACATGTCGGCAGTGATACGCCCGCGCACGGCATGCGCGCTGGCCCTTGCGGCACCCAGGCAGCTGTAGATGCTGGCCGGGTTGGTCGCGTCCAGCGCAAAGAAATGCAGCATGCGCTCGGCATGCAGTTCACCATGACGCTCGATGTAGGTTTCCAGCGTTCCGGTAATCAGCAACGGCATGGCTATTTCATCCAGCCCGTCGCCCCGCCCGTCCTGCGGCATCAACGACAGTGAATAGCTCACGTCCAGCATTCGGGCGAGGTTCTCCGCTCGCTCCAGGTAACGCGACATCCAGAAAAGATCAGAGGCAGTTCTACTTAACATTGGCAGGCATCCTTAATCCTCGACCACCCAGGTGTCTTTGGTTCCGCCACCCTGTGACGAATTGACCACCAGTGAGCCTTCACGCAAGGCCACTCGGGTAAGCCCGCCAGGTACGACGCGGGTTTCGCGACCGGACAGAACAAAGGGGCGCAGATCGATATGTCGCGGGGCTATGCCATTTTCGACAAAGGTCGGACAGGTCGACAGGCACAAGGTGGGTTGGGCGATGTACGCGTGTGGCTTGGCCTTGAGACGCGCCCGGAAGGCTTCTATCTCGGCGGCGGTCGCTGCAGGGCCGACCAGCATGCCGTAGCCCCCGGAGCCCTGGGTTTCCTTGACGACCAGGTCGCCCAGGTTGGCCAGCACATGTGACAGCTCTTCCGGCTTACGGCACTGCCAGGTCGGCACGTTCTTGAGAATCGGCTCTTCGTCCAGATAGAAGCGAATCATGTCGGTGACGTACGGATAAACCGACTTGTCATCGGCAACGCCAGTACCAATGGCATTGGCCAGAACCACATTGCCGGAGCGATACGCTGCCAGAAGACCGGGAACGCCCAGCATGGAATCAGGGTTGAACGCCAGCGGATCAAGGAATGCATCGTCAAGCCGACGGTAGATAACATCGACAGCCTTGGGACCGTCGGTGGTACGCATGAACACGCGGTCGTCGCGAACAAACAGATCGGCACCTTCAACCAGCTCGACCCCCATCTCGCGAGCCAGAAACGCATGCTCGAAAAAGGCGCTGTTGAAACGCCCGGGCGTCAGCACCACGACACTCGGGTTGTCCAGATGGCTGGAACTCTTGAGCGTGTCGAGCAACAGGTTCGGGTAGTGATCGATCGGTGCAATGCGCTGAGCCGAGAACAGCTCCGGGAACAAACGCATCATCATCTTGCGGTCTTCGAGCATGTAGCTCACGCCGCTCGGGGTTCGCAGGTTGTCCTCCAGCACGTAATACGTGCCATCACCGTCGCGCACCAGATCGACGCCGGAAATGTGCGAATACAAATCGCGGTGCAGGTTCAGGCCCTGCATCGCCAACTGATATTGCTCGTTGGCCAGCACCTGTTCGGCAGGAATGATTCCGGCCTTGATAATCCGCTGGTCGTGATAAAGATCCGCCAGAAACATGTTCAACGCCTTGACGCGCTGAATGCAGCCACGCTCGACAACACGCCATTCGCTGGCGGGAATGCTGCGCGGGATGGTGTCGAAAGGAATAAGCCGCTCGGTGCCCTGCTCATCGCCATATAGCGTGAACGTGATACCGGCGCGATGAAACAGCAGATCGGCCTCGCGCCTGCGTTGAGCCAAAAGCTCGGGAGGCGTATCGCCCAGCCAGCGGGCAAACTCCCGATAGTGCGGACGGACTACGCCGCCCGCATCGTACATCTCGTCATAAAAGGTGCGGATCATGCCGTACTCCTTGTCACCATGGACACCAAGACCATCGCAAAGCCCGTGCCACCGGCATAAACGCTTTGATTTCAAAAGGTTAGGTAAACACTCGACGTTCTACGCACCATTCCTGTGCACTAAACGCCCAAGCCAATTCTTTCGCGCCTCATTCGGAAGCGTCATTCAACCGTGAAATCTATGATCAGCATAGTCAGAGTTGATTTCCGCCAACAGCATTAGTTCGCCACACTCCACAGCAACCGAGCAAACAGGGCACCAAACGCCGTTTTTGCGCTAACCGTTATTTTCTCCAGCAGGCGAAGAACGCATGCGGATTTTAAACAGACTTCCCTTTGAGCCACTCGTTTGAGTGGCTTTTTTTTGACCACTGTTTATGAGCGCGAAGCAAAAACAGAACCGGCCGATCCAGAACGTATCCCGAATCAGCCGGTAATGTGTTGCCTGACAATCAAAAGCCATCAAGCGTGAAGTCTTCTGATCTCCTGAGTGACGCCCCAACCTTCGACCTCACCGCCCATGGGTGAAATCACCATCTGAAAGTCCTGCTCGAAATCACCGATACCGTCATAAGTGGCATACATCACTTTGCTCAATTGCAAGTGCCAGTTACCGTCATCACGTACGTTTACCTGAGTATTGAGGGATTCGCCGCGAAATTGCTCTGCGGCCTGCCGTGCCCGCTCCTCGTCCGGGAAGATGGCGTAAAACTCGATGGGATAGATTCGTGCGAAATCAAAACCGCCTTCTTTCATGCGGCGCAGTACGTTACTGCTGATGTCCTCTTGATAGGCTGTGCTCATGAAACGTCCTCCTATGCAACGATAGATAGAGTTTCAACTCTTCCAGAGCGACCGCCGAATCATCGGGGGCCGCCGCACGACAGATAATCCGGCGTGGGGAATCAAGCATGTAGCTGACCAGACCAGGCTTGGCACAGGTCGGTATCGAGATGTCAGAGGCCGTTTGAACAGCCTCGTCTGCAGAGTAGACCCATCGTGGGTCGAATGCCAAGTGGTTGCCACGAAAAGCTTTTTGAATCACCGCAGGTCAGGCAACTTCTGTAATGGAAATGATCCGCACACTGTTATGGTCTTTGAGCGTTTTCACCGTAGGCTCGTCGGTGCGCCCGTCAAGATCATTGAGATCCAGCTCATCGGTGACTGGATACAGGTCCTTGCGCAGGAAACGCGCGGCCTCCTCCTCACTGGGACGCTCGTCAAAACCAGCCTCACGGAGTTGCTGCACACCATCCTTGTCCAGATACGAAATGGCCCACTGTTTCATCAATGCCTCCAGAACGAAGCCAGGCACTCTGGCTTATGTGATAAGGACCTTTTGGCCCTCGCATTCGTTCCAACGAATTACGCCGGACAGCCCGCGATGACGGGCAAAACAAAAGGCCCTCGCAATGGATGCCGAGGGCCTTTTGTATGCTGCTGATCCGACTTGCCGGGTACCCGGACAAGTCAGTCATGGTCAGTTACGGTTCTTGCTGGCCTCGACACCGGCCGTGTTGTCCAGAAGGCTCTTGGTGGCGGTCTGCAGGAAGCTTTCCAGCTTGCGCTTGAGCTCCTGAGTGTCAGGTGCATCAGGCACTTCTTCGGCAGACGGCTTGGCACCGAGCGTGTAGGTCAACAGCTTGGCCGGCATTTCTGTCGGCTCGATCAGAATGCGGTTGCCGCTGATGATCGCGACCACCTGCTCACTGCCCGACGGCTTGATCACGCCAAAACCCTTGTCGCCTTCCGGCAGGTTCAGCAGATCGCGGCCCCAGCACTGGTTGCGGTTCAGGCCACCCAGACGACCCATGATGGTTGGCACGACGTCAACCTGTGTGCCGACAATGCTGCTGCGCTGGCCGAATTTCTCTTGTACACCAGGCCCGATCAGTAGCAATGGCACGTTGAAACGCCCCAGGTCCATTTCAGTCAACTGCTTGTCATTGCCGAAACCGTGGTCGCCCAGCACCACGAACAGGGTGTTCTTGTAGTAAGGCTCTTTTTTGGCCTTCTCGAAGAACTGGCCCAGCGCCCAGTCGGCATAACGCATGGCGGTCAAATGCTCATCCAGCGAGCCGTGCCCGGTCACGCGCTCGACCGGCAGCGGGTCCGGCAATGCATACGGCGTGTGGTTGGACAGGGTCTGCAGCAGCGCATAGAACGGCTTGCCGTCCTGACGGGCTTTGAGCTCCTGAGCGCCACGGTCGAACATGTCCTGGTCGGAAACGCCCCAGGTCGGATCGGAGAACACCGGATTGACGAAGTCCTCGCGACCAACAAAGTTGGTCATGCCCTGGTTGCTGAAGAAGCCCGACTGGTTGTCCCAGGCGAAGTTGCCGTTATAGACATAGACGTCATCGTAGTTGCGACCCGCGCTCAGCAATTGCGGAAGGCCCGACAGCTTATGGCTGCCCTCTGGCGTCTGCATCAGGTACTCAAAACCCGGCAGGTTCGGGAAGCACGCCATGGTGGCGAACATGCCCTGATGGGTGTGGGTGCCGTTGGAGAAGAAGTGGTCGAACAACAGACCCTCTTTCGACAGCTTGTCGAAATACGGCGTGATGTTGGCATCGTTGCCCAGCGCCCCTACCGAGTGACCGGCGAAGCTTTCCATCAGGATCACGACCACGTTGCGGATCGGCAACGTGTTCTCTACTGGCGGTGTGAAGTCGCGACGCACAGCGGCAATATCAGGTTCTACCAGCTTGTCATGCGAGGTCAGCAACATGTCGCGCACAGTCTGTTGCGCCTCGGCCTGTGGCAGCGTGGCTTTCCAGATGTTGTCGCGATCTTCGGACATACGGCTCTTGGCCGCCGTAATCAGGGTCAGTGTGCCGTTCAGGCCCAGCTGATTGGCGAAGTTGGAGTCGGTGGTGTAAGCGTCACCCCAACGCAGCGGCGGGCCCTGGCGCAGGGTGCCACGGATGCACACCACCATAACCAGCAATACCAGCACGAAAACGCCAACGCGCATGTACCACGGCGCAACTGTGCTGACCGTCTGGGTGCCCTTAGTCGTTACGAGGCGTGGCCGCGTCAGGCGGTCGATGCCCTTGAACACCAGGCTCAACAGCCAGGTCACGATTGCCCAGGCGAGCAGGTAGCGAACCACCGGAAAACCGTACCAGAGCATGCTCAGGACAGTCTTTGGGTCTTCCTTGACGTATTGAAACACCAGGCCGTTCAGGCGCTGGTGAAACTCGCGGTAGAAGTCCATTTCCATCAAGCCGAAGAACAGCGTGATGCTGCCGACCAGGGTCAGCCAGAACCGGAAGAACCCGCGTGCCGCCATGGCCCGGGCGCTGAACAGCGACAGCACCAACGGAATGAGCAGATACATGGACAGGCGCAGGTCGAAACGCGTGCCATTGAAGAGTGCTTCAAGGAATGTCGAGGCTGGCGTGTCGCCAATCATCTCGCGGTTGTAGACCAGCAGACCGATACGCAGCAGCGTGTACATCACCATCAAAGCGAAACCGCTGAGCAGGATGTAAGCCAGATGCGATTTGACAGTCGGGTTTAGCAGGCGGGCTTGCCGATGAATCTGGGCGTCCGTTTTAGCCATGGTTGTCAGGATCCGGTGGATTCAGGGGTAGGTTCAGGGTGCAGCACCGCCCTCCCTGAGGGCGGGCGGTGTACGACAGGGCGCAGATATTACTTGATTGCAGGTCGCCAGGGGCCGGGGCGGCCCATGAATACGCGTGCCTGTTCAGCTTCGCGCGCAATTCTGGGACAAAAAGTGTGAAATTTCTGTCGCCAGTTGCGCGCTTGAACGCCTCTCAGGCGGCGTTCAGGGCGACCCGGCCGGTGAACGTCAGATCGATTGATCAGTCGTTGCTGGCCTTGCCCACAGCCTGCAGAACGTACTGCGGCAAGGCGAACGCACCAATGTGGACTTCTGGATTGTAATAACGCGTAACAATACCGCTGCCAGAGAAACGCTGACGCAGGGTTTCCAGCGGCAGTTTGCGATAGCTCTTGTCGGTCGAGCCCCAGGCAAAGGTCATTGCACCGCCGATGTAGGTCGGGATGGCTGCGTGATAGAAATGCCAGTCGGCAAACAGACCGTTCATACGCCCGGCCGTGGTCTGTACACCGCTCAACTGCATGAAAGGCGTGCCGTTCTGGGTAACCAGAATGCCGCCTTCGTTCAGGCAGCGATGGCAGGCCTGATAAAAGTTCTCCGAAAACAGCACTTCACCCGGACCGATCGGATCGGTGGAGTCAGAGATGATCACGTCGAATTTCTCTTCGGTGGTCGCGACAAAGCGCATGCCGTCGTCGATGACCAGATTCAAGCGCGAATCGTCAAAAGCGCCACTGGAGTGATTAGGCAGGAACTCCTTGCACATCTCGACCACGGTCGCATCGATCTCGACCATGGTGATATGTTCCACCGTCAGGTGCTTGGCCACTTCACGCAGCATGCCGCCATCGCCGCCGCCGATGATCAGTACACGCTTGGCTGCGCCGTGAGCCAGAATCGGCACGTGAGTGAGCATTTCGTGATAGATGAACTCATCCGCCTCGGTGGTCTGGATGACGCCGTCCAGAGCCATGACGCGGCCCATGCGCGGATTCTGGAAGATCACCAGATGCTGGTGCTCGGTACGCACTTCGTGAAGCATTTTTTCCATACGAAAGCGCTGGCCGTAGCCTTCGTATAACGTTTCCTGATAATCGCTCATGGGTAAGCTCCCGCTGGGTACTGATGACAGGACGGCCGACCGCCCACAACAAAGGCGCGCATTCTACGTCGAGGAACATGACAGGTCGAACCTCTGTGCAGCGTCTTGCTTGCAAATGCCTTGGCCCATGAACGAAAAACGCCTGATTACCCAAGGCAATCAAGCGTTCGCTACCAACCTGCCGGCGTGTCAGATTCGCACGTTGCCGCGCGGTCCGAGGATTGCCCAGATGATCAGGCCCACAACAGGCAACAGCACGATCAACAATACCCAGAGAATTTTCTTGCCGGTCTCGGCGCCGCTTTTCAAGACATTGATGATGGCCCAGATATCGAGCGCCAGAATGATCAAGCCGACCAGGCCGTTGAAGCTAGAACCCATGGTGTTGCCCCTAATTGAATGCTTACCTTCCTAGGATAGTTGCGCCGTTCGGGGGTTCCGTTGAACCAACCTTATATTCTCGGGCTCCCAACGGGGGTCGACTTTGCTTTCATTCATTATCGCGTTCAACACTTATACAGGTAGCCTTCTTCATGCCAACGCCCGCACAACCCCGAACGCCCTGGGCGACATGGTTCAACCATCTTCAGGGCAGCCCGCTGGTGAGCCTGGGTTTCGCCCTTGCTCTACTTATCGTCGTCGGCCTCGGCGGCATCAGTCTTTACAATGCCTTCTATGGCACCAGCCAGGTCAACTTCAATCATGCATTGCTGGGCGGCACGGCCGGCTTCCTGGCGACGGCGCTGGGTGCAGTCATGGCGGTCGCCCTGCGCAACGTTTCGCAACGCGCTCAGGACATCATGCTCGGTTTTGCCGCTGGCATGATGCTGGCTGCCAGCTCGTTCTCGCTGATACTGCCAGGGCTGGAGGCCGCCCGGGGCATAACCGACAGCGGCCCCTGGGCAGCTGCGACGGTAGTGACCGGTCTGGGCCTGGGTGTGCTGTTGATGCTTGGGCTGGACAAGTTCACCCCGCACGAGCATGAAAGCGTGGGCCGTCAGGGCCCTCATTCAGAGCGAATCAGCCGGGTCTGGCTGTTTGTCCTGGCGATTACCCTGCATAACCTGCCTGAGGGCATGGCGATAGGCGTGAGCTTCGCCAGCGGCGACATGAACGTCGGCCTGCCGTTGACCACTGCCATCGCCATTCAGGACATCCCTGAGGGCCTGGCCATTGCGCTGGCCCTGCGCGCAACCGGCCTGTCAGCCTTCAAGGCGATGCTAGTGGCCATCGGTTCCGGACTCATGGAGCCGCTGGGCGCGCTGGTGGGCCTGGGTATTTCCAGCGGGTTTGCCATCGCCTACCCGCTGAGCATGGGGCTGGCGGCAGGTGCGATGATCTTCGTGGTGTCCCATGAAGTCATCCCGGAAACCCACCGCAACGGCCATCAGACCTCGGCAACGCTCGGTCTGATGGGCGGCTTCGCGGTAATGATGTTTCTCGATACGGCGCTGGGTTAACCGCGCAATGCCTTTAGCGCGGGTGCGGCATGGATGCCGGCCAACGCTGCCAGTTCAAGCACCCGCTCCTCGTCACGGCCATACACCAGCACCGCTTGCAGTTCGTCATCCAGCGGCTGGCTGAAGTTCATCAGCACATAGCCGCCCATGTCCTTGTTCATGCTGCTCAATTGAATCTGAATCCGGTTGAGCGCTACCAGTGGTTCGACCTTGGCCAGTTGTTTCGGCTTGATATTGAACGTGACGTCCTTGCCGAATGACTGCACGATCTGCTCGAACAGGTCCATATAGCTGTCGGCCTGGAACAGCACGGTTTCCGGCAGACTGCCCACCACCACCCATTCGCCCAGCGGAATCGGAAAGGTGTCGTCGTAGTTGATATCAGGGTTGGCGGCCAGAAACGCCTGCGGGTCGGCATACGCCTGCGCGGCTTCATCGGCAATACGCACGATTTCATCATCGCCCATGCAGCCAGAGCTGACTTTGCTGATTAATTCGACCAGTGAGTCTTTCATGGGAGCGATCCTGATAGCGGGCAAAAAAAGAGGCGCGAAGGATAACGGTAAATCCATCGCGCCTCTATGTGTTCATGCCCTGAAAGCACTCGGCATCAGGACCGGGCCGGCTGTACGCCCAGTTTGATCAGTTGATCAATGGTGATGGTCGCGCCCATTGCCTGAGCGGCGCCCAGTGCGGTGATGCCCTTGGCATCAGTGGCATGCGGGTCCGCGCCCTGACTGATCAGGTAATCGACTATTTCGTTGCGATTGAACATCGCCGCCATCATCAATGCGGTACGGCCATCGGCAGAAGCACCGTCTATATCGGCACCCGCCTCGACCAGCAACCTGACCACCGCCAGATCACCCTTGAACGCTGCGCCAGCGATGGGGCTCTGGCCATTATCGTTACGAATTTCAGGGTCAGCCTTGTGGTTCAGCAGCACACGGACCGCATCCGCATGGCAGTGGTAGCTGGCCAGCATCAGCAGCGTATCGCCCTTGTGGTTGCGCAGGTCTGCGGGCAGGCCTTTTTCAAGCAGACGCTCCAGCATGACTGCATTTCCCTGGCGAGCCACATCGAATACCTGCTCGGCGAACTCGGCGGCTTCGTCTTCAGTCATGGTTTTCGAGGCGCTGATATCTGTATCGGTCATTAACTACTCCTTGGCGCACGGTACTCCGGGCATGCGTTGACCCGGCGTCGATACACACACTGACCTCAAGTCTCGCCAGCTGTTCGATCAGCATCGATGCGGATGCGCAATGCCTGCTCCTGATCACCGCAATCCATGCAATCCCTCTTCTGCCCGATACCCATCGTGCAGGAAACGGCAAAATGCAGGGCGCACGAAGGGTGTTCATGCAAAATGCACGAAGCCTTAAAATAGAGAATATTTCAAGTCGTTGATTTTAAAGGATTTAATTCAAGTGCAAAGACTGGCACAGACACTGCAATAGTACTTCCAAGCTTATTATCCCATGAGCAATGGAGCCGCCTGACATGACCTTTATTCAAGAAAAATTCGCTTCCGTATTCTCCGACTACACCGTTACCACCCAGCCACGTCCTGATGGTGGTGTCCTGTTGTCACTGCGTACTCACGATGGCAAGCAGATCCGTCGCTCCGTGTCTTATGCTCAGTTGCACACTCCGGTCCAGCTGGAATGGGTAATCAGCGCTATCCGCCGCGACCTGGCTGCACAAGCCAGCGAGTTGCCAGCTATTTCGATGCTGCAAAGTCAGCATCGCTTTGACCTGCCGACTTACCACACTCGTTGATTTTCCCGCCGCCTTGACAGGTGGCACCCGCTGTACGCTCTCTCATCCCTTGTTTGCCGCGATTACACTTTGTTCTCGCGGCTTTTTTTGCCCGCGTTTTCAGGTGTCTATTACCTGATAAGCCCCCGGCACAGCGCTTCGCCTACCGCCTGCGCCCTATTGGCGACACCCAGCTTGGAATAGATGGTCTTGAGGTGATACTTCACCGTCGACTCCGACACGTCGCGGATCATTGAGATCTCCCAGGCAGTTTTTCCATCCCTGGCCCACTGCAGTACCTCCAGCTCCCGATGGGTCAAACCGCGAGAACAGAACTTCAAACCCCGCGCAACACTGTGCAGCACCGGCATGAGACTGCTCATGAGGTATTTTTGTTCAGCGGAGATCGCTCGCCCTACTTCACCCAGCGTACAAACCGACGTCACGCTGTCGGCACCACGACAATGGTTCGTGTAGCCGTAGGAAATGGCCGGAAGCAGTTCGCACGTATCGACGATTTCTTCGTAGCACGCTGACACCGGATATTGTCTGAATGCATCCTGCCAGTTCACAAACCCCAGCTGGTTGCGATAACAACGGATGACCGGGTCCTGGGTGATCAACCCGCGCTGGCGGTAAGCCTGACCCCAGGCATCATCGATATTGCAGGTAATGAACGTCAGCAGCACCGGGCCCTTGAACTGATAGAACATCGCCCGCTCACTGTTGCATTCGCGCCTTAGCCATTCGAGGGCATTCTCGATAGCGGTCTGGCCATCGAGTTCGCTGATCGTGCTCACCATCTGCTGTATCAATAAGTCCCTGCTTGCGCTTTCTGTAATGGCACTGCACATCGCTGCCGCTCCTTATGCGCCCGTGAATCGGTACAGGTGTTGTCCGTGACTCAGGGGACGATGGGCGCAGAACTTACACGAATAATCGCGTTGAAGAATGACGAGCAGAACAAACAGACTCAACGCACTTTCAGGTAGGCAACGTCCCACTCAAAAGCAGGACGCTCCTTACAGAAAATAGCGTGCAAGCCTTGCGGCGGGCAGATTTTCATACCGCGGCATCAGGACAATGCCGCGCACGACAGGCTGACTTCGTTTAGAAAGAAGCAGGGTCGATGAGCGCGAAACTGCCCACATGTTTGTGACCCGCAAGCACCCCGCCGTCACGCGCCAGACCGCAGGTGATCATGCCAGCGGCCTTCGCTGCGTCGAGCTCTTCGACGATATCCGAGAGGAACAGAATGTCCTCGGCAGGACACTCGATTGCCTGCGCAATCGTCCGGTAGGACTGCGCTTCGCGCTTGGGGCCGGACGTCGTATCGAAGTAACCACTGAACAGACCGGACAGATCGCCCGCCTCGGAACAGCCGAAAATCAATTGCTGAGCCTGAATTGAGCCCGAGGAATAAACGTAAAGCCTGTAGCCCTGTTGATGCCAGTGTTTCAAGGCATCGACAGCATCCGGATAAACATGGCCCTTGAGCTGTCCGGCGTTATAGCCCTGCTCCCAGACCATGCCCTGCAACGCCTTGAGCGGCGTGGCCTTACGGTCTTCGGCAATCCATTCCAGCAGTATCGCAATAACCCGCTCGACATCGGCATCAGGCTCGCCGGCCTCGGTGCGTACTGCTTGCAGCTGCGACGCCACTGCCGGTTGTCCGGCGTTTTGCCGAACGAACCCGGGCAGGTGCTTTTTGGCAAACGGAAACAGCACGTCGAAAACGAAACTCACTGCGCTGGTGGTGCCTTCAATATCCGTGAGGATAGCTTTGATGGGCATCAGAATCGGGCTCCTGTCAGTCTTCCAGCCGTGGAAAACGGCCAGCAATGTCTTCACCGGTAAAATTCGCCACCCAGCCTTCCGGATTGTTGAACAGGCGGATGGCAACGAAATGCGGGTTTTCGCCCATATCGAACCAGTGCCGGGTGCCGGCCGGTACGGAAATCAGATCGTTCTTTTCACACAGCACGGCGTACACATAGTCGTCGATGTGCAATGTGAACAAGCCGCGTCCGGCGACGAAAAAGCGCACTTCGTCCTCACCATGCCGATGCTCTTCAAGAAATTTGGCGCGCAATTCGGCTTTCTGCGGGTGGTCACTGTTGAGGCTGATGACGTCTACGGTGACATAACCATGCTCGGTCATCAGCTTGTCGATCTGGGTACGATAGGCGCTGATCACTTCTTCCTGGCTGGCACCGGGGGTAATCGGCGCTGCCGCTTCCCAGCGGTCGAACGCCACGCCGTGCTCGGCCAGCGTCGAAGCAATATCTTCCAGATGGGTCAGCACCTTGTTGGGCGTGTCAGGGCTTGAAACGTGATAAACGGACAGGCTGCTCATGGCATGAATCCTCGGTTTGGGGCACCACCTTCCGGCTTTTACAGGCAGGTCAGGCTTACAGGCTGGTTTTAATACGACGTTTTCAACGGTTCAATACCGCGCGCATTTTAAGCTCGCATTCGAACAGAAACTCGAACGCTTCGATCTGGCGCAAGGCGTCGCTCATTTTCGCCCCCCAGGTGTAGAGACCGTGACCGCGGATCAGGTAGCCAGCGCACTCGGGATGAGCGTCCAGCCAAGGCTGCACTTTTGCGGCAAGACGGGCAATATCCTGATCGTTGTCGAAAATCGGCACCACGACCTGCGACTGATGAGTGACCACGCCATTAAAGGCCTTCTGCAGCTCGTAATCCTCGAACACCAGATGATCGGCGGCAGTCAGCCTGGACAGCACCGTCGCATTCACCGAGTGGGTGTGCAGCACGGCGCCGACCTGCGGCCTGCTGCTGTACAACTGGGTATGCAGCAAGGTTTCGGCAGACGGTTTTTTGCCGGGCTCCAGGCTGTTGCCTGCCATATCGGTAGCCAGCACATCGTCAGGACCCAACTGGCCCTTGTGCTTGCCGGACACGGTCAGCAGCGCCTCGGTGGCTGAAAGACGCGCGGAGTAATTGCTGCTGGTGGCAGGCGACCAGCCGCGGCCATACAGGAAGCGTCCGGCCTCGATTATTTCCACGCTAAGTTGTTCGCGGCTCATACACCTTCCTCTTTCTTGGGTGTGATAATCATGATGGCTGCGGCAAAGGCGACAAGGCTGGCAATGGCAAACGTCCAGGCTGGCCCCAGCGCGTTCCAGCTGTAACCGGAATACAGAGCACCCAACGCGCCACCCACGCCTGACAGTGCGGCATACAGCGCCTGTCCCTGTCCTTGCTGACGCGGGCCAAAGCTACTTTGCACGAAATGAATGGCAGCGGCGTGAAAGCTGCCGAACGTGGCGGCGTGCATCACCTGGGCAATCAGCAGCGCGGTCAGGTAATCGGCAAACAGTCCCAGCAGCAGCCAGCGCAATGCGGCCAGCAGAAAGCTGACGAACAGCACCTGGCGCACGGAGAAACGCTGCAGAATCCGGCTCATGACCATGAACATCAGCACTTCAGCCACCACGCCGACCGCCCATAGCACGCCGATCAGGCCACGGCTGTAACCGAGCGCTTCGAGGTGCAGGGTCAAAAAGGTGTAATACGGCCCATGGCTGAGCACCATCAGCGCGACACTGAGGTAGAACGCCAAGACACCGGGACGCGCCAGTTGCCTGAGAAAGCCGCCTGACACGGTTTCACGGCTCGACGGCGAGGGATGCGCATTCGGCACCCACCAGCTGCTGACGACGATACCGGCCATGATCGCCAGCGCGATGTAAGGAAACAGATCCAGGCTGAACCATTCGAACACCCGTCCCAGCACCACGACCGCCAGAATGAAACCGATCGAGCCCCACAGGCGGATCTGGCTGTAGCGCGAGGTCTGGCCTTGCAGGTGCGCGAGGGTGATGACTTCGAACTGCGGAAGGACGGCGTGCCAGAAGAACGCATAGAGCGCCATGACCATCGCCAGCCAGGCATAGCTTTTTTCGACCAGAATCAGCGAAAACGCCAACAACGTGCAGATGGCGCCAGAACGCACAATGGTCAGACGCCAACCGGTGTGATCACCCAGCCACCCCCAGAGATTGGGCGCAACGCAGCGCATCAGCATGGGGATGGCGATCAGTTCGCCTATGCGTGAGCTGGAAAAACCCAGGTGATGAAGATAAAGGGCCATGAACGGCGCAGACAGGCCGAGCAAGGCGAAATAGCACACGTAAAAGCCGGACAGCCGCCAGTAAGGAAGCTGCCCGCCGGATGTTTGCGTCACGCTAGCAGTCCGCGACCGTGACAGTGTGCATTACAACTGCCCCAGCACAGGCGTATTGACGCTGACATCGGCGTTCTGACCGCGATGACGCAGCAGATGATCGAGCAACACGATGGCCATCATCGCCTCGGCAATCGGTGTGGCGCGAATGCCGACACACGGGTCGTGCCGGCCTTTGGTGATGACGTCGGCCGCGTTGCCATCGGTATCGATCGAACGCCCCGGCGTGGTGATGCTGGAGGTTGGCTTGAGCGCCAGATGCGCAATGATCGGCTGGCCGGAGGAAATGCCGCCGAGAATGCCGCCCGCCTGATTGGACAGGAAACCCTGTGGGGTCATCTCGTCGCGGTGCTCGGTGCCGCGTTGTGCAACGCAGTCGAAACCGGCACCGATCTCCACGCCCTTGACCGCGTTGATGCTCATCAGCGCGTGGGCCAGTTCGGCGTCCAGACGATCAAAGATCGGCTCGCCAAGGCCGGGCATTACGCCTTCGGCCACCACCGTTATTTTCGCACCGACCGAGTCCTGATCACGACGCAACTGATCCATGTAGGCCTCCAGTTCCGGCACCTTGTCAGGGTCGGGGCAGAAAAACGCGTTGTCTTCTACCGAATCCCAGGTCTTGAACGGGATCTGGATCGGGCCCAACTGGCTCATGTAGCCGCGAATGACGATGCCCTGGGTTGCCAGGTATTTCTTGGCAATCGCCCCCGCTGCCACGCGCATGGCGGTTTCCCGTGCCGAACTGCGACCGCCGCCGCGGTAATCGCGGATACCGTACTTGTGGTGGTAGGTGTAATCGGCATGGGCTGGACGGAACAGGTCCTTGATGGCCGAGTAGTCCTTGGACTTCTGGTCAGTGTTGCGGATCAGCAGGCCTATGGAGGCACCGGTGGTTTTGCCCTCGAAGACGCCGGAGAGGATCTCGACCTCATCGGCCTCCTGACGCTGCGTGGTATGGCGGCTGGTGCCCGGCTTGCGCCGGTCCAGATCGCGCTGCAGGTCTTGCAGGTCCAGCTCCAGCCCCGGCGGGCAGCCGTCGACGATAGCGACCAGCGCCGGGCCGTGGCTTTCGCCGGCGGTGGTGACAGTGAACAGCTTGCCGAAAGTGTTGCCGGACATGCGGGCGCTCCGAAAAATCAGCCAAAAAACCAGATCGTTAAACCAAGCGCGCCAGTATACGCAGGCTCGCGGTTCAGTTCATCCTCGAACCTTCTGTCACGCCGTGCGTCCAAGCGAGACCCTCCCTATGATGGCCTTGCGATGTTATCCGGTAATTCCCTGCTTCGAGTATCAAACGCGCTGCGTCTGCTGGCCCTTCCGATAACATTGACCCTGAGCCTTATCGCCGGAACAGCCAGTGCTGCGGCGCCCAGCGTGGTGCAGCGGCCGATCACGGTGGATACCGAAAACGGCAAACTGTACGGCACCCTGCTCATGCCCCGTTCGGACAAACCGGTCCCGGTGGTGCTGATCATCGCCGGTTCCGGCCCCACCGACCGCGACGGCAACAACCCAGAGGGTGGACGCAACGACAGCATGAAACGCCTGGCGGTGATTCTGGCCAAAAACAATATCGCCAGCGTGCGCTACGACAAACGCGGCGTCGCAGCCAGCAAGGCCGTCACGCCGGATGAACGCAATCTGAGCGTCGAGCGCTACGTGGCCGACGTTCAACTCTGGGCCAGAGCGCTCAAAGCCAACCCGCGCCTTGGCCAGCTGATCCTTCTGGGCCACAGCGAGGGTGCGCTGGTGGCGACGCTGGCGGCTGAAAAAGTGGGTGCAGCGGCGCTGATTTCCGTGGCCGGCACCGGACGGCCTGTCGATCAGGTGCTGCGCGAACAGTTTCAGGAGCGCTTGCCACCGGACCTGCTGCAACGCAGCAATCAGTTGCTCGATGAACTCAAGGCGGGCAAGACCGATGACAACGTGCCCGCCGAGCTGGAAGTGGTATTTCGCCCCAGTGTCCAGCCGTATCTGATCTCGCTGTTTCGCCAGGACCCCGCCGCAGCCTTCGCTGCAGTGCACATTCCGGCGCTGATCGTTCAGGGGCGCAACGACATTCAGGTAGGCGTGGGCGATGCCCTGCTGCTGCAAAAAGCCAGACCGGATGCCGAGCTGGCCCTGATCGACGGGATGAATCATGTGCTGCGTATCGTGCCCGACGATCTGCAGCAACAGTTGTTGTCCTACCGCAACCCGACCCAGCCGCTGGCCAGTGAAGTGACCAAGCGGATCCTGGCCTTCATCAAGGCCCTGCCCCACCCGGAAAAAAAAATCTGACGCCAGATAATTGCAGGCCCTTCAGTCTTGGGATATCTGGCCGATAGCGGTTTGCTGGCTTCTTGTTCCGTTGCAAGTATTCCGGTGCAAGGCCCAGGAAAGGACACCATTATGACTGACGCGAATATCATGACTGAAACCACTGCAGCACCCGAAAGCGCCGAAGCCGAGGTTCAGGCACCGCCGCAGCCGTGGGAAGACGTTCTGCCCGAGAACTTTCAGATGTTGCGTCTGGCACCACAGCCCACCGACCGCGCCACGGGTGGGCGACCCTTGCGTTTTGTGCAGTTTGGCCGTGCCGAGCGGCACAGCAAGGAATTGAGCCTGTTGCGCATCAATGTGCAGCTGCCAGGCCAGCGGGTTCGCAAGGAACAGAACAATCTGGACGTCTGGGCCGACCACGAAAAGCGCACTGTGCGCTTCGGTCCCGAATCAGGCTTGCAGATCGAGCCGTGGAACCGCGGCATCGGTCGTTTCATGATTGCCCATGCCGTGCATTGGGCGCAGAAAAGATGGTCATCCTACAAGATTGAAGGCGTAGCGCTGGCGAGCAAGGACGGCCTGAACGAAGACACACGCCTGCGTCGTGACCACTTTCTGCGCACCCTGGGTTTTGAAGTAGCGTACGCCGATGCCCAGCACATGAAAGGCACCATCAAGGACGTACACGTCGGCAACCTGCACAGCACCTGGAACAACGACAAGGTGCAGATCATCGAAATTCTCGAAGCCTCGCAAATGCTGGAGAAGGCCGAGAAGAACCTGATCGAACAGGAAGTGACCATTCGCCAGCACGAGGACCGGGTCGGCAAGTACAAGCGCGAGGACGCCGGTCTGCGCTTCACGATTGCCTGCCTGGTGACCTTCGCGGTATTTCAGGCGGGACTGCTGATCTGGATCGCGACCCACCGATGAAAAAAGGAGCTGATCTCAGCTCCCCCTTCTCTCAGTCTTCCCTATCAAACCTTTGACTGGAACAACGCCTGATGGTTGCGGCACTGTTCTGCAGTCAGCATGAACACCCCGTGACCACCGCGCTGGAAATCCAGCCAGGCAAAATCGACTTCCGGGTACAGCGCCTGCACGTGCACCTGGCTGTTGCCTACTTCGACGATCAACAAGCCTTTCTCGTTCAGGTGATCGGCTGCCTGGGCAAGCATACGACGTATCAGGTTCAGACCATCGCTGCCACAGGCCAGCGCCAACTCCGGCTCGTGCTGATACTCGTCGGGCATGTCGGCAAAGTCTTCGGCGTCCACATAGGGCGGGTTGGACACGATCAGGTCGAAGCGCTGACCCGGCAAACCGTCGAACCCGTCGCCCTGCACGGTGTAGACGCGATCCTCCATACCGTGACGCTCGATGTTCTGGTTAGCCACCTCCAGTGCGTCGTAGGACAAGTCGGCCAAGGCCACCTCAGCTTCGGGAAACACCTCAGCACAGGCGATACCGATGCAACCAGAGCCAGTGCACAGGTCCAGAATCCGGGCTGGTTCGTTGGCCAGCCAGGGCGCGAAACGCTCTTCGATCAGCTCGGCGATAGGCGAGCGCGGGATCAATACGCGGTCATCGACAATGAACGACATGCCACAGAACCATGCTTCGCCCAGCAGATATGGCGTTGGCACACGGTCATCGATTCGGCGTTTGATCAGGCGTTGCAGTTCGGATATTTCGTCGACTTCCAGGCGGCAATCGAGGTAGCTGTCGGCGATTTCCCAAGGCAGGTGCAGTGCGCCCAGCACCAACTGCCGCGCTTCATCCCAGGCATTGTCGGTGCCATGACCAAAAAATACGTCTTCCTCGTGAAAGCGGCTGACGGCCCACCGTATATGGTCGCGCACGGTACGCAAACGGGAAGTGATCATGGACAAACTCCTTGAAAAGGCGACGAGCTGCTGTAAGACGAGCCACGGTGAAAAGTCTGGTTCCGAACAATGCACATTCTTCGTACCCGATAGGCGTGGAAGTTTCCATGATTCGCGTACTGCCATCAAGGCAAACCGCCAGCCACACCCTCCCCCAACTGCCCTGCAGGCCATAAAAACCGTGGCCTGCGATGGTTGCCATTCCCAGAACGCCTCAGCCAGAGGACAATGTCACAAAAGCCCCACACCAAGGAGCCCGTGAATGTCCGATTTAAAGACCATGTTCCAACTCAGCGGCCGGGTGCATGCGCCCGCCAATTTGAGCAATGCGACGCTGATCATCATCGATGCCCAGAAAGAATACCTCAGCGGCCCACTGGCCCTGACCGGCGTCGACGAAGCCCTGGCCAATATCTGCCAATTGGTCGAGAAGGCACGTGCGGTCAAGTGCCCGATTGTTCATATTCGCCATCTGGGCACTGTGGGCGGCCTGTTCGACCCACAGGGCGAGCGCGGTCAACTGGTGCCGGAGCTGTTACCAAAAGACGACGAACATCTGGTCGAAAAACGCCTGCCCAACGCTTTCAATGGCACCGGCCTGCATGATCTTCTGCAAAAGCTGGGTCATCTGGACCTGATCGTCTGCGGCTTCATGAGCCACTCGAGCATCAGCACCACGGTTCGCGCTACCAAGGACTACGGTTATCGCTGCACACTGGTCGACGATGCCTGCGCAACCCGCGACTTGCCGAGCCCGCACGGCGTCGTCAGCGCACAAGTGGTGCACAGAACCGAGATGGCGATCATGGCCGACAACTTCGCCACACTGGCGCTGACCAAAGACCTGATCTGATCTGATCTGATCTGCGCCGGAACGAGTGGTTGTGTGGGCGTATTCACATAACCGCCCATCCCTTGCCAGCCCGTATCATCCCGGAGGCGGGAACCACCCCTTCTTCTCCGGGTCAGAGCGCCGATACTCCATTGAGCCGATACCTATTGAGGAAAAGGCATGAAAACGTCAGATGGTTTCGATGCACGTCGCCTGCGCCCCAGGGGTCAGGGCAACTGGGGCAAACGCATCGGCACGCTGATTGCGCTGCTTCTTGTGGCGTCAGGCGTGTTGCTGACCGTTGCCGGTGTATCCAGCCTGACCATTCACCCGCAGATGCTCGGCGAGCTGAATGCCAGCCCGGGAGGCGCCGCATTTGTCGCTGTCGGCGGGTTGCTGGTGCTGTACGTGGGCGTCTGGCTATGGCGCCGCTGCCGTCGTCAGCGCAGTGCCAGCGGCTTGAGTATCTCTGCGCACCTGATGAAAAAACACAACTGACCCTCGCGTATGAACGGTTAGAATGGCTTCCTTCGCGGAGGCCCCATGCAAGACGACGATTTTTCCCTGTTCAGAAGCGAAACGCGCGGCGTAAAGCCGCTCAAGCATGAACACGCCGATGTCGGCAAACCCAAGACCGATCGAAAAATGCTGGCACGCCTGCGTCAGTCGGCGACCGTGCGCACCGATTCGGTGACCGTCGACGGTTTGTCGGATCAATTCGTAATTGATGTTGGTCCAGAAGATGTCCTGAGCTGGTCGCGCGACGGCGTGCAGGAAGGCCAGATGCGCAAGCTCAAACTTGGGCAGATCAGCTTCGAAGGCAGCCTGGACTTACACGGCATGAGCGTCGAAGTGGCGCGTGAGACGCTGTGGGAGTTTCTGGCGGAAGCGACCCGACTGGAAATACGCTGCGTACGTGTTACCCACGGCAAGGCGGTACGCCTGGACGGTAAGCGCCCCATGATCAAAAGCCACGTCAACACCTGGCTGCGTCAGCATTCGCAGGTACTGGGCTTTTGTTCATGCCTGGCCAAGCATGGCGGTGCGGGTGCGGTGTACGTGATACTCAGACGCACCATGATGGAAGGGCGCGACGAGTAATCCTCCTCGCGCCCCTCTTGCCGGACAGCAATATGCTGCCCGGCGTGTTACTCAGCGCGGACCAGGACCGCCGGGGCCACCAGGCCCACCAGGTCCACCCCCTTCATGATGCCCACCGCCGCCGCCATGTCCGCCCGGACCAGGCCAAAACGGCCAGCAGCCGGAAACCGACGACAGTACGATGGCGAACAACGCTATTTTTGCTACTCGACTCAACATCCGGATTCACTCTCTCGACAGGCAATTGATTAATAACCTGCACATTCAGACAGCGCGGTGCCGGGGAAGTGGGTAGCGATCTGGTCGCCAACGTGTAAGCGCCACGATACAAAACGCATAACGCCCGGTTGATTTGCAGCGCTGCCGTGCACCCGCACTCTTGCGTAAGTTACTATGTGCGCCGTCGGCGACGGGCCTGCCCTCGCACTCATCGAACCCCACACGGAAACACACCCCTGTGACACTGGAACAGAATTACACCGCCATACTCGGGCAATTGGGCGAGGACGTCTCGCGCGAAGGTCTGCTGGACACCCCCAAGCGCGCCGCCAAGGCCATGCAGTACCTGTGTCGCGGTTACGCGCAAACGCTGGAAGAAGTCACCAACGGCGCGCTGTTCAGCTCCGATGCCAGTGAAATGGTCATGGTCAAGGACATCGAGCTGTACTCGCTGTGCGAGCATCATCTGCTGCCGTTCATTGGCAAGGCACATGTCGCCTACATTCCCAACGGCAAGGTGCTGGGCCTGTCGAAGGTGGCGCGGATCGTTGATATGTACGCCCGCCGCCTGCAGATCCAGGAAAACCTCAGCCGTCAGATCGCCGAGGCCATCCAGCAGGTTACCGGTGCACTGGGTGTGGCGGTAGTGATCGAAGCCAAGCACATGTGCATGATGATGCGCGGTGTCGAGAAGCAGAACTCGGCCATGATCACTTCGGTGATGCTCGGCGAATTCCGTGAAAACGCTGCCACTCGCAGTGAGTTTCTCAGCCTGATCAAGTGACCCGTTCAGCCCGCGTTCACGTGCCCTGGCGCACGCTGAACGTCCGGCCGATTTCCGCCACTGTCCGCAAGAGGTATGACCGTGTTCATGAAAGCGTTAAGAGTCGGCCTTGGCCAGCTCGTCATCGGTATCGACTTCCTGACCCGCCCGAGCAAGAAGCAGCGCGATCCGCAGGCACAGGCGGCTGTCGCTGAGGCGGCTCAAGACCTGACGCTGTACCAGTTCCACGCCTGCCCGTTCTGCGTGAAAACCCGTCGCACCCTGCACCGTCTCAATGTTCCTGTTGCTTTGCGCGATGCGAAGAACAACGAGCTTGACCGTCAGACGCTGCTAAACGAGGGCGGTAAAATCAAGGTGCCTTGCCTGCGAATCGAAGAAGGCGACAAAACCGTGTGGATGTACGAATCCAAAGTCATTATCGACTACCTGAACCAACGGTTCGGCGCGATCTGAACACTACGTGCCCGACGTACCTCAACGCGGGCAACCTTCCTCGCGGCAGGCGACATAGGCTTGCAACTGCTTGAGGCGCACGCGGGTCTGGTCAGCCAGGCATTGCGATTGCAGCAACGGCCAAATGGAGCCTGAATCCTCGGGCTTGCCAGCCTGATACAGGCAATCGGCGTCACGCAGGGCTATCCACTTCAGTTGTGCATCCTTGAACGCCTGCTTTTTGGCCGGCGTCTTCAGCCACGTCATCTGCGCCTTGTACTGCTTGTTGAGATCAGCATCGAGCGCCGACAGCTCATTGGCAGCACACTGATTCATGCTGGCCTGATTGGCATCGCAATCCTGAGCCTGTGCCGAGCAGCCGATACCCAGCGCGATGAAAGCGGCCAGAAGGACTATTGAAACGCGCATAAATTTCCTTTTATTCAGCCAATGGGGGCATCAATCCAGCATACCGACATAACCGGGCTGCGCCTTGACCCGATCCAGCCAGCGCCGAATTCCGGTGTAAGGTGCCAGATCGAAACCGCCCTGATGAGCGACGTGGGTGTAGGCGTACAAGGCGATATCGGCGATGGAGAAATTCTCACCGACCAGAAACGGTGTGCGATCAAGCTGCTGCTCCATGACCGCCAGCGCTCGATAACCGGACTTCTGCATGGCGCGATACTCGGTCATGCGTTCAGCCGGCAAGCCCAGATAGAACTGGATGAAACGGGCAACCGCCACCGACGGCTCATGGCTGTACTGCTCGAAAAACTGCCATTGCAGTACCTGGGTACGCAGGCGCGGTTCGCTCGGAAGATACCTGGAACCATCAGCCAGAAAATTGAGAATCGCATTGGACTCCCATAGACAAGTGCCGTCTTCCAGTTCCAACACCGGGATCTTGCCGTTGGGGTTCTTCTCCAGAAAAGCCGGGGTCTGGGTTTCGCCATTAAGAATATCGACCGGTACCCACTCGTACTCGCAGCCCAACAGGTTAAGCATCAGCTTGACCTTGTAGCAGTTGCCCGAGTTGTAATCGCCATAAACCTTGTACATCGCCCTGCTCCCTCGATATGCCTGTATTGCCGGCTATGATCAGGCGGCTTTCAGATTCTGTGCCGCACGGACCACAGACGCCAGTCGTTTTATGCCTTCATTCAGACGCGCCGGGTCGATATGACTGAAATTGAGGCGCAGATGGCCGTGATTGGCGTCCGGGTCAGCAAAAAAAGGTTCGCCCGGCATGAACGCGACGTCCTGCGCCAACGCGGCATCCAGCAAGGTACGGGTGTCCAGCGGCTGTTTCAGGGTCAGCCAGAAGAACAATCCGCCTTGCGGGCTATTCCACTCGGCCAGGTCTGAAAAATGCGTCTGCAAGGCATCCTCGAATGCATCCCGGCGACCGCGGTAGAACTCGCACAGCGTCAGCAGATGTTCACGATAGTGCTCAGTGCCAATCCACTGCAAGGCCTGCCATTGGCCGAGGCGATTGGTATGCAGATCGGCGGACTGCTTCAGGCGCAACAAGTGCGGAAACAGATCGGGACTGGCGATCAGATAACCCACACGCAGGCCGGGCAACAGCGTTTTGGAGACCGTGCCGGTGTAGATCCAGCTGGCTGTCTTCAGGCCGCTGACAATCGGCCTGGCACTGCCACCGTCAAAGCTCAACTCGCGGTACGGCTCATCCTCGATCAACGTGACGCCGAACTCGTCAAGCAACGCCGCAACTGCATCGCGGCTGGCCTGGCTATAGCGCACTGCCGAGGGGTTCTGGAAGGTCGGGATCAGGTAGGCGAAAGCGGGCCTGTGCTGCTCCAGGCGCTGACGCATGGCGACCAGGTCCGGGCCTTCGGCCTGCAGAGGCACGGTGATGCAGTCGGCACCAAATAGCTGAAATATCTGCAGCGCCGCCAGGTAGGTGGGTGCTTCAAGCAGAATCTCGGTGCCTTTGTCGATGTAGAGCTTGGCTGCCAGGTCCAGGGTCTGTTGAGAACCAGTGACCACCATGACCTGACTGGCATCGCAAGCAATACCCAGGGCGCGGGCGTCGGCAGCCAGCGCTTCGCGCAGCGCAGGTTCGCCCTCGCTCATGCCGTACTGGCCCAGAGAAACAGGCATGTCAGCCCACTCGACTTTGGGCAGCATCGACTCGGCAGGCAGGCCACCAGCGAACGACATCACTTGCGGACGCTGAGCGGCGGCGAGGATCTCGCGAATCAGAGAACTTTTCAGACGGGAAACGCGTTCGGAAAAAGCCATGGCACTTACCTGTAGCCGAGACGAAGGAAAATAAGTCAAACTTGTTGACTCAAATTACGACGCCCAGCCCGGATACGTCAACATGCTTGACTTAAAAAAACCTGCCAATCAACAAATGGCCATGGAGGCCTTCTTCTTCGGCTATCAGGCGTTCACCGCCAAGGCTGATGAAATGCTGGCCAAGCGCGGCTTCAGTCGCGTGCATCAGCGCATTGTATTTTTTATCGCTCGCTATCCCGAACTGAGCGTCAAGGAACTGCTCACGGTATTGGGCGTGAGCAAGCAGGCGCTCAATGCCCCGCTGCGCCAATTGATCGGCATGGACCTGGTGCACAGCACCGCCCCGGAAACCGACAAGCGTAAACGACTGCTCGGGCTCACCGATGAAGGCGCCCGTTTCGAGCAGGCGTTGCGGCGTGAACAGGTCAAGCTGCTGCAACGCGTGTTCGCCGAAGCGGGTCAGGAAGCGGTGGATGGCTGGATGACAGTCAACCTCGCGCTGGGCCAGACACTGCAATCCGGTGCGTGTCCAATCGGGACTGACGTCGAATAAATACCACTGGCGCAACTGTGCTGGCATTTACTCATATCGCTGTATCGTAAAGCCGAGCGGTCATGCGTTTAGGCTTGGCGTCCTTTGCTACCTGCCCGCTTCAAGGAACGCCCTGCATGAACGAAACCCTCAAGGCACCATTGCGCCCGCTGACCGACTCATCGCCGTCTGCGGTGGTTGCCGGTTTCATTGCCATGATGACTGGCTGCACCAGCTCACTGGTGCTGATGTTTCAGGCCGGACAGGCGGCCGGTCTGAGCAGCGTGCAGATTTCGTCCTGGCTGTGGGCGTTGTTCATGGGCATGGCGGTGTGCAGCATCGGCCTTTCGTTGCGCTACCGCATGCCGATTACTGTCGCGTGGTCCACACCCGGTGCCGCACTGCTGATCACCAGTCTGGGTGGTGTGGCATACCCGCAGGCGATTGGCGCGTTCATGACCAGCGCGCTGCTGGTTATTCTGTGCGGCGTAACGGGCAGCTTCGAACGTATCGTGCGGCGTTTGCCAGCCTCGCTGGCTGCGGCCTTGCTGGCGGGAATCCTGTTCAGGATCGGCAGTGAAATCTTCATCGCCGCCCAGCACCGCACCAGCCTGGTATTGGGCATGTTTTTCACGTATCTGGTGGTGAAGCGTCTTTCGCCACGCTACTCGGTGCTGCTCGCATTGCTGGTCGGCATCGGGATATCGGGCGCGCTGGGCTTGCTGAACTTCAGCGGCCTGGCGCTGCAAGTCGCCATGCCGGTCTGGACCACTCCCGAGTTTTCCTGGGCCGCGACGGTCAGCATCGGCATTCCACTGTTCGTGGTGGCTATGACCTCGCAGAACATGCCCGGTGTGGCAGTGTTGCGAGCCGACGGTTACTACCCGCCTACCTCACCGCTGATATCGGTAACAGGCTTTGCCTCTTTGCTTACCGCACCGTTCGGCTGCCACGGGATAAACCTGGCCGCCATCAGCGCCGCCATCTGTACCAGCCCTCATGCGCACGAAGACAAGTCCAAACGCTACACAGCGGCGATCTGGGCCGGGATTTTCTACGCAATCGCCGGGATCTTCGGCGCCACGCTGGCAGGTCTGTTCAGTGCGTTCCCCAAGGAACTGATGCTCTCGATTGCCGCACTGGCGCTGCTCGGCTCGATCACCAATGGCCTGACCGTGGCCATGGCCGAGCCCCGGGAACGCGAACCTGCCCTGATCACCTTCATGGTGACGGCCTCGGGGCTGACGCTGTTTTCCATAGGTTCGGCATTCTGGGGCATTGTTGCGGGCCTGCTGACCATGCTGATTCTCAATGCACGCAAGCCCGGATAAGCCTGCCTCAAGCGTATGGCAACACAGCAATCAACTGCGGGCAGCGGCCGATACCAGCAAGGTTCCGGCATCTACATCAAGTATTGCCTGCGTTCCGAGTGGCACGGCCTGATTGAGATCTCCATGCCCTACCGGCAAGCCGCCCAGCACCGGAATGCCCAGGCTGCCTAGCCGTTCCAGCAGCACATCGGCGGGGCTAATGGTGCCGCCGGTGTTAGCGGCCGGGGTGAACTCGCCCACCGCAACACCCGCCAGACGCGCAAGGATGCCGCAGTTACCCAGATGGGTCAGCATGCGATCAACCCGATAGGCCGGTTCGTTGACCTCTTCGATGAGCAAAATCGCACCGGTCATGTCGGGCATGAACGGCGTGCCCACCGAGGTATCGAGGATGCACAGATTGCCGCCCAGCAACAGGCCCTGCGCGCTGCCGCCGGTTCTGACCTTCGCCGTTGGTGAGCCAGGATCAGCCTTGAGCAATACCGGCTCGGTACTCATCAGCACGTGGTGCATGCCGCTGACGAACAGGCCACCGCGTTCCAGCTGCGAGGCGACCGGCCCATGAACAGTGACCAGACGCGCATGGTTCCACAGCGCACCATGTAGCGCGGTAATATCGGAAAAGCCGGTTACCAGCTTGGGGTCACGACGCACGGCGTCCATATTTACCTGCTGGACAATTCGCTGCACGCCATAGCCACCGCGGTTGCAGATGACCGCACGAATCTCCGGATCAGCCAGTGCGGCGTTGAGGTCAGCAAGCCGCTCCTCGTCGGTCCCCGAATAGAATGAGTATTTACCCAGCGCATGCGGATAGACGCGCGGCCGCAGCCCCCACCCCTTGAGTACTTCGACCGCAGCGTCGATGTTGCCAGGGTCAACCGGCCCGGCAGGCGACACCAACGCCACGGCGTCGCCAGCGCGCAGAACCTGAGGGTAAAGCGTCGGTTTGGATATAGCTGGCATTACGGTCACCCTGGCGTTTGTCGAGCGACGAATCTAGAGCACCGCCGCAACTGACTCAAGCCCTATCGGCCTTCAGCATGCGTCGTCTGCAGATCCGTCTGAACGCCAAAGCCGCAACGGACTCCTATCAATCACATGGATCAAACAGCATTCGCTTGATGATCGCTTCTTGCCTGAGCAACGCGGCGAGCGTTTGAATCCATCTTTGAACCATTTTCTGGAGACCCTGCCATGACTGATCTTTCCAACCGCCAGTTCCTGCTCGCCAAGCGTCCGTCGGGCGATGTGCGCCGTGAAGACTTCACCTATCAAGAGGCTCCGGTCACCGCACTTGCCGAAGGCCAGATACTGGTCAGGAACAAATACCTGTCGCTGGACCCGGCGATGCGTGGCTGGATGAATGACGGAAAATCCTACATTCCGGCCGTAAAGCTGGGCGAAGTGATGCGCGCCCTGGGCGTGGGCGAAGTGCTTGAATCGAAAAACCCGAAATTTGCCGTAGGCGACCATCTGCAAGGCGCACTTGGCGTTCAGGATTACTTTGTGGGCGAGCCAAAAGGCTTTTACAAGGTTGATACCAGCCTTGCCCCGCTACCGCTTTATCTATCTGCTCTGGGCATGACCGGCATGACTGCCTACCTGGCGCTGCTGGATGTCGGCCAGCCAAAAAGCGGTGACACCGTAGTGATCTCCGGCGCAGCGGGTGCTGTGGGCAGCGTCGCCGGGCAAATTGCCAAGCTCAAGGGCTGCCGGGTTGTCGGCATCGCAGGAGGCACAGAAAAATGCCGTCTGCTGACCGAGGAGCTGGGCTTCGATGCAGCCATCGACTATAAGTCTGAAGACGTTATGGATGGCTTGAAGCGCCATTGTCCGGATGGCGTGAACGTGTACTTCGACAACGTTGGCGGCGACATTCTGGACGCGGCGCTCAGCCAGTTGGCGGTCGGCGCGCGTGTGGTGATCTGCGGTGCCATCAGTCAGTACAACAACACCACGGCGATCAAAGGCCCGGCCAACTACATGTCACTGCTGGTCAACCGTGCACGCATGGAAGGCTTCATCGTACTCGACCACCCCGAGCGCTTCGCTGAAGCCGGTCAGGTAATGGCGGGCTGGATCAAGGAAGGCAAGCTCAAGAGCAAGGAGCATATCGTCGACGGTCTCGAGACTTTCCCGGAAACCTTCCAGATGCTGTTCAGCGGTGAGAACCAGGGCAAGCTGATCTTGAAAGTGGAATAAAACCCGTGGGCCGGACACCTCGTGCTTCGGCGTGGGGTGCCTTGCCTGACGCTGTGCGTCCTCGCGCTCAAGCCAGCTCGGCAACCACCGCAGCCAGGGCCTTTGCCGGGTCAGCTGCCTGGCTGATCGGGCGGCCGATGACGAGATAATCGGAGCCGGCGTCCAGGGCCTGGCGCGGAGTCAGGATGCGGCGCTGATCGTCCTGCGCACTGCCCGCCGGACGAATGCCGGGCGTCACCAGCTGCAACGACGGGTGAGCCGCTTTCAGGGCCTGCGCTTCCAGCGCCGAACAGACCAGACCGTCCATACCGGCCTTCTCGGCCAGCGCTGCAAGGCGCAGCACCTGCACCTGCGGATCAATGTCCAGGCCGATACCGGCAAGGTCTTCCCGCTCCATACTGGTCAGAACGGTCACGCCAATCAGCAGTGGCTGAGGACCGCTGCGCCGCTCCAGCACTTCGCGGCACGCCGTCATCATGCGTAGCCCGCCTGAGCAGTGCACGTTGACCATCCACACGCCCATCTCGGCAGCGGCCTTGACCGCCATCGCCGTGGTATTGGGGATATCGTGGAATTTGAGATCAAGAAACACCTCGAAGCCCTTGTTGCGAAGGGTCTCGACGATATCGGCCGCGCAACTGGTGAACAGCTCCTTGCCGACCTTGACCCTGCACAGCTTGGGATCGAGCTGATCAGCCAACCGCAAGGCGGCTTCACGGGTCGGAAAATCCAGGGCGACGATGACAGGAGTCTGGCAGGCGGACATGAGCGTGGTCTCAGGTAAGTCGAAATCGGCGCGCATTGTAGCCGAACCGGCGAGCAGACGGGACCCGTAGATCGGCATTTAGCCAGCCGCTGTCGTAAAAACTCATGATTCCCTGCACTCGCAGCGACCATTGCTTCGGCGGCCTGCACCAAACCTGCACAACCCGGTGAATCGGTTCACTGCAGCGTTCTGTAAACGACCCGTTTTGAAGCAACACGACAATGATCAGTGCACTGGCACGGCCTCTGCAACAGGATGTTTCAACGATTACCGAATCTCAGGGAGATGACCATGAGCACGCAACTCAAGCCAACGCTGGGCACGATTCATTTATGGGGGATCGCTGTCGGGCTGGTGATTTCCGGCGAATACTTCGGCTGGAGCTACGGCTGGGGCGTGGCGGGTACACTGGGCTTTTTGGTAACAGCCTTGATGGTTGCGACCATGTACACCTGCTTCATCTTCAGCTTTACCGAGCTCACTACGGCCATCCCGCACGCGGGCGGCCCGTTTGCCTATAGCCGCCGCGCCTTTGGCGAAAAAGGCGGTCTGATCGCCGGTATGGCCACCCTGATCGAATTCGTATTCGCGCCACCGGCCATTGCCATGGCAATCGGTGCGTACCTTAACGTGCAATACCCGGGGCTGGACCCTAAACATGCGGCTGTCGGCGCTTACATCGTGTTCATGGCGCTCAACATCGTCGGCGTAAAGCTGGCAGCAACCTTTGAGCTGGTCGTGTGCATTCTGGCCGTGGCCGAGCTGCTGGTGTTCATGGGGGTGGTCGCGCCCGCATTCAGTTTCAGCAACTTCGCCCTCAACGGCTGGGCCGGTTCCCAGACCTTCGGGCCGGAAGCGATTGCCGGCATGTTCGCCGCCATCCCCTTTGCGATCTGGTTCTTCCTGGCCATTGAAGGCGCTGCAATGGCCGCCGAAGAAGCCAAGGACCCGAAACGCACCATTCCAAAGGCTTACATCAGCGGCATTCTGACCCTGGTATTCCTCGCTATCGGCGTCATGCTGTTTGCCGGTGGCGTGGGTGACTGGCGCACGCTGGCCAACATCAACGACCCACTGCCACAAGCCATGAAAGCCGTGGTCGGTGACAGCTCCGGCTGGCTGCACATGCTGGTGTGGATCGGCCTGTTCGGTCTGGTCGCCAGCTTCCACGGCATCATCATGGGTTACTCGCGCCAGTTCTTCGCCCTCGCCCGTGCCGGTTACCTGCCTTCCTCGCTGGCCAAGCTGTCACGCTTTCAGACACCGCACCGGGCGATCATCGCAGGTGGCCTGATCGGTATCGCGGCCATCTACAGCGATGGCCTGATCAACCTGAGCGGCATGACACTCACCGCTGCGATGATCACCATGGCTGTTTTCGGCGCTATCGTCATGTACATCATGAGCATGCTAAGCCTGTTCAAGCTGCGCAAGACTGAACCTGACCTTGAGCGCAGCTTCCGCGCGCCAGGCTACCCGGTGGTGCCCGGCATTGCGCTGGCTCTGGCAATCGTGTGTCTGGTGGCAATGGCCTGGTTCAACATGCTGATCGGCCTGATTTTCCTCGGGCTGATGGCCATAGGTTTTATCTACTTCAGCCTGACCGCCAAATCGCGCGCCGATGCACCGACCGACGCGATGCTGACCGGGCAATAATTCAGAGACTTTCCAGGGTTGCGTGCAAAGGGTTTTGCACGCAACCCGATCAGGGCGCA
The DNA here is from genome assembly GCF_032586995.1 of Pseudomonas syringae group sp. J248-6. Taxonomy (NCBI): domain Bacteria; kingdom Pseudomonadati; phylum Pseudomonadota; class Gammaproteobacteria; order Pseudomonadales; family Pseudomonadaceae; genus Pseudomonas; species Pseudomonas syringae group sp. J248-6. The sequence continues at coordinate 315,082 of NZ_JAWHOP010000004.1, read as the reverse complement.
TACACTTGAACCATTGAGCAGCCTCGCTGCTCAAACCGGTATCACAACAAGGAGAGCGCTATGCCCTGGTATGCCTGGTTAATTCTGCTCGTAGCCATCGGCTCGATCGTCGGCGGTCTTATGATGCTGCGCGATACAGCCAAGAAACTGCCTCTCACCGAAGAACAACTCAAGCGCGTCCATGAGCGCAACGCCGAAATGGACGCCAAGGAAGCCAAGGACCGTTAAATAAGTCCGGGTGGCAGGCTGAAAACCTGCCCCTGCCTATTTCCCGATCTCTGCGCTGACCGAAAGCACCTTGATATGAAGCGGCTGAAAGATCGTCTCCAACTCGCCGTCCGCGCGCAACTTCTCCAGCAGCGCTTTGAAGTGTGGAACATCAATGTTGCCATTGGGGCGCAACAACGCGTATTGACGGTAGATCTGATCAACGCGTTCGGAGACCATTAACTGCGCCGCTTCATCTTTGTTACGTGCCATAAAATCAATCAGATAAGAACGGGTAACAGGCGCGATATCCGCCCGATTGCGCACCACCATCAATAGATTACTGTCGTGAGAATAGGTGGAGGTCACATTGAAGTGCTCACTCAAGTACTTCTGATCGGTATTGAAGTTGGCAAATCCATAATGGTAACCACTGAACAACGCCAGACGTTTGTCAGACAGATCATCGAAGTAATTCTGATCACGCCCTTCGACCCGCCTTGCGACATAGACCTCGGCATCTTCAAGGCCCAGATCGACGGTTTCGTGCGCAATATCCTTCCAGCCCCAGTCAGGGTTCTCGAAGATCGCAACATCGAAACGCCCTTCTGCAAAGTCACGAAAACGCCGGGGCACGGAGGTGGGGATCATCACAAACTCGTAATCGTCCTGCTCAGCATTCAGGGCATCGATCAGCTTGGGCAACAGACCGGCGTCTTCGCCCTTTTCAGGGCGCACCATATACGGAGGGAAATGCACGGCGGCCACCCGCACGACCTGCGCGGCATAGACGTGGGACGTTGCCATGAACGGCACAAAGAGCAGAAGGCCTGTGGCGAACGTCCGCGCGACGCCATCAATTAATACTGCAAATTTTTTCATAAAACACGACATCAATCAAAGCCCTCCACGCTATGCGGTTTCCATGATTTAAACAACTGTCAAATCAACGGCGTCAGCATCGCTCACAGTGGTTACTATTGTGCACCGCTGCGATGAACTCGCGTGAGGCACCAATGCAATTAGCAGCGGTCACTGTAAGGGCAGTTATAAAAACGATATTGTCGGCGCAGCGTCAGGCGTGGGCGCAACAGGCTAATCTGGCTACGCTGAAGCCATTGACTATCGTAAGGGAGCTTGATGATGCCGCATTGGCTGGTGATTGATCTGGAGGCTACCACCGAAGAAGGTGGCTGGCCGGTCGCAGAAATGGAAGTCATCGAAATAGGCGCGACGCTGGTCAATCAGGACGGGCGCGAGCTGGACCATTTCGAGCGCTTCGTACGACCCGCACGCAGGCCTGTGCTGACTCATTTTTGCCGGGAGCTGACCCATATCAATCAAAGCAGTATCGACAGCGCTGCGCCCCTGACGACCGTGTGGCCTCAGTTCGAGCGCTGGTTGAGCCATCACCGTGCCCGCGTGCTGGGATGGGCCAGCTGGGGGGATTACGACCGCCAGCAACTGGAAGAGGAATGGCGCTACCATCGCCTCGACAGCGCACTGTCGAGCATGCCGCACGTCAACCTCAAACAGCGATTCGCTCAAGCGCGTCAGTTGCAAAAGCCGATGGGCCTGAACAGCGCCCTGCAACTGGCTGGCATGCAATTCACAGGTCAGCAACACCGGGCACTGGTTGATGCGCGCAATACCGCCCGGCTCTTGCCGTTGATACTGCCTAATTGAATCCCGCTGCACGTCGTTGTTTGCTGAGCGTCGACTTGCAAGGGGCGTGACGAGTTTTACCGTGTTGGGCATACTGGCGGGCCATTTCCAGCCCTTTCAAAAGGAATCGCCCATGTTCAAGGTCAACGAGTACTTCGACGGCACCGTCAAATCCATCGCCTTCAGCCAGGTCGACGGTCAGGCAACCATCGGTGTCATGGCGGCGGGCGAATATGAGTTCGGTACAGCGCAACGGGAAATCATGCACGTGATCTCCGGCGAGTTGAACGTGAAGCTCCCGGACAGTACCGACTGGGAAACTTTCTCCACCGGCAGCCAGTTCAATGTCCCGGCCAACAGCAAGTTCCAGCTCAAGGTCAGCGTTGATACCGCTTACCTGTGCGAATACCGCTGAGACTGAAAACGTGGGGGGCCTGACCTCCCACATTGCCCGCACACCTGCTTACACTGCGCCTTTCTATTCGACGCCAGCATTGAACTGCAACGCCGCCAGACGTGCGTAGAGCGGGTTGCTGGCGATCAGTTGCTGATGGGTACCGACCGCCACAAGCCGGCCCTGATCCATGACGGCAATCCGGTCGGCATTCTGCACCGTGGCCAGTCGGTGGGCGATAACCAGCGTGGTACGCCCCTGCATCAGGCTCGGCAAGGCTTGCTGAATCAAGTGCTCACTTTGCGCATCCAGTGCACTGGTCGCCTCGTCCAGCAGCAGAATCGACGCATCGACCAGTAACGCGCGGGCAATCGCCAGACGCTGCCGCTGTCCGCCGGACAATCCCACTCCGCCCTCACCCAGGTGCGTACCGTAGCCGTCGGCCATGTCGAGAATGAACTCGTGCGCATGGGCGATACGCGCTGCTGCCTGTACCTGCTCAAGGCTGGCAGTGGCGTTACCGTAACGAATGTTGTCCTCGACACTGCCGAAAAACAGTGCGGGCGATTGTGAAACCAGCGCGAAGCAGCGGCGCAGATCGTGCGGATCAAGCTGTGCGATCGGCACGCCCTCGATCAGGATGCGCCCTTGAATCGGGTCGTAGAAACGCAGCAGCAGGTCGAGGATGGTCGACTTACCTGCTCCGGAAGGCCCGACCAGCGCCAGGGTTTCACCGGGCTCGATGTTCAGGGTCAGGTTATCCAGCGCATTGCGCTCGGGACGCGACGGGTAGGCGAAGGTGACATTCTCCAGCGCCAGACGCCCGCTGATACGCCGTGGCAGGCTCTGCAGGTCTGTGGTCGGCACACTAATCTCGCTACGTGCCTGAAGCAGTTCGCCGATCCTCTCTGCGGCACCGGCGGCTCGCTGCAAATCGCCAATCACCTCGCTCAACGTGCCGAACGCCATACCGACCATCAGCGCGTAGAACACGAACGCTGCCAGCTCACCGCTTGATATGCGGCCGCTGATCACGTCCATACCGCCGACCCACAGCATCACCGCCACCGCACCCAGCACCAGAACGATCACTAGCGTGATCAGCCAGGAGCGCTGCAAAATCCGTTTGCGAGCGGTCTCGAACGCCTGCTCCACCGTATGCGAAAAACGCTGCTTGTCCTGTTGCTGATGGTTATACGCCTGCACCGTCTTGATCTGCCCCAACGCCTCGGCCACGTAGCTGCCCACATTGGCGACCCGGTCCTGGCTCTCGCGCGACAGGTTTCGCACCCGCCGTCCGAACATGAGGATGGGCGCGATGATCAGCGGCAACGCCACCACCACGATGCTGGTGAGCTTGGGGTTGGTGATGAACAACAGCACGATGCCGCCAATGACCATCAGTGCGTTGCGCAGGAACATCGACAGTGACGAGCCGATCACCGACTGCAACAACGTGGTATCGGCGGTCAGCCGCGACTGGATTTCCGAACTGCGATTGTTCTCGTAAAAGCCCGGATGCAGCTCTATCAGGTGATCGAATACTTTCTTGCGCAGATCGGCGACCACGCGCTCGCCGATCCATGACACCAGATAAAAGCGGGCGAACGTTCCGATGGCCAGGCCGACCGTCAGCAGCATGAAAAAGCCGATCGAGCGCTCGAGCAACTGCGGCGAGCGGGTCATGAAGCCCTGATCGACCATCAGCTTGATGCCCTGGCCGATCGACAAGGTGATGCCCGCAGTAATGACCAGTGCCAACAATGCTCCGAACGCTTGCCAGCGATACGGCGCAATGAAACTCGCAGCCAGGCGAAGGGCCTGGCGGTGACGTCGCGTAATCAGTGAAATCATGAAGCCTGCCTGTTTGCCCGATCTTTCTGAATGGCGAAGCCTACACCTGTCATGCATGGCGCGCTGTGCATCATTTCGAATGAACTTGCGCCCGGCTTCAAAGGTCAGGTTATGACTGCTTTACAGGGGCCGCTATAAGACATCGATCTAAGCGTCTACTGGCAGATTCGCATCATTTCTGTTGCACTGGGAACGCGTTTGAGCGGCTGACAGCACTTGTCACGGACCGGTCATCAAGCGCGGTTAATTTAACGCCGTTACCTGATGAAAGGAGAAACACCATGAGCCTGCAAGAGCGCAGCAACGAAGTTCCAGTCGTTCGAGCCACGCCCAATCTGCCGGTTGGCGGTGCAATTCTCGACGAGCATGGGCAAGAAGTCCTGATCACCGAAGCAATGGTTCAGGCTGCCTGCCAGGAATGCGACAAGAACTGGGTAACCCCGGAAAAATAAAACCGAACCGTGCCAAATGCCTTGAAACCCGACCCTGAGTCGGGTTTTTTATGCCCCGCGTTTACCGGACGATCAGACCAGTACCGCCCCCAGTGCCCGCACGAGTTGCGTCAGCTCCCCGGACTCACCTTCGACGCGGACCTTCAGCCCTTCGATTTCCCGACGTGGCGGGTAATGCTTGCGCAACGCATCGAAAGCCAGACGCTGGCTGGCAGTGTCGCCGGTCAGGCTGCGCCGAAAATCTGCATCATCACGCCGTGGGTCGTACACGCCACGGCACAGCATGTTCAGTGCCCAGACCGGATCGCTGTCAGCATCGAGGCTGACCTGTGCCAGCCAGGGTTTGGGCAGCAGATCGTCCAGTTTTATCACCGCAGGCTGCCCCAGAAAGGCACACAGCGCCTGATAGATCTGCGCAGTGCCCCGCTGCCTGCCATCAAGGCTGTAACCGGCGATATGCGGCGTACCCAGAACGCACAAGTCGGCCAGCGCAACGTTGACCTGCGGCTCGCCTTCCCACACATCCAGCACGGCTTGCAGGTCTTCACGCTCAAGCAGCACGTCGTGCAGCGCTGTGTTGTCCACCACGGCACCACGACTGGCATTGATCAGCCAGGCACCCTGCCTGAGTTGGCGCAAACGGGCTTCGTCGAGCAGGTGCCAGGTGGCTAACGCCCCGGTCTTGCTCAACGGCGTGTGCAGGCTGATGACGTCACAGCGCTGCAGAATCTCGTCAAGGCTGACGAAGTCACCGCCTTCGGCAGACTCGCGTGGCGGATCGCAGACCAGTACGTTCCAGCCAAGCGCCTTCAAGACAGCGACCAGACGACCACCCACCTGCCCTGCACCGATCACACCGTAAGTGCGTTGCGCGAGGTCGACGCCTTCGATTTCCGCCAGGGTCAACAGGCTGCCGAGCACGTAATCCACCACACCGCGCGCATTGCAGCCCGGTGCGCTGGCCCACTGGATACCAGCTTGCTGAAACCCGTCCAGATCCAGATGATCGGTGCCGATGGTGCAGGTACCGACAAACCGCACCGGGCTGCCTTCGAGCAGCTCACGGGTCACGGGGGTCACGGAGCGCACCAGCAGGATGTCGGCGTTCGCCACGGCAGCGCGATCTATGGCGCGCCCCGGCAAGCGATGAATCTCACCGAAATGGGCAAAAAAAGCGTCGAGCAGGGGAATATTTTCGTCAGCAACAATGCGCATGGAAGACTCTCTGGGTCTGGCGAACAGGGACCGGTCCCCAGCGGGAACAGGTGCGTCGTGAACCGGCGCGGGTTGCAGCGATGTAACAATCAATCAATCGGACTTTTTGCGTATCCAGTACAGGAATGTGCCCTCTTCGGCCTGCTCCGCAACCAGCTCATGCCCAAGAAAAACACAGAATTTCGGAATATCACGGCGCGTGGAAGGATCGGTCGCAATCACCTTGAGCAGGCCGCCCGCAGGCAGGTCACGCACCTTTTGATGCAGCATCATCACCGGTTCCGGGCAGAACAGCCCGACAGCGTCCAGCACGGCGTCGACGGTGAGGTTTTCAATGGGCTCAGACATGGGGCACTCCAGAGGCGGGTGACGATTGTCGCTCAATTCAGTCGGTCAGGCCAAATACTGATGGTTGTCCTGAAGCCGAACGGCGGCGTGCGGCCAGACAGCAGACAGAAAAATGCCAGGCACATGGCCTGGCATTGATCGTGACCCAAGCGACCGTCAGAACGGCAGTTTCATGCCCGGTGGCAATTGCATGCCTGCGGTCATGGAAGCGGTCTTGTCCTGGCTGGCTTGCTCGATCTTGCGCACGGCGTCGTTGACGGCGGCGGCGATCAGGTCTTCCAGCACTTCCTTGTCTTCCTGCATCAGGCTGTCATCCAGGTTGATGCGCTTGACGTCGTGACGACCGGTCATCACAACGCTCACCAGGCCCGCGCCCGATTGACCGGTGACTTCCGCGTTGGCCAGTTCTTCCTGCATCTTGGCCATTTTTTCCTGCATTTGCTGCGCCTGCTTCATCAGGCCAGCCATGCCACCTTTCATCATGGGATATCTCCTCGAAAATGGATGGTTCGTTTACGCGGCGCCAATGGCGCCCTGTCTTCAGTTATTGAGTCTGCACCGCAGGCGCGTCCACAGGCTGGATCGTATCTTCCCGGATAACAGCGCCAAACTGCTGCAGCATCTGCTGGATATACGGGTCGGCCTGGATCGAGGCTTCGGCCTGACGCTGACGCTCGGCACGCAGTCGCGAAGCAGCCTGGGCAGGGGTTTCCTGCTCGGGTTTGATCAGCTCGATACTCAGATTGATCGTGCGCCCATGATACTGGTTCAACGCATCGTTCAGGCGGCGCTGCTGGGTTGAGTTGAACAGGGCGCTGTGCGCCGGGTCCAGGTGCAGCAGCCATTTATCGCCATCGACCGCCATCAAGGTGCAGTTGGCGGCAATGCTGCCGGTCATGCCGGAGATCGGCAGTTTGGGGAATACCTCCAGCCAGTCGGCAGCAAGGCCGGTGGCTGGTTTGGCGGCCGGAGCGGGCTCGGGCTCGACCGCTTCAAGCTCGACGACGCTCTCGTGGGCCAGTTCATCCAGATAGCTGTAGGACGCCGGGTCGATGTCGATATCCGGCTCGACGTAATCGTCATCCGCTGGCGGCTCGTCATCGCGGCCCATTGGGCCGGAATTCGAAGACATCGAATCCGGATTCATGGACAGATAGGCGGAATCAGGGATAGCTTCAAGCATCGCCGGTGTAACCTGCTGCTCGGCAACCGGCTGCGCAGGTTCCGCCTCCGGCGCATCTGGCACTGGGCTGGCGGGCGCAGGCGTCGGCATTGGGGTGAGGTCTGGCTGTTCGGAGACAGTCTCCAGAACCGGCTCGGCTACCGGTTCTGCAACAGTGCCAGTGTCAGGTGCGGATTCAGCGTTTTTTTCGGCAACCGGTGCCTTTGGCTCATTCCACGGCAGATCGACTTCTTCGACCGGCTCGGGCTGTGCTTGCGGCTGTGATTCTGGCTGTGCTGCGGGCTCAGCTCGTGCAGCAGAGGTCGGCATCGGGGCGGCGGCTGGCGGCAGCGCTTCGAAGGCCGGATCGGGCGCAGCCATAACCGGTGCTGTTGAAACTGCGGGAGCTACCGATGCAACAGGTGTCGCATCGGCCACTGCTTTTCGGGAATCAACCGTGGCCTGGCTGATCCCCACCGGCTTTAGCGGTTGCCTCGGCGCATCGTCGTTATCGGCCGGGCGGAATGCCAGCATGCGCAGCAGGACCATCTCGAAACCGCCACGCGGATCCGGGGCCAGCGGCAGGTCACGACGACCAATCAGGCCCATCTGGTAATAGAACTGCACGTCTTCGGCAGGTAATGCCTGGGCCAGCGCCAACACCCGGTCGCGGTCGCCATGCCCGTTGTCGACACCTTCCGGCAACGCCTGGGCAATCGCCACGCGGTGCAGAACATTGAGAATTTCCGAGAGCACGCCGTTCCAGTCAGGCCCCTGCTCGGCCAGGTGACGCACCGCTTCCAGCACACCGCGAGCGTCGCCTTCCAGCAACGCAGTCAGCACATCAAACACCTGACCGTGATCCAGCGTGCCGAGCATGGCGCGCACATCGGCAGCCATGACCTTGCCTTCACCAAAGGCAATGGCCTGATCGGTCAAACTCATCGCGTCACGCATCGAACCGTCGGCAGCGCGCCCGAGCAGCCACAGCGCATCGTCTTCGAACGGCACATTCTCGACGCCCAGTACGTGGGTCAGGTGTTCGACCACACGTTCGGGCGTCATGTTTTTCAGCGAGAACTGCAGGCAACGCGACAGAATGGTCGCAGGCAGCTTCTGCGGATCGGTGGTAGCGAGGATGAACTTGACGTAGGGCGGCGGCTCTTCAAGCGTCTTGAGCAAGGCGTTGAACGAGTGACTGGAGAGCATGTGCACTTCGTCGATCAGGTAGACCTTGAAGCGACCGCGACTTGGCGCGTATTGCACGTTATCCAGCAGTTCGCGTGTGTCTTCGACCTTGGTGCGGCTGGCGGCGTCGATCTCGATCAGGTCGACGAAACGACCTTCATCGATCTCTTTGCACACCGAGCAAGTGCCACAGGGCGTAGAGGTGATGCCGGTTTCGCAGTTCAGGCACTTGGCGATGATCCGCGCGATAGTGGTCTTGCCGACGCCTCGCGTGCCGGTGAACAAATAGGCATGGTGCAGGCGCTGGCTGTCCAGCGCGTTGATCAGGGCCTTCAACACATGAGCCTGGCCGACCATTTCGCGGAACGAGCGCGGACGCCATTTACGTGCAAGAACCTGATAACTCATTTAAAACCGTCGCAACTGGTAAGCGGAAGACCGCCAATGCTAGCCGAGCAGGGGCAAAATTGCATCTGGTGTGCGTCTCTATTGTGGCTAAGCTGAGCAAATGAATCCAATGACGCGCTTTAAACGGACGTTTGCAGAGCCTCGGCTACCTCGTGCAGCCGTGGCGTGCATGCTATTGCTGTCGACGCAGACCGTCAGCGCGGCCAAAGCTACTCTGGACTTCGCGGTCAATGAAGGGTGGACCATGCCGATGATGCATATCACCGACTTTCGGCCCGAATCCGGCATTCTGTTCGACATCATGCAAAGCGTTGCGCACCATGTCGGCCTTGAAGCCAGGTACCACGTGATGCCGCGCCTGCGCATCCAGTCGGCGCTTGAGCGTGGCGAAGTAGACATGCATTGCTACAGCTCACAGGCGTGGTATCCCGATCTGTCCGGGGATTACCTCTGGAGCCTGCCGATTCTCTATCAACGCGACTGGCTGGTCGCTTCAGCCGAAACAGCTGCGGGTCCTTACCCGGAGCAGTTCGACAATGAAACCGTCGGCACGGTACTTGGCTACAACTACCCTGCCCTGCAGCATCTTTTCGATAATCATCAACTGATACGTGAAGACGCGCGCACGCAGAACCAGACGCTCGGCAAGCTGATGGCTGGACGCTACAACTACGCCGTGACCAACCAGTTGATCCTTGAATGGACCAATCGAAACCTGCCTGTCGGCAGAAGGCTGAAGCCCATATCGCTGGTCGCAGAGCAGCCTGCGGCCTGCCTGATACGCAACACCCCCGAGCTGCCGACAGGTAAAATCCTGCGCACACTGGTGCAAATGCGCTTGTCGGGCGAGATTCAGCAAATCATCGATCACTACACCGCGCCAACGCCCCCGTGACCCTTCATCTGCGGTGTAGCAATAACGTCATATTCCGTCGTTACGCTCGCCTGAAATCTTTGGTAATACATTAACCAGCGCGAGTATTTGGCGATGAGCGACAGATCAGACGACGAAGACACCAACAACAACCCCAGCCGCCGTCGTTTTCTGGGCGGGATGGCTGCCCTGGGCGCAGGCGTCACGCTGAGCAGCTACGTGTCGGCCCACGAGAAACCGCCCGCCGACAACGACAAGCATCATCACCTTGCCGGGCCTGCGCTGGACCGGGCCTTGCGCGAAAACGTGAAGACTATTGTGGTGATCTACGCCGAGAACCGCAGCTTCAATAACCTGTTCGGCGATTTCCCCGGGGTCCAGAAGCCACTCTCCTCGCTCAGACCTTCCGACTATGAACAGCGCGACCGCGACGGCACGCTATTGTCCAAACTGCCGCCCGCCTGGGGTGGTGTGTTACAGGTCGGGCCGCAAACCGTTGACGGCGTGACCTACCCGGCAGGCGAGCAGTTTCAGAAAGACCTGCCCAACGCCCCCTTCCCGCTCAAGGGGCCGAACGGCGAAGACCTGCCGCTGAGTCTGGTCACTCGCGACCTGTGGCACGTTTTCTATCAGAATCAGATGCAGATCAACGACGGTCGCAATGATCGATTCGTCGCCTGGGCCGACGCCGGCGGACTGACCATGGGCAACTACGCACAGACTCAGTACTCGCTGCGCCTGTGGGACGTTGCCTCGGAATTCGTGCTGTGCGACAACTTCTTTCAGGGTGCATTCGGCGGCTCGTTCCTCAACCACCAATACCTGATTTCAGCCACCGCGCCGATTTACCCCAACGCTGCCGAGTCTCCGGCCAAATCGCAGATCGCAACCCTGCAGAGCTTCAACCCGCAGGACCCGCGCCTCAAGCCACTGGACAAGTCGCCTGCCAGCGCAATGGAGGGGCCACCGCAGTTCGGTCCCAGCGCCATTACCCCGGACAACTACGCCGTCAACACCATGGCCCCGCCCTACTGGCCAACCTGGCTGCGCGACCCGCAGAACCCTGATTACTCGAAACCGGATCTGCCCAACGTGCTGGTTCCGCAAAGCCACGAACACATCGGCGACAAACTGTCGAAAAGAAATGTCGACTGGGCCTGGTACGCTGGGGCCTGGCAAGTGACGCTGGACGAGTTCAAGGACTCCACGGGAATCCCGAAAATCCCTAACTTTCAATACCATCACCAGCCGTTCAACTACTTCAAGCAACAGGGTCCGCAAAACCCTGAAGAACGCAAAAAACGTTTGCGTGACGGCGGCCTGGGTGACGAGTCCAGCACCAACCGCTTCCTCGCCGATGCCGAAGCCGGCAAGTTGCCCGCGGTAACCTTCTACAAGCCCCAGGGCAACCTGAACATGCACGCCGGTTATGCCGACGTGGCTGCGGGTGACCGGCACATAGACCGGGTGATCAAGGTGCTGCGCAAGAGCCCGCAATGGGACAACATGGTGATCGTCGTGACTGTGGACGAGAACGGCGGCTGGTGGGACCACGTCGCACCGCCCAAAGGCGACCGCTTCGGCCCCGGCACGCGTATTCCGGCGCTGGTCATTTCACCCTTCGCCCGCAAAGGCAAGGTGGACCACACGGTATACGACACGGCCTCGATTCTGCGCCTGATTACCCGTGTTCACGGCCTGGAAAAGCTCGACGGGCTGAAGCGCCGCGACGACGCCATGATCGCGCGCGGCCAGGCTCCCATGGGCGACCTGACCAACGCATTGCACTTTCCTGCCTGATTCCGTCGCTGTAGCGCTCAGGTACTCGCGTCGGCTGCCTCCAGTGCAGTCGGACGCGACGTCTTGACCGGTGGCAAGGACGCCACATACACCGTGCGGGACGGGAACGCGAAACGCACATCCAGTTCGGCGAATGCTTCCATGATGTCCAGATTGATCGCCTGCTGCACATCCATATAAACGTTGTAGCTGGGGTCGAGAACGATAAAGACGGTCTCGAACTCCAGTGACGTTTCGCCAAAACCACGGAAATGCGAGCGGTCGAAACGGGCGAGTTTCTGCGCGTTGATGATCGTTTCTACTTTCTTTGGCACTTCCCGTATCTGATCGACAGAGCAGTCATAAGTAAGCCTGAATTCGAAGACAATCCGCCGCTCCTGCAAGCGTTTGTAGTTCTGAATGGTGTTGTTGATCATGTCGGCGTTGGCCATCACGATCTGCTCGCCGCCCAGGCTACGGATGCGCGTGGTCTTCAGACCGACATGTTCGACCGTACCGGACAGCGCGCCGACAACAATGAAATCGCCGACTTCGAAAGGCTTGTCCACTGCGATGGAAAGTGAGGCAAACACATCACCCAGAATGTTCTGCACCGCCAGCGCAACCGCAATACCGCCCACCCCGAGGCTGGCGACAAACGCGGTGATGTTGACCCCGACGTTCGACAACATCGCCATGACCACCGTGGCCCACAGCAACACTTTCGCGCCCCACAGGCTCAACGTTGCCAGCGCACTGCCCTGATAGGTGCCGCCAGCGTTGTGACGTACAAAGTAGCGCTGCAGCGCGAGCGCAATTGCCCGGTTCGCCCACAACCCGACCTGCAATGCAGCAACCACGAACCACAGACTGCTGACCCGCCCAAGCCAGCGCTCCGGCAGATCGAGCATGCCCACCCCGATCAGAATCGAAGCCAGCAGTAACAGTGTATTGCTGGTGCCCGACAGCACCTGCACCACGATGTAGCGCATATGCGTGCTGGGCGAATCAGGCCGCGAGCGCATCTTTCGGAGGACAAAACCGATAACCCCCCTGACCAGAATAAAACTCATGGTCGAGGCGAACACAGCGAGTATCCAGTTGGCGAGCGAAATGCCCAGAAATTGCGAGTCTGTGAAAAATCTGATGATGTCCTGTTCCATCCGGCCCCCGGCTCCACTGCTACGAGACGCCTGACCGAAAAGCCCGTGACACCCGCAGCGACTTGAATTGCCCCTTGCCGTAAAACGGTTTCAAGCGACGCGTAAGGGGTTAGGTGGCACATGACGCCGAGGGTTCAGACGAATTCGGATCGCATTATCAGCAGCTTTCACATCGGGCATGGCATGCAGGCGCAGGAACAGCTAATGCACTCGGCATACGGAGACGGTTGGGTGGTAATCGGGGATGTGGAGATTTCAGTGCAACTGCGTCGAGGGCCGACTAAGGATTCGTTAAGGTGGTGCCCCCACCAGCCACACCCCGGCACACAATGTTCCCGCTGTGGCTGCTTCCTTCCGGATCTGACCAGGTTCACGGGTAATCGTTGCGGGGGGACCGATGGGGTCACCATAACGACACTCACCAGTTGGCGAGCCGCGCCATTGTACCGGTCTGGCGTGAGTTTACAACCGTTGGTTCGGATAAAAATTTCGAGGAGGCTCAAGCACTTGTGTGCCGGGGCTGAAACGCAAAGCGGTATCGGCCGTGGGTGTGACAAATCCTCGAAACACCCTCATTCGATCCTGTACCCTGCCCGCCTCAATAATAATCAGCCAGCAGGTTGCCCATGCAGACTCGATTGGTCGGCTACCACGATCTCAACGCCTCTCAACGTCAACAGCTCGAACACCTTGAAGTAACGCAGGAGCAAGTGCAGTTCTCCGGCGATATTTACACCGCGCTCAATACTCTGCTGGTCAACCCCAACCCGAATGTTTGCGGCTTTGTGCTTCTGGGCGACGATAAACCGGTGGGGTTTTTCCTGCTCAAGCGCGGGGATTGTCTGCCGAACTGGGCTCAGGAGACGCTGGCTGCGACGCTGCATGCGTTGCAGATCGATCACCGCGAACAGGGCAAGGGTTTAGGCAAAGCATGCTTGCAGGCATTGCCTGCGGCGCTGCGCCTGAAGTGGCCGGACATCACGCACTTGATGCTCTCGGTCGATGCAGACAATAGCGCTGCTATCGGGCTTTATGCAGGTCAGGGCTGGGTGGACACCGGAGAGGCTTACCGCGGAAGGATCGGTTTTGAGCGCAGGCTGGTGCTGACGCTTTGATACGGAGTTTGAACACGCGCCTGACATCCAGCGATGTCAGACGCTGCCTGGGTTACTGAGCCTGCAACACCTCGTCGGCCTTGCCACCCGCATCCTGAATCACCAGGTGGATGAAGTGCAGTTTGGCGATTACCGCCGGAGGCAGCACGAACGGATAGAAGTCCGGCTGCCCCATGCTGCGTGACAGCTCGTTGAGCATGCTGGCCAGTTCGATCCAGGCGTTGACGAACGACAGGAACGCCGGGCCGCCTGGATGCTGTGGATCGTAGAGCACTTCCAGCGGGAATGGCTGGTAGTCCAGCTCCATGTCGCGGGCGCTCATGCCAAAACCCAGGGCGGTGTCGACCGCGTCCATCATGTGCAGGTAGTGAGCCCAGGTTTCGGCCCAGTCTTCCCACGGGTGCATGGTGGCGTAGGCACTGACGAAGCTTTCCTGCCAGTTGTCGGGCGCGCCGTTTTTATAGTGGTGATCAAGCGCATCGGCATAGCTGGCGCGCTCGTCGCCGAACAGATTGCGGCAGCCGTCCTGCCAGTGGGTATTGGCGATCAGTCGATCCCAGTAATAGTGGCCGACTTCATGGCGGAAATGGCCGAGCAAGGTGCGGTAGGGTTCGTGCATCTGCACGCGCATCGCTTCGCGGTGTGCGTCGTCGGCTTCCTCGATGTTCAGGGTAATCAGGCCATTGGCGTGGCCAGTGGTCGGCAGCTTGCCTTCCAGATCGACACCGACAAAGTCAAAGGCCAGGCCGGCTTCTTCATCGACGCTCTTGGGGATGACCTGCAACCCCAGGGAAATCAGCTGCGCAACCAGACGACGCTTGGCGGTCTCGACCTTGCGCCAGCGCTCGCCGTTTTCGGCGATGGACAGGTCGGGAATGGTGCGATTCAGGCTGCACGCAACGCAGAACTCACCGGCGTTGTGCTCCGGAAACAGCCAGTTACAGGCTGCCGGGGTATCGAGGTTAGCGCAACGCCGATACAGACCCGCACCCGGTTCGTCGCTCAGGCGCCAGGTAGGCTCAGGCCCTGCTTCAAGCGTAGCCACGCGACCCTGCTCGGGCAGGTAACCCAGCGCAGCCGAACAGGCCAGGCATTGGGAATTGGGGAAAAACACCGACTGGCCGCATGTGCACTGCCAGACCTTGCTGTTACGTTTGGATTCGCCGACAAATGGGGCGGTAATGCGTGAACTCAATTGCTCGAAAAAGCGATACATGGCGATCTCCCGTTGGCCTTGCATGGACTAGATCATGCCTACGCTTCAGGGGTTCAAAATATTATCGAACGGCGGGGACGGATAGCGTCGACGGCGTTTGCATGGGCGAAAACGGTGCGTCGCACGGTAGTTGGGATTATCGTTCCGCATGCTCCAGCGTGGTCACAGTCTACGCCGCACCATCACATTCAAGACCGGACGCAGAGCGTCCAGAACGGCATGCGACGCGGAGCGTCGCACGATGATCAAATGCCTAAGCAGAGCGTCGCACGG
>NZ_JAWHOP010000004.1:285268-299669 GCF_032586995.1 Pseudomonas syringae group sp. J248-6 | reverse complement strand
CGCCGCGCCATCACATTCAGGATAGGACGCAGAGCGTCCAGAACGGCATGCGACGCGGAGCGTCGCACGATGATCAAGACATGCCTAAGCAGAGCGTCGCACGATAATCAGGGAATGCGGAGCGTAGGCCTGCCTCAGTCAACCGCCACGCCCAGTTCGGTCAGGCGTTTTAGCAGCGCATCTTCGTCCAGTACGGTCAGCCCCAGCTCGTTGGCCTTGGTCAGTTTCGAGCCTGCACCTGGGCCTGCAACCACGGTGTGGGTCTTGGCCGAGACCGAGCCGGAGACTTTGGCACCAAGGCTTTCGAGTTTTTCCTTGGCGACGTCACGACTCATGCGCTCCAGCGAGCCCGTCAGTACCCAGGTCTGCCCGGCCAGCGGCAGGCCTTCGACGGTTTTTTTCTCGCTGCGCCAGTGCATGCCGAAGTCCTTGAGCTGGGCTTCTATGGCGCGGGCACGCTCGGCGTTTGCGCTGTCGTCGAAGAAATCGCGGACCGACTTGGCCTGTTTCTCCGGCAGCGTCTGACGCATGTCCAGCCAATCGGCGCTGATGACGGCCTCCAGCGTGCCGAACCTGTCAGCCAGTTTCTGTGCAGCGCCCGGCCCTACCGACGGAATGTGCAGTTTGTCGATCAGCCCTTCGAGCGTAGTGCTGGCCGCAAACTCGGCACCCAGCTCGCCCTGGTCCTGCAATTGCAGTCCGCATTCGCCCAACAGCGCATCAATGACGTTACGGTTGTGCTCATCCTCGAAGAAACTGTGAATTTCGTAGGCAACTTCCAGACCGACATCCGGCAGGTAAGTCAACACCTCCGGCAAGGCCTGTTTGACGCGCTCCAGAGACGCCAGCGAGCGCGCCAGCACCTTGGCCGTCTCCTCGCCCACATCGGGAATGCCCAAGGCATAGATAAAGCGCGCAAGAGTCGGCTGCCGGCTGTCGGCAATCGCCTTGAGCAGCTTGTTGCTGGAAATTTCGGCAAAGCCTTCCAGGTCGATGATCTGCTCGTATTTCAGCTTGTACAGGTCGGCAGGCGAGCCGATGAGTTTTTCATCGACCAGTTGCTCGATGGTCTTGTCGCCAAGCCCTTCGATGTCCATCGCACGACGTGACACATAGTGGATGATCGCCTGTTTGAGTTGCGCACCGCAGGCCAGACGCCCGACGCAGCGATACACCGCACCTTCGGTGACGGTTTCCTTGCCCTTGCTGCGTTTGATCAACTGCGTGCGCTCGACATGCGAGCCGCACACCGGGCAGGTCTGTGGAACCTGCACCGCCCTGGCATTCTCGGGGCGGCGCTCGACGACAACCTGCACCACCTGCGGAATCACGTCACCGGCACGACGGATGATCACCGTGTCGCCAATCATCAAGCCGAGCCGCGCCACTTCATCCATGTTGTGCAGCGTGGCGTTGGCGACCATGACACCAGCCACCTTGACCGGCTTGAGGCGTGCGACCGGCGTTACCGCACCGGTACGGCCTACCTGGAACTCGACATCCAGCAACTCGGTCAGCTCTTCCATGGCCGGGAATTTATGGGCGATCGCCCAGCGTGGCTCGCGGGCGCGAAAGCCCAGTTCGCGCTGCGCAGCCAGGTTGTTGACCTTGAACACCACACCGTCGATCTCGTAGCTCAGCGTCAGGCGCCGCTCACCGATATCGCGGTAATAGTCCAGACACTCCTCGACGCCATTCGCCAGCTTCAGCTCGCGACTGACCGGCATCCCCCATTTTTTCAACGTTTCAAGCACACCGATGTGAGTGTCGGCGATTTCTGCCGAAGTCTGCCCCAGGCCATAGCAGCAGAATTCCAGCGGACGATTGGCAGTGATTTTCGAATCCAGCTGGCGCAGGCTGCCCGCCGCTGCATTGCGCGGGTTGGCGAAGGTTTTGCCGCCGATTTCCAGCTGGCTGGCGTTGAGCCGCTCGAAACCTGCCTTGGACATGAACACTTCGCCGCGCACTTCCAGCACATCAGGCCAGCCCTTGCCTTTCAGCTTGAGCGGGATGTTACGCACGGTGCGCACATTGACGCTGATGTCCTCGCCGGTGGTCCCGTCCCCACGCGTCGCACCGCGTACCAGCGCACCGTCGCGATACAGCAGGCTGACTGCCAGACCGTCCAGCTTGGGCTCGCAGCTGTACTGCACCTTGCTGCCCGCGCCAAACAGGTCCCCGGCAGGCAAATCCAGCCCTTCGGTTACGCGCCGGTCAAACTCGAGCATGTCGTTTTCTTCGAAAGCGTTGCCCAGACTGAGCATCGGCATTTCGTGCCGAACCTGAGTGAACGCCGACAAAGCGGCGCTGCCAACCCGCTGCGTCGGCGAATCCGGCGTGACCAGATGCGGGTTTTCTGCCTCAAGGGCCTTGAGTTCGTGAAACAGGCGGTCGTACTCGACATCCGGGATGCTGGGCTCATCCAGAACGTGATAGCGGTAGTTGTGCTCATCCAGCTCTGCACGCAGTTCCAGGATTCGGGTTTCGACGGCCTTCATACGGTGTTCTCTCAAAAAGCAAAAGAGCAGCCGAGGCTGCTCAATCTGTTGGCTCTGTTCTGTTCAAGCCCAATCCCCGAAAAAGCGCACCGGAGCATGCTCTTGATCGGGAAGTGGACAAGGATTCGCTTAACCGCGACGCTGGGTCAACGCACGGCGCTCGAATTCAACGATGCGCTGACGGTAATGCTCGATGGTTTGCGCGGTCATGACACTGCGCTGGTCATCTTTCAGCTCGCCATCCAGTTCATGGGCCAGCTTGCGGGCTGCGGCAACCATGACGTCGAAGGCCTGCTTGGGATGACGCGGGCCTGGCAAACCAAGGAAGAAGCTCACGGCACGGGTGCTGAAATGGTCGATATCGTCCAGATCGAACACGCCGGGCTTGACCGCATTGGCCATCGAGAACAGCACTTCGCCGTTACCTGCCATGCTTTCGTGACGATGGAAAATATCCATCTCGCCAAAACGCAGGCCGCTTTCCAGGATGTTCTGCAACAACGCAGGGCCCTTGAAGCCGCCTTCACTGCGCGAAATCACGCTGATGACCAGCACTTCCTCAACCGGAGGCAGGTCCTTGTCCTCAGTGATGCGCTGGGCAGGCTTGTCGTCCGGGAAGTCATCGTCACGCCCCGTGAACAGGCTCGGGCCGTCCAGATCCAGATTCAGGTCACCCTGCTGCGGTTCATCCTTGCGCTTCTTGTCGCTGTTGCCACGCTTGTCACTGTTGCTGCGCTTGCCCTCACGCGGGCTGGCGCTCATCGACGGCAAATCATGCTCATCGAGCTGCGGCTCCTTGTGGGTATCCAGCACACGGGGCGGCCCGAGCACTTCGGCCGACGTGGTTTCCTCCTCATCCGGAAGATTGGAGAAGCTTCGATCCAGCCTGAATTTCAATTTACCTTTGCTGCCGCGCATACGGCGCCAGCCATCAAAGAGAATACCGGCAATGACTATTATGCCGATGACGATCAGCCACTCGCGCAGACCGATTTCCATGTAATCCAGTGCCTCTAATGAAGAAATCTGAAAATAAGGGCCTAAACCCCTTTAATACGTGGTGCCAAGTCTATGTTCTGACTGGCAATTTGCCCACGCGAAAATAAAAAGTGGTCACTAAACTAGCACGACCAAAGGTAACTTTACACCGTCTGTTACGTCTCTTCGCCGCCCAAAGTGCCATCTATCACACAAACGTCAAATTTTCAGGCCCTTGCGCAACGATTTCCCGACTGAATCAAGCCAGAACTCAGGCATCCACGAGCGCCATCGCCTGCTCTACATCCACCGCTACCAGCCGCGAACAGCCTGGTTCATGCATCGTCACCCCCATCAATTGGTCAGCCATTTCCATGGCGATCTTGTTGTGGGTGATGTAGATGAACTGAACAGTTTGTGACATTTCTTTCACCAACCGCGCATAGCGACCCACGTTGGCGTCATCCAGCGGCGCATCCACCTCATCAAGCATGCAAAACGGCGCAGGATTGAGTTTGAAAATGGCAAAAACTAGCGCCAGGGCAGTCAAGGCTTTTTCCCCACCCGACAGCAGATGAATAGTGCTGTTCTTCTTGCCGGGAGGGCGCGCCATGATTGTCACCCCTGTATCGAGTAAATCTTCGCCCGTCAGTTCCAAATAAGCGGAGCCACCACCGAAAACTTTTGGGAAAAGTGCCTGAATTCCGCTATTTATCTGATCGAAGGTATCTTTGAAGCGGTTTCGGGTTTCTTTATCGATCTTGCGGATGACGTTTTCCAGCGTGTTGAGTGCTTCCACCAGATCAGCATCCTGCGCATCCAGATAACGCTTGCGTTCGGATTGCTGCTGGTACTCGTCGATGGCGGCGAGGTTGATCGCTCCCAGACGCTGAATACGCCCGGCGATGCTCTCCAGTTGCTGCTCGGCGGCCTGCTCGCTGGCCTCGGGGGTCAACGTGGCGAGCACGCCGTGCAGGTCGTAACCGTCCTCATGCAATTGGTCCTGCAACGCCGTGCGGCGCACCGTCAGCGACTGCCATTCCAGGCGTTGCTGCTCAAGCTGGCCGCGCAACAGCTGCGATTGCTGTTCGGCCTGGGTCCGGCGCTTTTCGGCTTCACGCAATTCGCGGTCAGCGTCTTCGAGGGCGTTCTTGGCGATGCGCATTTCATCATCGACCACCATGCGCCGCTCCAGCAGCTCTTCAAGCTTGAGGCGCAGTTCTTCAAGCGGTGCCTCGCCCTCCTCCAGATTCAGACTCAGTTGCTCGCGTTTTTCGGTCAGCCTTTCGGACTGCATGCGCAGGCGCTCCAGCGCCTGACGCGTCGAATCGTACTGCGCCTTGAGCGAGCCCAGACGCACCGCCAGTTGATGACTGTGATCCTTATGCTGCCGCGCATCCTGACGAATCCTATCCAGACGCTCGCGCAGCGCATCACGCTGCGCCTGAAGCACTTCGCGCTGTTCGGTATCCTGCGCCATGCTGTCCAGTGCATCCTGCAATTGCAGGCGCGATTCGCCGAGGTGCTCGTGCTCGACAGCGCGTTGCTCGCCCAGCTCGGCCAGTTCTTCGTCCAGACGAGTACGACGCAGGGTCAACTGCTCGACCTTCACCCTGACCGCCGACAGTTGCGCTTTAAGTTCGCTTTGCTGACGGGTTTCGTCCTGCACGCGGCGGCGCAGTTGCTCGCGGGCTTCTTCCTCCTGCGACTGTTGCTCGCGCAGCACCAGCAATTGCTCTTCAAGCGTAGCCAGCGTCGCTTCGCGCTCATCACGCTCCAGGCCCAGCCGTTGTAATTCCTGCCCCCGCGCCAGCACGCCACTCTGCGCCTCGCTGGCACGTCGCACACGTAAAAAGTGCCGCCCGACCCAATAGCCGTCACGGCTGATCAGGCTTTGTCCGGCGCTGAGTTGCGCACGTCGCGCCAGCGCTTCGTCCAGATCCTCGACCGGAATCACCTGGCCCAGCCAGGCGGACAGATCAACCGTACTGTCCACTTTCTCCAGCAGGCTGCCAGGCACCCGTACCGTATCGGCACCGGCGCTGAGCAAGCGCAGATCACCCTGCTGGAAGTTCGCCAGATCAAGCGCGTCGAAGTCATCCACCAGCACCGCCTGCAAATCCGCGCCGAGCACGGTCTCCACGGCCAGCTCCCAGCCCGCGTCGACACTCAGCCCCTCGGCCAGACGCGGGCGTTCGGCCAGTTGCTGATCGCGCAGCCATTCGGCGGTGCCGGTGTCCGGGTCAAGCGCGGCCTGCTGCAGCGCTTCCAGGGAAGCCAAACGCCCGTTGAGACGTTGCAGCTCGCCCTGCGCCTGCTGTTGCGCCTGACTGGCCTGCTGCAAAGCTTCACGCAGTTGCTCCAGACGCTCTACCGCCTGCTCCTCGCCCGCGTGCAGCTCCTCAAGGGTCATGTCACGGGTGGCGAGGTCTTCGCTCAGTTCCAGAATGGCCGCATCCTCAGGGTCGGCGGCCAGCAACTGACGCTCTTCGGCCAGACGCCGCTGGCGTTCGGCCAGGCGTTCGATGCTTTGTTCAAGTTGCTGAATACGCGACTGCTGGACCTGCGCCTGGCGCTGTGGCTCGGCGGATTGCTGATTGAAGACGTCCCACTTCTCCTGCCAGCCCTGCATGGCCGCTTCGGCGTCTTCCAGGGCAATGGCCGATTCTTCGGCGGCCGCGCTGGTCATTTCCTGCTCGGGCTCAAGCATCTGCAGCTCTTCGCCCAGGGTGGCAAGCAAGGTGGTGTCGTGGCCAAGATGGGATTCGGTTTCCTGGCGGGCGCGTTCGGCTTCGCGCAGGTCGTCCTGCAATTGGCGCAGCCGCTGCTGACCGTGCTGGATGCTCTGCTCGACGCGAGCAATGTCGCCACCGACCGAATAAAAACGGCCCTGCACCAGGTTGAAGCGTTCGGACAGATCATGATGGCCGTCGCGCAGCCTTTCGATGCTGGCATCGGCGCTGCGCTGATCAGCCACCAGCGCTTCAAAACCGATCTCCTGATTGCCGATCACTGCCTCGCGCTGCCCCACCAGATCATTCAACGCCTGCCAGCGCAGAGCCGACAGTTGCGCCTTCAACTGGCGTTCTTCGGCCTTGTATTCCTGATACTTCTCGGCGGCCTGAGCCTGCCGGTGCAGACGCTCCAACTGACGCTCGAGTTCTTCCCGAAGGTCAGTCAGGCGCGCCAGGTTCTCGTGGGTGCGGCGAATACGGTTTTCGGTTTCCCGACGGCGCTCCTTGTATTTGGAGATCCCGGCGGCTTCTTCAATAAAGTTGCGCAGGTCTTCAGGCTTGGCTTCGATCAGCTTGGAGATCATGCCCTGCTCGATGATCGAATAGCTGCGTGGCCCCAGGCCGGTGCCAAGGAAGATGTCGGTAATGTCGCGACGACGGCATTTGGTGCCGTTGAGGTAGTAGCTGTTCTGGCTGTCGCGCGTCACTTTGCGGCGAATGGAGATTTCCGCATACGCCGCGTACTCGCCAACCAGCGTGCCGTCGGAGTTATCGAATACCAGCTCGATACTCGCCTGGCTGACCGGTTTACGGCTGGTTGAGCCGTTGAAGATGACGTCGGTCATCGACTCGCCGCGCAGGTTCTTGGCCGAGCTTTCGCCCATGACCCAGCGCACGGCGTCGATGATGTTGGATTTGCCACAGCCATTGGGGCCGACAACGGCCGCCATGTTACTGGGGAAGTTCACCGTGGTGGGATCGACGAACGACTTGAACCCTGCCAGCTTGATGCACTTCAGGCGCATGGCGTCAGTCCGCTGCCAGGGCGGCCAGCACCAGCTGGCAGCTGCGCTGACAGTAGGCGATCAGCACTACACGAATTTTCGGCAGATCCCGCGCGATCACCGCGCCAAGCAACTCGTCGAACAACGCCAGATAGTCGCCCATATCGGCCTTGCGTTGCTCGAGCGCGAGGAAATAGCTGCGGCTCATTGAAGGCTGCAGGTTCTCGACCGTTTCTTCGAGGTACGGGTTGCTGGCGAACGGATAGGCCGCGCGCATGACATTGAAGCTCTCTTCGACAAATGCCTTGACGTCCTGCTGCTCGAAACTGACCTGCAGGCGCTGTTGTATCTGCACGAACGGCGCAAGATCATCCTCGGTGCGCCAGCGCTCGACCACCGCATTGGCCAGCAGAATGTACAACTCGCTCATCAGGCCACACAGGCTGGTCACGTTGTGCGCGTTGAGCACCGTGACCTGTGCCCCACGACGCGGCAGGATCACCACCAGATGGCGGCGCTCCAGAATCAATAATGCTTCGCGCACAGAACCACGGCTGACGTTCAACGCCTGCGTGACTTTCTGTTCCTGAATACGCTCTCCAGGCTTGAGCTCACCGCGAATGATCCGCTCGGCAAGATGATGAGCAATTTGCTCAGCGAGGCTGTCCGGGGCCTTGAACGTCATGACTATCCTTCAAAAAAACCAGTTCTGCATGCAAGCCGCGAAGTGTAGCGCAACCGGTACGGATGGCGCAGGGCCATAGAAGCGGAAACTGGCACGAAATACGCAAAACCTTGAATACAACCCAATGGGCGATTCAAGAACCAGAGAGTCTTTGATCGGCAGAATGCTGAAAAACTCAATTTCCTGACTCTTAAGTCAGAAACAAATTGACCCAATAAGCAGAGCTGATAGATTCATCGACATGTCTGATGACAATAAATGTGAGGGCTTTGCGCCGTGATTCAGTTCCTTTTGAACCAAGAGCTAAAAACCGAGCGCAGCCTGAATCCGAACATGACCGTGCTGACCTACCTGCGTGAGCAGGCACACAAGCCCGGTACCAAGGAAGGTTGCGCCAGTGGCGACTGCGGTGCGTGCACCGTCGTGGTTGGCGAGTTGCACAGTGACGCCGACGGCCAGCAAACGCTGCGTTATCGCAGCCTCAATTCGTGCCTGACGTTCATGGCGTCGCTGCACGGCAAGCAATTGATCAGCGTCGAGGACCTCAAGCACCAGGGCCAGTTGCACAGCGTGCAACAGGCCATGGTCGAGTGTCACGGCTCGCAATGCGGCTTCTGTACCCCAGGCTTTGTGATGTCGCTGTTTGCCCTGCAAAAGAACAGCAGCGACGCCAACGCGCACCAGGCCCACGAAGCGCTGGCAGGCAATTTGTGCCGCTGCACCGGTTATCGCCCTATTCTGGCCGCCGCCGAGCAGTCTTGCAGCCAGCGCCAGCCGGATCAGTTCGATCAGCGCCAGGCTGAGACTGTCGAGCGCCTGCGGGCAATCACCCCAGCCCAGACCGAAGCACTGAGCGACGGCGAAAAAAACTGCTTCATTCCGCTGACCGTGGCAGACCTGGCCGACCTTTATGGCAGCCATCCGCAGGCCCGTCTGCTGGCGGGCGGCACTGATCTGGCGCTGGAAGTCACCCAATTTCACAAACAGTTGCCGGTGATGATCTACGTCGGACACATCGACGAGATGAAGGGCGTGAAGCGTTTCGACGACCGTCTGGAGATCGGCGCGGCCACTCCGCTGACCGATTGTTATGCAGCACTAAAGGCCGAATACCCGGACTTTGGCGAGTTACTGCAGCGCTTCGCCTCGTTGCAGATCCGCAATCAGGGCACGCTGGGTGGCAATATCGGCAATGCCTCGCCGATTGGCGACTCCCCGCCCCTGCTGATCGCCCTTGGCGCGCAGATCGTGCTGCGCAAAGGCAACAGCCAACGCACGCTGGCGCTGGAGGATTACTTCATCGACTACAAGGTCACGGCTCGCCAGGAAAGTGAGTTTATCGAAAAGATCATGGTGCCGACCGCCAATCCACTGCAGACCTTTCGTGCCTATAAAGTTTCAAAACGCCTGGATGACGACATTTCGGCGGTCTGTGCGGCATTCCGCCTGACCATAGAAGACGGCGTGATCCGCGAGGCACGTGTGGCGTATGGCGGCATGGCGGCGATTCCGAAGCGCGCAGCGGCCTGCGAGCGAGCCCTGGTCGGTCAGCTCTGGAGCAATGAAACCGTTGAGCAGGCCTGCGCCGCACTGAGCGAAGATTTCACGCCGCTTTCGGACTTCCGTGCCAGCAAGGAATATCGCCTGTTGAGCGCGCAGAACCTGCTGCGCAAGTATTTCATCGAAGTGCAGACGCCTGCCGTCGCAACGCGGGTGACTGACTATGTCTGAGCATTCTCCATCCATTACCCAGGCCGAAATGCTCGCCGTGTTTCAGCAGGGCTTGAACACTGGCGTCGGTCGCAGCGTCAAGCATGACAGCGCCGACAAGCATGTGTCCGGCGAAGCGGTGTATATCGATGATCGCCTGGAGTTTCCCAATCAGTTGCATGTGTATGCACGTCTTTCCGACCGTGCCCACGCGCGAATCATCAGCATCGACACCTCGCCCTGCTACGCCTTCGACGGCGTACGCATCGCGATTACCCATCAGGATATTCCGGGGCTGAAGGATATCGGACCGTTGCTGCCCGGCGATCCGCTGCTGGCCATCGACACGGTGGAGTTTGTCGGGCAACCGGTGCTTGCCGTTGCTGCTCGCGATCTGGACATTGCCCGGCAGGCGGCAATGGCGGCGATTATCGAATACGAGGACCTGGAGCCGGTGCTGGATGTTGTTCAGGCGCTGCGTCAGAAACACTTTGTGCTCGACAGCCACACGCACAAACGTGGCGATTCGGCGGCGGCGCTGGCAAGCGCAACCCACCGCCTGCAGGGCAACCTGCACATTGGCGGCCAGGAACATTTTTACCTGGAAACCCAGATCTCTTCGGTGATGCCGACCGAAGACGGCGGCATGATTGTCTATTGCTCGACCCAGAACCCCACGGAAATCCAGAAGCTGGTTGCCGAGGTACTGGGCGTGCCGATGAACCGCATCGTGGTCGACATGCGGCGCATGGGCGGTGGCTTTGGCGGCAAGGAAACCCAGGCGGCCAGCCCGGCCTGCCTGTGCGCCGTGATTGCCCGGCTGACCGGCCAGCCCACCAAAATGCGCCTGCAACGTTTTGAAGACATGCAGATGACCGGCAAGCGCCACCCGTTCTACATCGAGTACGACGTGGGTTTCGATGATGACGGTCGCTTGCAGGGCATACTACTGGATCTGGCAGGCAACTGCGGCTACTCGCCAGACCTGTCTGCGTCGATCGTCGACCGCGCCATGTTTCACGCCGACAACGCCTACTATCTGGGCGAAGCCACGGTCAATGGTCACCGCTGCAAGACGCACACCGCGTCCAATACGGCCTACCGTGGCTTTGGCGGCCCGCAAGGCATGGTCGCCATCGAAGAAGTCATGGACTGCATCGCGCGCTTCCTCGGCAAGGACCCGCTGGCGGTGCGCAAGGCCAACTATTACGGCAAGACCGAGCGTAACGTCACGCACTATTACCAGACGGTCGAACACAACCTGCTGGAAGAGATGACCGCCGACCTCGAGCAGAGCAGCCAGTACGCCGAGCGCCGCGAAGCTATTCGCACGTTTAATGCCGGAAGCCCGATCCTGAAAAAAGGCCTGGCGCTGACGCCGGTCAAATTCGGCATTTCATTTACCGCCAGCTTCCTCAATCAGGCCGGTGCGCTGATTCATATCTACACCGACGGCAGCATCCACCTGAACCATGGCGGCACCGAAATGGGCCAGGGCTTGAACACCAAGGTTGCGCAGGTCGTGGCCGAGGTGTTCCAGGTGGACATCGACCGTATTCAGATCACCGCCACCAACACCGACAAGGTGCCGAACACCTCGCCCACTGCCGCCTCAAGCGGCACCGACCTGAACGGCAAGGCGGCGCAGAATGCCGCTGAAATTCTCAAGCAGCGGTTGGTGGAGTTCGCCGCCCGGCACTATCAGGTGGCAGAAACAGAAGTCGAGTTTCGCAACGGCCATGTGCGGATCGGCGATATTTTCCTGCCCTTCGCCGAGCTGGCGCAATTGGCCTGGATGGGCCAGGTTTCGTTGTCCAGCACCGGCTATTACAAGACGCCGAAGATTTTCTATGACCGCAGCCAGGCGCGGGGCCGACCGTTCTATTACTACGCGTTTGGTGCGGCCTGCGTCGAGGTCATCGTCGACACGCTGACAGGCGAGTACAAAATGTTGCGCACCGACATTCTGCACGACGTCGGTGCCTCGCTGAACCCGGCCATCGATATCGGCCAGGTCGAAGGCGGCTACATTCAAGGCGCAGGCTGGCTGACCACCGAGGAACTGGTGTGGAACGACAAGGGCAAGCTGATGACCAGCGGCCCGGCGTCCTACAAGATCCCTGCGGTGGCGGACATGCCGCTTGATCTGCGCATCAAGCTGGTGGAGAACCGCAAGAACCCGGAAGACACGGTGTTCCATTCCAAGGCCGTCGGCGAGCCACCGTTCATGCTCGGCATCGCGGCCTGGTGCGCGATCAAGGACGCCGTGGCGAGCCTGGGTGATTATCGCCATCAACCGGACATTGACGCGCCTGCAACTCCGGAAAAAGTGTTGTGGGGCTGTGAGCAGATGCGCCAGAAAAGCGCTGCGCGTCGCGCATCCGGCGAAGGTGCCGAGCCGATTGTTTCCGCCCCTTCGCGGGTAAGTGAAGCTTCGCCAGGCTCGCCTTCACCTAGTCAGGATGCCCCCGTGGGAGCGAGCCTGCTCGCGAAGGCACCGGGCCTGGATCACTCGGTCCTGGAGCAGAAATGAACAACTGGATCAGCGCCCTGGCCGAGCTACAGGCCCGTGGAGAAGCCGGCATCCTGGTGACCATCATCGAGGAGCTGGGCTCGACGCCACGCAATGCCGGCTCGAAGATGGTGGTCTGTGCCGAGCATATTCACGACACCATCGGCGGCGGGCACCTGGAATACAAGGCCATGCAAATTGCCCGCGAGATGCTCGCCAGAGGCACCCGGCAAACTCGCCTGGAACGCTTCAACCTCGGCGCAAGCCTCGGTCAGTGCTGCGGCGGCGTCAATGTGCTGCTGTTCGAACCGATGGGCGAGCCCGTCGCGCAGATCGCCGTGTTTGGTGCCGGGCATGTTGGCCGTGCACTGGTGCCACTGCTCGCCAGCCTGCCCTGCCGGGTGCGCTGGATCGACGCGCGTGAGAACGAATTCCCCGAGCCGATGCCCGATGGCGTGTTGAAGATCGTCAGTGAAGAGCCGGTCGACGAGGTCGCGCAGTTGCCTGTCTGCACTTACTGCATTGTCATGACCCACAACCATCAACTGGACCTTGAGCTGACTGCTGCGATCCTAAAACGCGGCGACTTTACTTACTTCGGGCTGATCGGCTCGAAAACCAAGCGCGTCAAATTCGAACATCGCTTGCGTGAACGCGGTTTCGACGCCAGCCTGCTGCAACGCATGCGTTGCCCGATGGGCCTGGCGGAAGTCAAAGGCAAGTTGCCCATCGAGATCGCGGTGTCCATCGCCGCCGAAATAATCGCCACCTACAACGCAAGCTTTGGCCAGCACAGTGCCAATGCCGAACCAATCGCCAGACTGCTGCCCGCATCACGCCGCAGTCAGTCGCAATGAGTCACAACGAGAGTGCCATGAGTTCAGTTTCCCGCCGTAAAGCCTACCGCGCCGCCATCCTTCACAGCATTGCCGACCCCGCGGAGGTGGCAGTAGAAGCGTCTTATGAGTATTTTGCCGATGGCCTGTTGCTGGTCGAAAACGGCAAAATCATTTCAGTGGGCAATGCTGACGATTTGCTCGATAGCCTCGACGGCGATGTCGAGCTGATCGAATACCCGGACGCACTGATCACACCGGGCTTCATCGACACCCATATCCACTTGCCACAAACCGGCATGATCGGTGCCTACGGCGAGCAACTGCTCGACTGGCTCAACACCTACACCTTCCCCTGCGAAAGCCAGTTCGCCGACCCCGAGCATTCGGCGCAGGTGGCCGACATCTTCATCAAGGAACTGCTGCGCAACGGCACGACCACAGCGCTGGTGTTCGGCAGCGTGCATAAAGAGTCGGTCGAGGCGTTTTTCAGTGCGGCCCAGGCACTTGACCTGCGCATGATCGCCGGCAAGGTGATGATGGATCGCAATGCGCCGGATTATCTGGTTGATACGCCGGAATCCGGGTACGCCGACAGCAAGGCGCTGATCGAGCGCTGGCACGGCAAAGGGCGTTTGAGCTACGCAGTGACCCCGCGATTCGCGCCGACCAGCAGCCCTGAGCAATTGAGCCTGGCTGGCCAGCTGCTCACCGAGTATCCCGGCCTGTACATGCAGACCCACATCAGTGAAAACCTTCAGGAGATCGAGTGGGTCAAGGCGCTGTTCCCCGAGCGCAAGCATTACCTGGACGTCTACGATCACTTCAACCTGCTCGGCGAGCGCTCGGTGTTCGCCCATGGCGTGCACTTGTGCGACGAACAGTGCGCACGACTGGCGCAAACCGGTTCGGCGATTGCCTTCTGCCCGACCTCCAACCTGTTTCTGGGCAGCGGCCTGTTCAACTTGCCGATGGCCGAGAAGCACAAGGTGAATGTCGGTCTGGGCACCGACGTGGGCGGCGGCACCAGTTTTTCGATTCTGCAGACCCTGAACGAGGCCTACAAGGTCATGCAGATGCAGGGCGCACGGCTCAATCCGTTCAAGTCGCTGTACCTGGCGACATTGGGCGGCGCACGCGCATTGCGACTGGAGGACAAGGTCGGCAGCTTGAAGCCCGGTAACGAAGCCGACTTCCTGGTGCTGGATTACAACGCCACCCCGCTGCTGTCATACCGGTTGAAACAGGCTAAAGACATCGAAGAGATTCTGTTTGTGCTGATGACCATCGGTGATGACCGGACAGTGAAACAGACCTGGTCGGGTGGGCGCTTGGTGCATGAGCGGGGCTAAATCGTCCCTCACGCTCACGCAGGCTCTGCGTCGTCAAGAGGACGCGGAGCGTCCAGAACGGCATGCGACGCGGAGCGTCGCACGATGGTCA